>CP129474.1:307574-615149 GCA_030583765.1 Candidatus Paceibacterota bacterium
CGCTTTCTCCAAAAGAAAATCGCACGCGATGAGATGCGCACCGCGCTCCTCCACGACATCATCGCCTACTCAAAGCGCCAGCTCACCTGGTGGCGGAGGAATGGGGATGTGAGGTGGGTAAAAGCTGGCATTGCGCAGATGGTATGAGTACGCTAGGATGTCCGCGGTTCTTTCTAGGAGGCATGAGTGGGGATTGCGGACGGCAACGTGACGCTCGCCATGGTAAAGCCGTGGCCAGAAATCGAGACGCGCTACGAGATCCGTTGTTTGGCGCGACAGATGTACCACGACGCCGAACTGCGCGTCGTACAGGAACACGAGATGCAGTTCACGTATCTGGGAGCCGCGGAGTTCTACGCGGAGCACCGCAACAAAGGGTGGTTCGAGCAACTCGTTGCCTACATGGCATCTGGCCCCGTGTGGGTCATGCGAGTCGAAGGGCTCGACGCCATAATTAACGTGCGCCTCATTAACGGGGCCACAAACCCTCGCGAAGCGGCGCCGACAAGCATTCGTGGCAGGCTACGCGAACGCTTCGATCCCGCCAAGCCGGCTGCCAATTTCATCCACGGATCCGATTCACTGACAGCAGCACGGCGTGAGCTCGCGCTCATGGGCCTCTGGATGAAGCGTTAGCACACGGGCGCGTCAGCAATGACGCGCCCACTTTTCTTTTTATTGAAGCGCTTTGAGAATTAACTCTTGAGCAACTTGTGGGTTTGCCTTCCCTTTTGAGGCCGCCATTACTTTTCCCACGAGGAATTTCAGCGGAGCTTCTTTTCCTGCTTTAAAGTCTGCCACTGCCTTTTCATTCTCTGCAAGTACACGAGATACAATTTCCAAAAGCGCACGAGAATCAGAAACTTGAGCAAGATCTTTCTCTCGAATAATAGCCTCTGGCGATGCGCCGCTTGCGAACATGCCGGCGATGAGTGCCTGTGCGCCAGACGAAGATACTTCTCCATGGAATACGCGGACAATTGCATCAGCGAAATGCTCTGGGGAGATAGGGCACTGCGAGATGTGTAGCCCGGCGGCATCAAGATGGCGCGCAAGCTCTGTCATGAGGTAGTTCGAAGCGAGTTTATATAAACGAGGCACGTGCTCTACGCCTGGGCGGTTGAGGTGAGAAAGTTTTTCAAATGAGGCAAGCTCACTCGCCACATGTTCGAAATAGTCACCGAGTGCGCGATTCGTGGTCATCACTTCGATATCGTGTTCTGGAAGGGCATATTCCTTCGTAAAACGAGTGCGGCGTTCTGCGGGAAGTTCTGGAACCAGCATTTGCACATCGGCGAGCCATTCGGGCGTGAGTACGATAGGTGGCAAATCCGGCTCTGGGAAATAGCGATAGTCCGCGGCCCCCTCTTTCACGCGCTGTGAGATCGTTTTTCCTTGCACCTCGTCCCATCCGCGCGTTTCTTGAATCACGCGCTCTCCAGAGCGAAGCGCGTCTGCTTGGCGCTCCATCTCATAGGTTGCCGCGCGTCCAGCGGCGTTGATTGAGTTAATATTCTTTACTTCAACTTTGGTTCCAGTGCCTGGCGCATTACTTGGAGCCATGGAGATGTTTACCTCAACACGCATCTGCCCCTTTTCCATGTCAGCATCGGAAACACCTGCATAGCGCAAAATAAGGCGGAGCTCTTCTGCAAAGGCAACCACCTCTTCTGCAGAAGAAAAGTCGGGTTTCGTTACGAGCTCCATAAGCGGCACGCCGGCGCGGTTAAAATCAAGAAGCGTGTCGCTCCCATCGGCGCTGTGATATGAGCGGCCTACGTCTTCCTCAAGGTGGATACGTTCAATACGGATTGTTTTAGGCTTTCCCTCCCCATCAGGAATGGTGAGTGCCCCATCTTTACAGAATGGTCGCTGATATTGGGTAATTTGGTAACCCTTAGGAAGGTCAGGATAGAAATAGTTCTTACGCTCGAAAAATGTTTCCGGGTCGATTGCGCACCCCAACGACATGCCGGCAAGCACCACCTTACGGATGGCTTCTTCATTTGCCACTGGAAGCGTGCCCGGATGCCCCATGCACACGGGACAAATGTTCGTGTTCGGACGCTTCTCGTCGGGGTCGTTCAAAGACGCGCAGAACATCTTCGTGCGCGTCTTGAGCTCGACGTGAATCTCAAGGCCAATAGTAGGCGTATATTCCATACGAATACCCAACGGTAGCATGTTTTGTTGGCAAAAAAAAGCGCCCCCAGACTCGAAAGTCTGAGGGCAGTTTTCCACTTACGCTTACGCTGCGTAGTGCGGAGAGAACTTGCGGACCACGCGAGAGAAGATCTCGTGATGGATCTCTTCAATGCTCTTAGTGCCGTCATCGACGACAGCGGAGCAATTGGGCGAGACAGAGATCCACTCTCTGAATCCTTCATGTACGCGGCGATGGAACGCGAGCTCTTCACGCTCGAAACGATCCATCTTCTCGCCACGTCCGTGCACGCGACGGATCCCCACCTCGGGCTCCACAAGAAGCACGATCTGCAGATCGGGCATCAGACCACCCGTCGCAAGGTTGATGGCCTGCATCCGAGCATCGCGGTTGTCCATGTCTCGAGCAACCAACTGGTAGGCAAACGTGGATCCGATGTAGCGATCGCTCACCACCCAATCACCTCGCTTGAGCGCGGGCTGTACGATCTCGCGGACATGTTGAGCCCGGTCCGCAAGGAAGAGAAAGAACTCCGCATCGGGGTACAGGATGGTATTCCGCGGGGTAAGCAGCAGTTCACGGACGCCTCGACCTACGGCGGTATCCGCGCCAGGCTCCTTGGTTAGTACTGCATTTCGCCCCAAAAAGCCGTGAAGCATAGAAACGAGTCGCCTCGCCTGCTCCGTTTTACCAGCGCCCTCAATTCCCTCAAATGTGATGAACGGCATGCACGCCTCCCCTCAATAAAGAACGACGCCCTGGTGGGCGTCGTTCAGTCTAAGCGAGATTCTCTATGCATGCAACCTTACTTCACTTCGATGCCCATTGAGCGGGCGGTGCCTTCAACAATCTTCATTGCAGCCTCTACGTCGTTTGCGTTGAGATCCTGCATCTTTTTCTCTGCGATCTCGCGCACTTGCGCCTTGGTGACAGAGCCCACTTTCTTCTTATTTGGCTCACCAGAACCCTTCTCAAGACCTGCGGCTACCTGCAGAAGATATGCTGCTGGCGGGGTCTTAAATTCAAGAGAGAACGAGCGGTCGTCATAGATAGTAACAATGACCGGCGTCACCTCGCCCGGACGATCCTTTGTTGCATCATTAAACTGCAGAACAAATTGCTGCAAGTTGATACCAGTTGGACCGAGTGCCGTACCCACTGGAGGTGCCGGAGTTGCCCGACCGCCGGGAATCTGAAGTTTTGCGACTGCTTTGATATTCTTTGCCATGTATACGTGCTTTGCGCGGGAGAAGCATCACCGCACCAAAGCGATAAGCCAAACGAGTATATACTACAACTTCTTCATCTGCAAGAAGTCAAGTTCCACGGGCGTTTCGCGACCAAAGATCGTTACCAACACTTTGACGCGGCCACGCTCCGGATCTACTTCTGCGATTTTACCATCGAAATCTTTAAAGGGGCCGTCAGTGATCTTCACGCGCTCCCCAACCGCAATGTCCACTTGGTACGAAGGCTCCTTTGCGCCGGAGCGAGCAAGAAGATCATTTACCTCCGAGGCAGAGAGTGGGGTTGGCACCGTGCCAGCACCGATAAAGCCGGTCACGTTTGGCGTGTTGCGCACTACATACCATGACGCGTCATTGACGAGCATCTCCACGAGCACATAACCTGGGTAGATCTTTTCTTCGATCGTTTCACGCTTGCCGTTGCGGATACGAATCTTCTTTTCTTTTGGAACGAGAATGTTGAAAATCTGATCTTCAAAACCGAGCGTTTCCACGCGTTGTTTTAAACTGCGGCATACGTTGTCTTCGTAGCCAGAATACGTGTGAATAGCGTACCAGCGGCGCTCTTCAATATTAGCTTGCTTTGCCATAGGTTAAGAAACAATAAGCGTGAGGATGTAGGTAAACAACGCATCCAAAACACCTAGATAGGCGGACATTACAATCGTGATCGCGAGAACAACACCCGTATAACGGATGACTTGCGAGCGGCTTGGCCAACTTACTTTTGCTAATTCTGTGCGTACTTCTTGTAAAAAGGTAGTCATGTCGTGGTAGAGAAAAACGCCCGGGGGCGCTTACAGACGATAACGATAGCACGTCTGCAAGCGAACGTCAATTCCCTTTTAGATGTCGATATTCTGCACACTGCGCGCGTGTGACTGGATGAACTTTTTGCGAGGCAACACGTCGGAACCCATGAGAATGTCGAAGGTGTGGTTCGCCTTTTCCGCATCAGTAATATTCACCTGGTAGAGTAGGCGCCGCTCCGGATCCATAGTGGTCTCCCAGAGCTGCTCGGCATTCATCTCTCCCAAGCCTTTGTAGCGTTGGATCGAGACGCCCGCGATCTTTTGCTCTCCTGCAGCTTCTTCCGTAGGAGCCGCTGCGCCATCAAGGGCTTCAACTTCCCACTCTTCGCTTGCTGCAGCTTTCTTCTTTTTGGCCTTTTCTTTCTCAGCGGCCGCGGTGCCCAGCTCTTTTAAGATGCCGTCACGCTCCGCATCGGAATACACGTAGCGCACCATACTTCCCTTTGCGATCCGGTAGAGCGGCGGCTGAGCTATGTAGATATGTCCCCCTTCGATAAGCTGCGGGAAGTAACGGTAGAACAGCGTGAGCAAGAGCGTGCGAATGTGCGCTCCATCAACGTCAGCATCCGTCATGATCACAATCTTGTGATAGCGCAACTTATTAATATCAAACTCCTCTGCAATAGCAGTGCCGAGCGCAATGATGAGCGCTCGAACCTCTTGCGAGGCAAGCATTTTATCCAAGCGAGCCCGCTCAACATTCAAAATCTTTCCGCGCAGTGGCAGAATCGCCTGCGTCTTGCGATCGCGGCCCATCTTCGAGCTTCCGCCTGCACTATCACCTTCTACGATGAAGAGCTCTGATTCTGATGCATCGCGGCTCGAGCAGTCAGCAAGCTTGCCTGGGAGCGTCATGCCCTCGAGCGCGCCCTTGCGCAGCACAGTTTCACGAGCAGCCTTCGCGGCCAAGCGCGCCTTTGATGCTAAGATGACCTTTTCCAAAATACCGCGGGCATCAGTAGGGTTGCGTTCGAGCCAGTCGGCAAGCTCTACGTTCGTAGCGGCCTCAACGGCGGTACGAGCTTCTGTGTTTCCAAGTTTTGCCTTTGTTTGTCCTTCAAATTGAAGCTCTTTTGATTGAATCTTTACAGAAATGACAGCGGTGAGACCCTCACGCACATCTTCACCCGAAAGGTTATCGTCTTTTTCTTTAAGAAATCCATTCTTGCGTGCGTAGTCGTTCAGCGTACGCGTCAGCGCGGTCTTAAAGCCCGTAAGATGTGAGCCGCCCTCTGTAGTATGAATATTGTTGGCAAAGCTGATGTCTCGAGGCTGAAGATCGTCAACATATTGGAGTGCCACTTCGACAAACACGTTATCTTCCTGCTTTGCAGCATAGAAAATGTTCTTGTGCTTCGCCTCCATGTCGCGGTTCAAGAACCCCACATAGGACACGATGCCGCCCTCAAAGTAGAAAGAGTATGGGAGCACTTGAGGCTCTTTTTCTCCCTCCACCTTCAGCGGCTTGCGGGCATCGATAACCGTGATTTTGACGCCACGAGAAAGATAGGCCTGCTGACGCAAGTGTGACAAGATTTTATCGAGATCAAAGGCAATCTCCTTAAAAATTTCTGGGTCGGGATCAAAAATAACCGTCGTCCCTGTGCCTTCGGCGCTCCCTACGCGACGCACAGGTTTCTTTGGCTTGCCACGCTCATATTCCTGTTCGTAGAGCCCTCCTTCGCGACGCACCTCAACCTTCAAATAGGTTGAGAGCGCATTCACTACCGAGACACCAACACCGTGCAAACCGCCGGCGACTTTATACGCGCCGCTGTCAAACTTGCCTCCGGCATGGAGGGTGGTGAGCACCGTTTCCAGCGCGGAGACGCCAGTCTGCTTGTGCTTCTCTACCGGAATGCCGCGGCCATTATCTGCAACACTTACGCGACCATGCGGAAGGAGGGTAACCGTGATATCGGTGGCGTGGCCCGCCATCGCTTCATCCAACGAGTTATCAAAAACCTCCCACACGAGGTGGTGTAGGCCATCGGGCCCCGTAGACCCAATGTACATACCCGGGCGCTTGCGCACCGGCTCCAAGCCCTCCAGAACATAGATATCCTGGGCGGTATATGAGGAAGTGTTTTTACCAGCCATGTATGTTCTATTCTACGCTGATAACGTGGGATATTCAACCCTTGCCAGGGTGGCTCGACCTACCGCATATCTGCCTTGAAAAGGCGTGCAGTTTCGGCATAGATATTCGCCTGAATAGGGTCGATTTCCTCAGTAGTGAGTGTGCGCTCATTGCTGCGATATACAATGCGATAGGTGTAGCTCCGTCGGCCAGCACCAAACTTCTCCGCGTTCTCATACGTATCGAGTAGTTTCACTTCTTCAACGAGATCGCCTCCAAGGTCACGGATAACGTCGAAGTAATTGTTTGGGATAAAGTCATTACTCACCACAAAAGAGATGTCTCGCGTGATTGGTGGGAACTTGCTTACCGGCACAAACGTGCGACCGAGCTGAAGCTGCGCCTTTACGCGCGGATCAGTGGACCAGAGCAATCGGATGTCAGGAAGCGCCATGCTAATAATCGCAAGGCGCTCTAAGCCAAACCCGAACGCCCATCCTGTATACACATTCGGATCAACATTCAGCTTTTCGAGAACACTTGGGTGCACAATGCCGCCGCCGAGCACCTCAATCCAGCGGTCGCCCACTTTTACTTCCATCTCGAGGCTCGGGTGTGTGTACGGAAACGTATCTTCGTTAAAGCGATACTCAATCTCACCACCATAGAGTCCTTTTGCCACCTCAACAAGCGCCTCTTCTAAGTCTGCGCGGGAAAGATCCTTTTGCGCTTTTGGCACCATGTAGAGCCCGTCCATTTGATGGAAGATGTTCATGTGGTTCCGATCGATCTCATCTTTGCGGTACACCTTTCCATGTGAGAACACGCCGAATGCTTCGTTGTTCGCAATGCGTTCGCGCACGACATCGGATGCAAAGTAGTAGTACCACATCACCGTGGTATGCGTGCGGAGAATGTGTGTGTCCGTAACGTAATAGGTGTCAGAACGACTCCGCGCAGGGTGGCTCGGAGGAAAGTTGAACAGATCAAAACTGATATCAGCGCGCACAATTTCGGGCACCTCGATGCGGTCGAACCCTTGGAAATAAGGGCGCTCAACAATACGGCGCACCAGCTCAGCGATAGGGCTTTCTGGTGTGCGGGACAAATCGGGCATGCCGAGATAACGCTTGAGGCGTTCGCTATCAGCGTCGTTTCGTGTCTGTAATTCGGTACGGAGCGCCTGCTCTTCAGAACGATCAATCTGGATATCTGCACCAGTCGTGCGGGTAATAAGTAATGACATAACGGGAAAGAATATGTGAGAGTGTAGCATAGCACACCATGCTCTGCATCTTGACTTCAGTTAGAAAAATTGGTATTCCTACCACCCAGAGGAGGCTGACGGTTATGCAAGAAAACGTGATCCGGTCAGGATCTCTCCTGCTGGTAATCAACCCGAACAGACCGAATTTCGGAAAGATCGTCGTCGTGGAGACACTCTCCCCACCCGACATGGCATTGTGTGTGGAGCAAGACACACCGAGCGGGCGCCTCGATAGCTACTTGCTGCCAGGCGACCACGGGGGAATGGAGGATGCGATCCCCGTTCAGCTCAAAGACTTGCCGCCAGACAATGCCTTCGTGAGGGCGCTTCGGGCAGCCAGAATCACCCTCGGCCCCTGGTGGGAAGAGATCCACTACTTCAGCAGAGGGGCTGAGACACTGGAATCTCGGGCGAAATACCGAGAACACATCCTGCGCCTGGCGTGGAGCTGGTGCGGAACCAAGGAGGCTTGATGAGCGCCCCCCAGCAGTTCGGGATCATCACTGATCCCGATAACGAGTACTTCGCACGGGTCTGCATGATCACGAAAGTGACTCCTGCGGGCTGGTGCACGGTGCGAGTCGGAAACCACGAGATGCGCCTGCAGGAGCACACCTGTATCGACGCTCCCGATGTGCCTCAGGTGATGCGGGTCGCCTCGCCTGAGAACCGCGCACTCCCTCTGGAGCGGGCGCTCAAAAACTTGAGCAGACCGCTCACCCACTTCGCGGCGCGCATCCGGAGGAGTAGCGATCCCATCGCCGAACGCCAGACAGCGCGCGGCGAGTTCATGAAGACGCTCTTTTCCGCGAGCCAAAGCACGCGGTAGAGACAGAAAAAGCGCAGCCCCGCAACACATCGCGGGGCTTTTTCTTTATTCGCATCCGGCCCAAATATATATCCCCCAGAGGGGGGGGGATATATAACTTGCGCGGGCGGCCGGATTCGAACCGGTGACCTCTTCCGTGACAGGGAAGCGCTCTAAACCAGCTGAGCTACGCCCGCAGCGTGCTATCGAATTGCCTGAATATCTTACTTGCTTTCTGGAAAATTTTCAACTTGCGCGGGAGAAAAAGGGTCTCCCCATCTCTCTTCTTATACATTAAAGCGTAAAGCCCAGCAGAGTCGCGCCAAGAAAAAACAAGGTCAAAAGATCTATTTTTTTGATATATAAACCCAGATTGCACAGCGCCAGTGGCTCTGAGAGCCGAAAGAAGGGCTAATAAAAAGTCTTTACTCCCCGAAGAAAAGCGTGATGTTATCGTCCAGCGGTATGCATTGTTCTCTGAGCGCTTATAGCGCCCAAAACTAATACATCCATCGCCATCAAAGTAACCCCTTACGAATGAGGCGAAAAATTTCTTTGGGATTTTAGGGAGCTGAATAGAGAAGCTTTTATTCGCAACAACTCCTAATTTCTCTAGATCACGCACCCAAGCAACCGACCCTATCTGGACGCGATATGCGATCTTCCAACGCACATTCTGTTGGGTACGCCTTACGGGACGAACTGGGTGAGGAAAGCCAATCCTCTTTTTTAACTGCCTCAACAACACAACATCGGTACTATAGAGAGATACATACCGAGGCGGGCTGCCTTCAACTGCGCCGTCCGCACAGATAAACCCGAGCGCATACGCCATGTCATCACTCCACTTTTTGAAGAAGTCATCCCATTTATCCATAGTGCATTCTAACCATTTTTGAAAGAAAAGGCCAGCGCCCATCTACACCACCCCGCCTTACAAACGAGACACGATGCAGATGAAGCGCTGGCGGAAACCAGCGAGAAACTGGTCGTTGGTCAGCACGCGATACCCTTTCTCGCGCGTAGACTCTAGTGGGTCTTGCACAACAACATGTCCCCCGTCAGCGCCAACAACTACGACGAGGTGCCCGCTCTTTGACCGTGGGTGGAAATCTTTCCACACCGATGCGATCACCGGCCCTTGTGCCAGCGCCTTGCGCAACAGTTCGAGCGATGCGACGGGACTTTCGGGTGTTTTAGATTGTGGCGCGAAGTCAGCATTATAGCCGTCGAGGCCGTACTGCCGTGCAAGCGAAACAAGCCCTGCATGTCGCCACCCAACGCCGGACATGTACGCTCCTATGGCGACCCCCTCAGCGAAGAGATCGTCACAGGTTTCTTTTCGGAGCTCTGGCTTCCAGAATTCAATAACGCTCTGCAGCGCAGCGATGCCGCACCCTTGCGAGCGCCATGTCTTGTTCGTAAAGTCCGTGACTTGCGAATGCCACGGAACGCGCCATTCACGACGCGGCGCTCTACGCATCAAGCTTGGAGTGCCAGTAGATACGGACGATCTTCCTTGTGTTGCCATAGGTGTAGTGATGCGCGTGCGGAATCAGCGTTCCGTTGGAATCGTTGCTGACGGCCTCTTCGCCACCGACAAAGAATCCAGCGTGATCATGCATGGAGCCATCGGTACCAGGACGCGCCTCCCACACGATCACAGCGCCTTCGCGGAGCTCATCGATCAACTGCCAGCCGGAAGCGCGCATGTCGCGCTCAAGACCGCCAACGCCTGCGTGCATCTCGGCGATCAGCCCGTTCATGAGGAGAACGCCCGACACGAACAGCCCACATGAGCGAGCCCCTCCCCGTACGATGTCTTCCTCGACGCCATCGACTTCAGCGAAGAGCGTTTGGAACATGTGATTCTCGCCACGAGCCGCGTTGCGGATCATGGCAAGGTAACTTTTGGTACGCAGAAGCTTTACACTCATAGCCCGCATAGTATCAGACTCCTCACAAGAAGCACAAGGAAAACAAAAGGCCCTCGGTGTGTTGAGGGCCTTGCCACCACCTCTCGCTACGGTGTGACGAGAGAGCGCGGGAGAGAACACGCGAGCGTTACGCGTATCGGGAGCACGTGCGACACAGCACCCCCTTGCGACGCGGCGCCCATGAAGCGCGCATAGTCCGGCGTTATGCCGGGCCATGCGGTGCCAGGTTCGGCAAACTGCATGAGCCAGAGCGCGCGACGCTCTGCCGGAATGAGCGAAGGATAGTCCCAGCTTACTCCGGTGCGAGACATGAGCCCCTCTGCCCGATGCAGATGACCCAGACCAAGCGCATGGACCAGTTCGTGAGCCAGCGTGTGGCTTTCGAAGTACGCGGAGCGCAATTCGATGTAGGCCTCCGTGATCACCGAGCCTTCGGTGATAGCCCACGCCCACCCAGCAACGTTCTCTGGGATGCGATCATTCACGTACACGTATACGCGAGTCGCATTCGTGGGCATGGCCTGCTCCGGCCTCCGCTCCACCAGCCTAATCCACGGCACTGCCGGCTGAAGATCTGCGATCGCCTTACTCACCGCATCGGGATCGCGCACGCCGCGCAGTGGGCTCATGACAGTGATCACGAACTTCTCCGCGACAGGACGCGTGAGGAGCTTCTCACCCTCATCACCCGCCGTGCGGTACCACAGCTCGTAGAGCGTGGTGAGCTCGTTGTCATCCCCACTCGGGGTGAGTTTGATGACCTCCTCGCCTTCCCACGGCGCGATGCCGAAGTGAGGAAGAAAGCCATCCGCTTGAGCGACGAAGAACGAGCCTGGTCGCACAATCGTACGTGAGCCCGCGGCAACGACAATGCCGCTCGGGTCTCCAACCGTTGCGGCGACGCTTCCACCTCCTCCCAAAGCAGTCGCGTCACGAAACTTCAGAACCGCTTCCTGCGCGAGCGCCGAAGCGGTTGAGAGCACGAACACGGCCGCGATCAAGAAGGGCTTCATCCCCTGCCTCCATACTACATATTATGCATTAAAAACAAAGAATTGCAAGAGGCTTATATCTCTCTCGCAAGTCCCGCCGATTTCAATCCCACGCTCTGCGACATCTGTCCCCAGTAGGGGCCAGTTCTCCCGCCCGCGGTATGCACTACATGCATAGCGCGGGCTTTTATTTTTTAATAAATACCCTTCCCTCTCCACTTAAAAACTTTTGGTAGGTGCGCATGAGCGTCTCGGTATCCATCCGCTCTGCAATAGCCAAAAGCTCAGAAAACGCAGGTGGCTCATCAAAGAATTTCATGAGTTTCTGCATCTTTGTGAGAGCGCCATCATGCTCCGCGATAGCACGGCTCGTAAGTCCCTTAAACTGTGATGCGAGCCACGCCACATCTTCATGTGGTATTTGTACAGCGAGTTCTTTGATAACGTTTTGTACAACACTGGCGGCCTCTTCTGGATGTTGCGATGGGCCATCTATAAAGAAACAGAAGGCGTTTCCAAATATCTCATGGTATGCATTAATTTCATATACAAGCCCACGCTTCGTTCTGAGCTCGTCACGCAACAAAGAAGAATATCCAACGTTAAGGCGGTGGCGTAAAAATTCAAGCGCAACAAATTCTTCACGCAAGGGCTTTTCTAAAGATGGATACGCCACCATCCAAAACGACATTTGTCCATTCACGGAAATAGATGAGCCACGGTCTGAGACTGTGACAGGTGGCAACTTTGGAAGAGTGAAGGCTCCTGATATTGGCCATACTTTAAATGCCTCTTCGACTTGTGTCCGCGCTTCATTGGCCGAAATACCACCAACAATGAGTAGGGTTGCGTTTTGTGGGACGATCATGTGCCGCCAATATGCAATAAGGTCTTCACGAGATGCCCTTCCTATAGCCTCTAAGCTGCCGAGAGAATTTAGTGCGGAAGGGTGTCGAGAAAATAATGCTGCTACAGCTGCATCATAAAACATCCTGTGGGTGTTTGCTTGAGATCTCGCGAATTCCTCGCCAATAACTTTTTTCTCATTTTCAAGCACCGCTGGATCTATCAGTGAATCAGTGACGTCGTCTCGCACAATATTTAGTACAAGAGGAAGGTCATCTCGAGCTCCCTGCATAACAAAGGTAAGATGAGTAGCTCCTGTATTTGCACTAACAAACGCTCCAATGCGGTCTATCTCCTTTCCAATTGCCATACTTGAAGGACGCGCTTTCGTGCCTTTCAAAAGCATGTGCTCAAGTAGGTGCGCGTATCCCTGCTGATCCTCCTGCTCATAGGCGCACCCTGCACGAAACACGAGATTCATTGTTACCACTGGCGCATCGGGCTGTTCTAATACGGCAAGTCGCATGCCGTTAGGGAGGGTTGTCCAAGAAAAATCATTCATTGCTAGATTGCGAACGTTTGATATTATTGTATGCCTTCTAACCCCATTTTGATACGACGCTTTTCCAGGTTCTTCGGATCCTTCACGGGAAGCATCTTAAGCGTCCCGTCTGATAGGCGCTGGCGCTGTGTTCCGTAGAGTTGTAGCTCTCCCCGATTGATAAGGACGCGATCCGTAAGGTGCGCTTTTTCGTTTGGTTCAAAGTCACAATACTTAAGGCACTGCTCTTGGAGTTTGGTATCGTGCATGACGTGCTGCACGAGCAGAAAGAGTGCTTTCATCGCCTCTGCGCCAACCATCTTCTGCGTTGGGTATCCGTATTCTTTGATAATCTGACGCACATTCTGGTAGTGAAGTGTGTCTATGGCGTAGATAAGATAGTTCACCAGCTCCTTCCCAGGCTTTGATTGAAGACGCAACTCCTGTTCAACCGCCGCCATTTCTAATATGTAGCGCGAGAGCGATTGTTTTTGTTGTACGGTAAGTTTTTTGGGCATGTATTGATTATATAAAGAAGTGGGGTACTAGGCTTTGCCGTTCCCCCATTGTCCTACACGAGCAAGTCCGCAATCGCTTCAGCGATTCGGGCCTGCGTCCTTAGCTGCACGAAGTACCATTGGCCATTCGGATTGATTTCGAGAAAAATGTAGTCGCCACTTGGCGAAACAATCATATCGATACATCCGAACCTTAGGCCAAGCTTTGCCACCAGCTTGAAGAGACGAGCCTCAACATCACTAGGCAGCGTGACTGAGCTCATCTTTAAATCCGTGTCGTTTAGTCTCGGCTTGCGGCGCCAGTCCACTGCCGTTTCAGGATCTACTTGGGAGTCGATTTTTGCAGCGAAGATCTTGTCACCAACAACCGTGATACGAAGTTCGTATGCCTTTTCGACATACCCCTGGAAGATTGCGGGGGCCTGCTTGATACGATCAATCCCCGCCAGAGCTTCCTCAGAAAGTCTGTTCGTGTACATCACGTTGTTCATGATCATGGCAGGAGCTAGGAGCTTCATTATCACACCCCCGCTCTGCTGATAGAAAAACGCGCGCACACGATCGGGGTCCGATGTCACAAGCGTTGGTGGGATCGAAAAACCAAGATCTGTCGCTACCTTTAGCTGCAGCAGTTTGTTCTCAGCTATGGCTTCTGCCCAGGGATCGTTAACCCACTTCTTGTCTCGAAAAAGCGTCCGGAGCGCATGACGCATCTCCTGGAACTGCCTGTTCACCATCTGCCGATACTCACCGGGCTCTAGTAAGAGCAGCTCCTTTGGTAAGTGCGGCTTGAGGTACCAGATTCCCGTGAAGTCGTCGATGCAGTAGGGCGTCGAGTCGATGACGACATCATACCGAACTCCGGTAGCATTGGCTTGATAGACGAGAAAGTCAGACTCCAGGCACTTGTCCTGCCGAAACAGAACAACTTTGTTTACACCACGACTCTGAAGAGCTGTCACAACGGATTGGAACGCTTCTACTTCATGGATTCCAGAATTGCCAATTGCAAGTATCATCTCACCCTCCTCCTCGCCCACTACCGTACATTTAAATTATTGATTAGTCAAGCATCTTTTTAAAAAGAGGGGCGCTGAATCCCGTTAAGGAATCAGCGCCCAAAGGCGTGAGGCTTGCTACGTCGCGTCGAGAGCGTCGGTGTCGTTCCAGTACCCGGTCGAGGTGCCAGCGAAGACACCTTCACGGTACTCGAAGTAGTCCATGATGAACGGCTTGGGGCTGTTGGACGGAAGCTGCTGGGGCCGAGTGGCGGCGAGAACGCTCGCCGGGATCCTCGGTTGCGTCGAAACGGCCTGTGCGATTTCCATGAGCCTTACTCCTAACAAATACGGTACTGACACTAGAATACTTCTTTCTAATAATTCGTCAAGAACCTCGGAAGGTCGCGGAGCACATGAAAGAAAAAGAAAAGCGCCGAAGGGGTGAACCTTCGGCGCGGTGGCAAGAACGGGACGGTATCACATCGCCCCGCGATCGCCGGAAAGAACAGAGAGTGGGAACGGGTGAGGCTAGTGGAGCGGGCAGTCGATCTCCACGGTGCTGTGCGCCGTCGAGAGAGCGGTGGTGACGTCACGATCGTTGTCGGGGGCCGAAGTCCCCGGCCGACGACGGAACATCATGCGCATGACGTAGGCTTCGGTGTTCGTAAACACCGGCTGGAACAAGGCTCCGTTCGAGTGCATCGTATCTCGAGCATCGATTGAATGCCCCATACCCAGGCCATGACCTGCCTCATGGCAAATCGCAAGCCTCGCCTTCTCAACGCTCGAGAATCGCATACGCGACGAGGAGATGAGATTCCCTGCGAACGTGTTTCCGGTTATCCCGAAAGCTTGCAGCGATGGGTCGATGAGGAGCGTGAACTGCACGCCGGATCCACCAACCGAAACGCTCGCCCTCTGGGTCGCAGTCGTCATCTCGCCAGCGCAGGCATTGATCACGTTCATCGCCTGCGCATCGGCGGAGATTTCCGCGGACGGCGCGAGTCCGATGGAGCCCGCCGCAGGACGGGACAGGCGGTTGCCCGGCGCCCACTGATGATACACCAGTGCGTCGATGTACTCTCCAGACACCACGGTGGTATTCCAGAGGTACACGTTCCATGGCGACTCCCCACGATACGCCGTGTTGAAGTCGCGGTGACCGGAAGCAGAGACGTCCACCGCATCACCCGAACGGAGCGACACGGAGACCTCGCCGCTGGCGTTCGTCGTCACGCGACCTGAAGGGGTCGCGATGGACGCGCCGGCCAACGGCATGTCGTCCCAGCCCGAGAACACTCGGACCGAAACGGTCTGCGCGCCCGGGGTGGGCGTTGCCGTCGGCCCCGGGGTGGGGCCAGACGGGCTCCCCCCTCCGCCGCACGCGGCGAGGGAGAGGAGGACGAAAGCCACCAGAAGGCGGCTCATCATCTTCGTCATGTTACTACCCTCCTACCGCCATACGGCGGCGAAAACGTGTGAAAGAACTTGTATATATTATACCACAAAAAATGGTGTTTTAGCAAGATGCTCTTTTTGCACCAAAAAGCCCCATTTCTGGGGCCTTTTTGTATCTACCGCTATTGTGGTAGCACTTCCTTCCACTTCGGAAGCGGGAGCGTTTCTACGGTGATATTCTGACTCGCAGGCGCTGCGGGGCAGGTGTATCCCTCGTTATCTGTAACCTGCATCGTTGCGGTGTATGTCCCCTCTGCAGAGTAGGCGTGTGAGGTATTGCCAAGGTTCGCGCCGGGGCCAGCGCCCGTGCCGTCACCAAAGTTCCATGTCCACGAAGCGCATGCCTGTGGGTTGCCGCCGCCGTTGTAGCACACTGCTTGGGAAGCAAACGCTACGTTCTGGTTAATGCGTGGGGTTTGTGGCGTCGCAGTAAACGTTGCACTGGAAGGATATTGGTGTTGTGGCGAAGACCACGACTGTTGGTTTGCCGCACATCCAGGACCCGTGCAGAGCGACATGTTCGCGTAGCTTGAGACAAGACCGCCAGCGTCCCACGTGCGCACGCGGGCGTAATATGTTCTGTTAAATGCTAGTTGGCCCTGCGGAATGCTGTATGACGTTGCAGAAGAGGAAACCTGTCCTGAGTCATGGTTGACACTCGTAAAGCCGCTGTTGTCATCCACTTGGACTTGGTAGGCGCTCTGGGTATCTCCTGCATCATTGAACGTCCATGAGACAATACCTCCAGGACCAAGGGCGCAGTAGTCTGGCTCAGTGAGGCGCACACTGCTTACCGTTGGCGCACTATTTGCAGCCACGGTTACCGTAACGCTATCTGCGACACCGTTACAGGTGAGCGTATAGGTTCGTGTGCTGGTAAGGGCGCCGGTAGATTCACTGCCACTCGTTGGCTTACTCCCCGACCACGCGCCCGATGCCGTGCAGGAAGATGCATTGCTGGCACTCCACGAAAGCGTAGCACTTGCACCATTTTGAATGGAACACGAATTTGCATTGTTACACTGAATGTCTACCGTTGTATTCGGAGCATAGGTAAGAGTCCACGAAAGCGTCACTGTGCCCTCTGCGCTACCGCGCGTTTGTGTAGCGCCTGGTGAAACACTCTGGAGCGTATAGCCGTTTCCGCTACCCGCAGAGAGCGTGTAATCTCCTTGGCCGGCGAGATCTCCTTGGTTTGATGCATATGAACTCGTACCAGAAAGCGGGCATTCACTATTCTGGTTGGTGTCTGGGCATGAAACGCTCCAGGAACCACCGTTAATGGCGTTGCCACTCGTATCTTGCACATTCACTACAACATTCACCCACTTTGTAGTAGGGGTCGGTTCGGGGGTCGGTTCGGGGGTCGGACTCAAGAGAGGCCCACTAGGCACTGTCTCGGAGCGAAGCTCATATTCCCCTATCTCACTCCAACACTCAGTAACAAAATCATTGTTCCCAGCAACTAATGCAATGTCATTCCTTGTCAGGGAGGCATTTTGATACAGCTGGTTTGATGCCGCGCTCCCCGTTGGCCACATACTGGAAACCCACACCGTCCACTCACCGCCTCCAGAACCAACCTGCGCGCTTAAGTCTACAGTAGAGCCATCATAGCCCGAAAGCCCTTGAAAACAGGACATTGGGCAAAGGTTTTCTTCAATACCTACGGAGCAGAGGGCTTCTGCAGGAAGCGGTACTACGAACGTAGCGCTCATCAGGACTACTGCGGAAATAATGAAAAGACGGAATGCGTTCATGGGTTTAGCGTTGGATAAAAATAATATATGCGTTCGACTGGGATTGAATCCCTGTTACCGTTACCTCGATGGACTGCGCCATACGTGTAGCGCGGAGCGTGAACACGCCGTTACGCTCTTCGTCGCTCGTAATGTTCCACTGTGCATTTTTCAGAAACATGCGATACGCCGCGGCAAGGCGCTGAGGCTCATCGCCCGTTCGCGTGCGGATCCACAGCGGACGGTAGTCGTCTGGGTATCCCGCGTCTACTATGCGCCCACCAGCGAGCACTTCTGGAGCTGTGCCAAGTACCGCATAGGGCGGCATACCATTAGGCATGTTGCTTTTTGAGGCTGCAGAAATCTGAGGCAGTTTTATAGAAAAGGAGTATGTCCCCGGCTTCATGTCGCCACCAGAACGCGTCGTGAAGTATGCGACGACGATCACTGCAAGGAGTATCCCTGCACCACTCAGCAACGTGCGACGTGATTGCATGTCCATGTGCCCTTATTGTACCACTCTTGACCGCTCCATATTTACGTTTCTGTGTGGATAAGAAAAGCCCCCTACGCACACAGTGTGTGGCGCAGGGGGCGCTAGGGCTTGTGACGGCGATTGTACTGCAGATGCTGATCTGCGAACACTCGCCACGAGAGATCTGGAATGAGGATGCCCTCCGCAAGCGCGACGGCTTCCAGCCGTAAGCGAACGGCGTTGAACGCCGACTCCGCCTGCTCTCGTTCGTGGGTTTCACCGGGAAGCTCACCGAGGAGCTTCCCGCGAACGCGCAGGAATGCGGGATCATACGAGAGGCCCCACAGCAGCTCCCAGAGCGGTGACAGCGCGGGCCGACGACGGCACTCACGCGCGAATGCCCTCAGTTCTTCCATAGGAGCAGAGCCTCCTTACCCTGCAATTGCACGAGCGACGGCAAGCGCCCATCGCCCTACAACAGTCCTATCAAGCGGATGCAATCCTACAACATCTTTCCACTTCGTGTCAAGTTTCCCCTTTACGCATGCGCGCATGATAGCATTCAGCGTGCTAATGAGCGCATCGTGTACCCGCGTGCGATTGTCATCCGCGCCCTCAATTGCCTGAAGTTCTTCGGCGGTTGCAGAGCGCCCCTCTACAACGTCGCGCAACTGATTGTGCTTTATAACCGCGCCCGCATACGCAGAAAGGCCCTGTTTTAATTCTGGGATAAAACGCCGCACATCTTCACTCTTCTCCCCAAGATCTACGAGATACCAAAATATATCAAGCGCCTCTTCTTCGGGAGTAGGAGCTCCGTGCTCATGGTCTGCCTTTCTCTGCCACAACTCTTCAAGACTCGGTTCACTCATAGGCGGATAGCGTTAGCGATAATGCTGTCCAGCTCGCTGATGGGCACCCGCTTTTGTTCTGCAGTGTCACGGTCGCGAATAGTCACCGTGTCATTTTCGAGCGTATCAAAATCAATGGTGATGCAGAATGGCGTGCCGATCTCGTCTTGCGCAAAGTAGCGCTTGCCAATGTTGCCGCGGTCATCCCACGCAACCATATATTTTTCACGGAGCGCACCAAACACGGTGCGGGCCTTCGTAACCAGCTCTGGCTTGTTCTTTAAAAGTGGAAACACTGCGGCCTTAAACGGTGCGAGCGCGGGGCGCAGCGCAAGGTAGGTGCGCTCGCCGTCTTCGCGATACGCACTGCAGAGCACCGCAAGCACCGTGCGGTCTACGCCCCATGTCGGCTCGATCACGTGCGGAATCGACTTCTCTCCCGTTTCTGGATCGGTGTATTCCAGCGATTGCCCGGAAGCTTCTTGGTGGTTGCGCAAGTCAAAGTCGGTGCGATATGCCAAGCCGTAGAGCTCCTTGGTGCCGAATGGAAACTCAAATTCAAAATCGATGGTGCGCTTTGAGTAGTGCGCACGCTCGCCATCGGGTACATCGAGCTCGTGTACTTTTTCGGTATCAATGCCCACGGCGGTCATCCACGCGAGCATTTCTTTGCGCCAGTGTTCAAATGACTCCTGCCACTCTGCATCCGCTTTCGGCGATGGAATAAAATATTCTATTTCCATCTGCTCAAACTCACGCGTACGGAAGATGAAGTTGCCCGGCGTGATTTCATTGCGAAACGCTTTCCCTACCTGCGCGACACCAAAGGGCAGCTGCACACGCGTTGAATCAAGGACGTTCTTAAAATTCACGAACATGCCCTGCGCCGTTTCTGGACGAAAGTATGCAACATTCGCCTGCTCTTGCGCCGCACCGATGAATGTTTGGAACATGAGATTGAACTGCTTTGCGGGCGTAAACTCTTTTCCACCACACGAAGGACACTCGCCTTCCATTTGGTCTTCGCGCAAACGTGCGTGGCACTTTTCACACTCAACAAGCGGATCAGAAAAACCAGCTACGTGCCCGCTCGCCTCCCACACTTTGGGGTTCATGATAAGCGCGGCATCAATGCCTACTACATCGGTGCGGCGGTGCACAAAGCGCGACCACCAGGCGTTTTTAATGTTGTTTTTGAGCTCTACACCCAAAGGACCGTAATCCCACGAATTCGCGAGGCCGCCATAAATCTCCGACCCTGGATAGATAAAGCCGCGGCGTTTGGCGAGAGAAACAATCGTATCGAGTGACAATGTCATGGTGTGCTATTGTACGGCACCGTTGTTCCGTTGGTCAACGAGATCATCGGTGGTGAGGGTGCGCGAGCTCGTGGTCATTACCTGCCCCGTGAACGCGTCAGTTGCGGTCAGCGAGATGTTGCGCAAGAGCGTTATCACCGATCCGCGCTGAATGAGTGAGGGCGTTACCGACACCTGAAATGCCGCTTCTGGTTTTGCGCCAGAAAATCCGGCACCCTGCGCAACTGATGCGAGCGACCACGCCACGGTGCTCGTGTTTGCGTTGTATGCTGGTACGCCAAATCCGCCACCCCCTGCAGGACCGAGGAACTGCACACCCGGCGGGAGCAGTGCAGAGACGGTAACGTTGCGAATGTCATTGCCCGGGTTCGCGACACTCCAGCGCACCGTGTACGTTGTCGCCTGATCTACCTGTGGTGGGAATGGGCCCGTGGCGCCCAACGAAGGGTCGTTGTAGTACGCTTGTGTGCCAAGGCTCGGCTGTGTGCTGATCTTTGTAGTAAGTGAGTCTTGTGCGGCTACGTCTTCTCCGTCGACGCCAGAAGGAACATTAGGCGTGATGAGATTTGCGCTTGCCTTTACAGAGAATGCGCGCGAACCAAACGAACCGCTGGGGAACTGCTCTTTCAAGACGATAGAGAAGCGCGTTTCGCCGCTCGCTCCTGGCGGGAGTGCCGCAAACTGCGGCACCGCAGCAGAATTCCATGTGATCGTTTGTGTAGCGCCATCAAAGAAGCCGCCCTGCGTGTTAAGTGTTGCAAGGTTGTACATGTCTCCCTCAAGGCGGACGCCGAGCGTTAAGCCAATGAGTGTTGTATTTGATGTATTGCGCCACCGCACGTAGTAATCGAGACGGTCCCCTACGCCAGCAACCACGTCACGCGCACCCGCGATAGAAAGCTGCACAGAAAGAAGTGGGCTTGAAATAATTGTTGCCGCCGACGCTTTTTCGTAATCAAGATACTGGTCATTCACCTTGCGCTGGAGCACGATATCAAGGGTCTTCGTCTCCCGCTCTACACCTGAAAGCGTCCCTGTCACCGCAATGCGGGCCCCCTTGTTTTGAGCCAACGTACGCACGTCCCAGATGTTTGTGCCTTCGGTAGGCGCCGGCGTTGCGCGCTTAGGCGTGAAGCCATCAGGAAACGTGAACACAAAGCGAAGGTCGGAGATATCATCAGTGGTTGCATTCCGATAATCTAAAATGTACGAAACTTCCTGCCCCGAAATAGCGTTCGGTGGCACAGAAAGCGAGAGTGGCACAGGAAGATCTGCGATGGTCGTGCTGACGGAAGCGCTCTTTTCAAACACGGAGCGAAGACCCTTTGCAGAGAACGCCATCTCGAGTGTAGCGTTTTTAATATTTCCCTTGTCACCGATAAGATAGACGGTAAATGTCTGCTCACCCGATTTTCCTGAACCAACATCGCCCACCTCAAGCACTTCGTTCACTACGGGAGAGAACGTACCGTCACGCTCCTGCACGGAGCCTTCTGGGTAGAAGAGGCGCATGCGCACGTCGGTGAGATCTACTTTCGTGTTGTTCTGCCACTTGGCCGTATAGGTGATCTGATCACCAGAAGATGCTTGTGGCGCAGCCTCAAGCAAGAGCACGACGTCACTCTCACGGAACGATGGCGCACTGTAGAGAAGCATACCAATGCTCACCACCACCAAGAGCCCCGCAAGGCCCATAAGCCATGCAAGCGCTTTGCGAGAGCGCGGCTGTGCTGGAGTAGTCCATTGTTGTTCCATCATAGATACCATTATTGTAGCACAGCTCGCAGCAGCGGTAGAGACGCAAAGCGAGCGCCAGCAGTCATTTCAAATTGAGCACCTACATCACCAGCACCCGCACCAGAAGCAGTAAGCGAGCCGTGCGGAGCGCAGGACGCGCACACGCGCCCGCCAATATCGGCGTGCGTGAACCACCCATCGGGATGCTCCTCGCGAAGGCACAGAGCGCAACGACCTCGCGGGCCCGGATATCCCAACACCGCAAGTAGCGCCTCTTGGCGAGCGGTTATCGCGGCACGCGTAAGGAGGCGTCCAGCATTTAAATCTTCATATGTCTGCGTAAAAAAATCCCAGAGCGCTTCGTCGGGGTCATGGAATGGAACGAGCCGCTCACACGCCTCGCTCATGAAGCTTGCCATGGCAAGCGAAGGAAGTGAGGCGTGCATCTCGGGATATGCATGCACCGTCTGGGCACTTGTCATGATGGGAAGCGCGCGCCCACGCACCACACCACAAGTGATTTGTGAGAATGCGTCAGTGTGCATGCGTTGCACCGATGTGTTGCGTTGCGCACCCTTTGCAACCAACACCATGCGCCCCTCCTCACGAGAAAAGACGCTCACGAGACGATCTCGCTCCCCTGAAGGACGCGACGCAAGGATAAATGCGTGAATGGTCATGCACGAACGCCGATCCAGACGCTCATTCCTGGAGCAAGCTCAACGGTGCGTTCTTGGTCAAGCGTTGCATCGGCATCTTTCTTTTTTACAAATGCAGAGAGCACCGCGTCTTCGGTCATAGCATCCGTCCACGCAATCAGCGCGGCGGAGAGCTCTGCATGTTCAGTATACCACTGACAGTACACCTTATCTTGCACACGATATCCTGCATCTTTGCGCATGTCTTGGATGATGCGCATACACTCGCGAGCAAGGCCTTCGGCACGAAGCTCTGGGGTAAGCGCCATATCAAGCGCGTCGGCGGGCGCTCCGTAGGCAAGCTCTTTTATATTCAGCTCATCGCATATGATTGCAGCAATATCCGCAGAGAACGCCTTCGGTTGCGCAACGAACATGCGCGCAAGCGGTTGGCGCACGCGAATATTGTGCTCTTTACGCAAAGCAAGTCCACGAGTCACCACTTCCTGTGCGAGCCGCATTTCTTCTTCAAGCGCTTCGTCACGCTGTGACGCATCAACAGTTGGCCATGCGGCAAGGTGAATACTCTCCTCCCCATCGCGCTCATGAAAGCCCATGCGTGACGCAATGTCTTCTGCTGTATATGGCGTAAATGGCGCAAGTAGTTTCGCGCACGTTAGTAAAGTCTCGCGCAAGAGCGGGAGCGCTTCTTCACGCTTTCGCGAGCGACGCAGCCACCACTTGGAAAGGTCTTCAACAATGAACGATTCAAGCGCACGAGCCGCTGGCGTTGGGTCATATGCGTCAAGGCGCTCCGTTACCGTGTTGATCACGAGTGCAAGGCGAGACACCAACCACCGATCAAGCGCGTGCGTGCTCACGTGTAGCGGCGCATTCTTTTCATGTACGTAGAGCTCGAAGAAGCACACACAGTTTTCAAGCGTTCCAAAGAACCCCTTCAGTGTTGCAATGAACTCTTTGGGGTCAATAGATTTTGGCTCCCACGGCGCGTTCATGCTGTAGAGCTTCCATCGCGTTGCGTCGACACCAGCAGCGTCCATAAGCTCCTCCGCCTTGATTGTGTTCCCAAGAGACTTGGACATCTTGCGACCCTTCGCATCGAGCGTGTGCCCCAGCACGATGACGTTTTTATATGGCGCCCCACGGCCCAATAAAGTTCCCACCGCGAGCATTGTATAGAACCACCCACGCGTTTGGTCGACGGCTTCTACGATAAAATCTGCAGGGAATTGTCGCTCGGGACTTTTCGGATCAAGACGCTCTGCATGTTCAAAGGGCCAGTGCCACTGCGCGTATGGCATGCATCCAGAATCAAACCAAACGTCTATTACTTCTGGCACGCGCCGCATGTCGCCATCACACTTTTCACACCGAATGACAATTTCATCAATATAAGGACGGTGCGGATCCAACTGGCCCTCATCGTTAAACGGCCAGTTGGGGAAGGTGAGCTCGTGTACGCTTCCCTGTTCGATGTACTGCGTATTGCGGGCGGCAAGAATCTCTGCATCAGAGAGACCACGCAAAGCGCTCTCTAAAAGCCACAGTGGGTCACCGTGAGAAACAATGAGTACGCGCTTGCCCGCATACTGCACGTTCAGCTCGCGGGCGACGCTCACCATGCGACGCGTGACGTCACGCCACGATTCTCCGTCTCCGAAGGGAGCGTCCATCGTGTTTGCTACCTCTGGGACCTGGCACACGGCGTGCGTTTTCCCTTCACACACCAAGCCGTGATTAAGCTCGCCAAGACGTTCGTCGGTGGCGACAGGAATACCAAGCGCTTCACTGAAAATCGCTGCAGTTTGTTGGGTGCGTCGGAATGGCGATGCGATAATCGCATCAACGCCGCCCGATGCTTTTAACAATTCCGCTCCTTTCCGAATCTGTTCCCTGCCCTCTTCGGTGAGATCGTAGGTATCGTGCTCGAGAAGCGAGCTAATGATGAGGTTGCCGTCTTTGCCGCGAGTGGTCAGCCCGTGGCGGGCAAGCACGAGGCGCGTTGGCTTTGTTGTGCGCAAACCGTCAAGATCTGCATATGAAGAAATAACGCGCATGTGCCGACACTCAGGCTTACCACACACCCACACCGGCAACGGCGTGCCCCAGTAGCGCTCACGCGAGAATGCCCAGTCTTTCCCTTCGCGGAGCCACTGTCCAAAACGACCATCTTTGATGTGCTCTGGATACCAGTTGATCGTCTCATTATTTGCAAGAAGCTCTTTGTTAACCGCGGACATGCGGATGAACCACGATTCTTTTGCGTAGTACAACAACGGCTTGTGGCAACGCCAGCAATGTGGGTACTCGTGCTCATACGGTTCAGTGCGCACCACGCGCCCCTGTGCCGCAAGCGTTTCGAGAATCAGCGCCTCGGTCTTTGGATCCTTCGCGTAGCGGCCATCGAGTAGCTCACCCACACCGGTAAAGAACCCGGCCGCATCCACGGTGTGCACCTTTGGCAACCCCACGCGCGTGCCGAGCGCATAGTCATCTTCTCCATACATCACCGCAGTGTGCACGATACCCGTACCATCTCCGGTTGTTACAAAGTCTGCGGCGTACACTTTATAGGAAGCATCAGATTGCAATGCGGGGACAGAAAAGAGCGGCTCGTACGAGAGCCCGACAAGCTCTTTGCCAGAACACTCGCGCTCAATGACCGCGTCGGCACCATAGATTTTTTCTACGAGATCACGTGCAACAATGTGAAAGCCTTCTTCGCGTCGCACGAGCGCATAGGTAATATTCTCTCCCACTGCAAGCGCAACGTTCCCTGGAAGCGTCCACGGAGTTGTTGTCCACGCAACGATTGCTGTTCCTTTTGGAAACGCAGATTCACCACGCAGAGGAAACAGCGCATACACGGAAGTGTCGGTCACCGTTTCATATCCCTGCGCAACTTCATGAGACGAGAGGCCCGTGCCACAGCGCGTGCAGAAAGGAATAACACGGTGCGCCTGGTACAAAAGCTGTTTATCCCAAATTTGCCCAATGACATTCCAAAGAGACTCTACATAGTGAGCGCCGTAGGTGATGTAGGGATCGCGCATGTCGAGCCAGAAGCCCATGCGCTCAGTCATCTTCTCCCACAGATCTCGATACTTCCACACGCTTGCCTTCGCCTTCGTATTAAATGCTGCGATACCGTATGCTTCAATGTCTTTCTTCCCCTTAAAGCCAAGTTCTTTTTCTACTTCGAGCTCCACGGGGAGGCCGTGCGTATCCCATCCCGCCTTGCGGAGCACACGAAAACCGCGCATCGTTTTGTAGCGCCCATAGAGATCTTTAAAAATGCGCGTGAGGAAGTGCCCAATATGCGGCAAACCGTTTGCCGTCGGTGGCCCCTCGAAGAACACGAATGGCTCTGCGCCTGCGCGACGATCGATGCTCTTTTGAAAAATGTGGTGATCTTTCCAAAAACGGCGGGTACGCTCTTCGCGGGTATGGAATGTCTCAGTCATAAGAAATGTATTGTTACGCTAGCAAAAAAAGCGGAAAATCTCAACGCGAAAGCATTGCGCGAAAAGAGGAGTCTGTCGTACACTGCACGCATGCATCTCCGCGCCCCTTTGGTGATACTCTTTGTAATCTTTGTGCTTGGCGTCTTTGTAACAGGCGCCACAAATCTTTACGACATCGTCCCGTGGTTCGATAAGCTCATGCACCTCACGGGCGGCGCAGCTATTGCGTGGCTCGCGCACCGGCATTTCTCACACCGCGCACAAGGAAACCACAATCCCCTTCATACATGGGCTATTCTCGGCGTTGTTGCCGTTGTCGGTATTGCTTGGGAAGTTGCCGAACATACTTCGAGTCTTTTCGGAGAGGTCTATTGGCCTTCTATCTATGCATACTTCCACGGCGGTGACCTTACCGATACGCTCGCTGATCTCGTTCTTGATCTCGCAGGAGCGCTTGCTGTTCTGCACCTTTCTCGTCGCTAGATCTGCTCGGGAGCTTGAATGCCCAAAAGGCCGAGCCCCGTTTTCAACACTTTCGCCACCGTTTCAATAAGAAGAAGCCGCGCATTCCGGCGTTGCGTTTGCGCGTCCTCTAAAATACGCACCTGTTCATAGAAGCGGTTTGCTTCATTCGCAAGTTCAGCAATATATAACGCAAGGCCATTTGTTGTTCGCGATGTCGCGCTCTGACGCACAACATCAGTAAAGTGGAGAAGGTGCCGCATGAGGCGCTCTTCGCATGGCTCAGAGAGGAGCTCTAATTGTGGGCGCACTAACAATCGCGAAAGCCGCGCCCATGCACCAGCCTTACGCGCGATACTCATGAGTCGTGCATAGGTATATTGAATGTAGGGTCCACTTGAACCAGAGAAATCGAGCATACGATCCCAGTCAAAGCGAATATCCGATGTGCGCAATTCGCGAAGGTCATTGTATTTAATAGCGCCAATGCCCACCGCTCGCGCAACACGAGCGCGCTCCTTCTCTGAAAGGCGTGGGTTTTTCTTTTGTACCACTGCGTCGGCGCGCTGAATTGCCTCAGCCAATACTTCAGTAAGTGGCGTCGCGTTCCCTTCGCGCGTGGATAGTTTTTGTCCTTGCGCATTCAGCACAAGTCCATACTTCACGTGCATGAGATCCGCAGTACGCAGCCCGAGTATTTCCGCCACCGCAAAAAGTTGTTGGAAGTGGAGCGACTGTTCATTCCCCACTACATAGAGCATCGCTGTGGGGTTGTGGTGGTCAAGGCGCTTTTGAAGCCCCACGAGCTCCCGCGTGAGATACAGACTTGCTCCATCGGACTTGCGGATGAGTGCTGGCGGAAGGTTTTGCGCTGAAAGGTCCACAATGAGCGCACCCTCGCTTTCTTTCGCGATGCCCTGCGCTTCTAAAAACGCCACAAGCGCGGGCATGTCTTTTTGGAGATCGCTTTCGCCTGTCATAATAGAAAACCTGATGCCCAGCTGTGTGTAGGTGTGTTCAAATGCGCGCAGTGATTCTTTTTTAAACCACTGCCAAAGTTTTTTGTTTTCTCCATCGCCGCTCTCCAGCTTGCGGAATTCTTCTTGTCCGACCGCTTCAAGTGAAGCGTCAGTTTTCAGCTCTTCATGGAAGCGCACATACAACCTCACGAGTGTGGCGATAGGATCTTTGCGCACATCATGCGGATTACCCCAACGCTTATACGCGGCGATGAGTTTTCCAAACTGCGTCCCCCAATCGCCCAAATAGTTCCACCGAATGACGCGGTAGCCGAGAAAGTCGTGGATATTCGCGAGCGCATCTCCGATTACCGTAGAGCGCACGTGCCCCACATGCATGGGCTTTGCAATATTTGGAGATGAATATTCAACGATGATTGTTTTTCCCCTTCCCTCTTTTGTCGCCCCTGGCCGCTGAGCACTCGCGAGCGCACGGAGCGACGCGTGCAGTGCAGATGCACGAAGCGTGATATTAATAAACCCAGGCGCAGAAGCGGTGATAGATTCGCACGCGACGGAAAGCTCTGGGTCAGCGCGCAGCGCAGAAGCAATGTGTTCAGCAACTTCCATGGGCGACTTCTTCTGCTCTTTCGCGAGTGGGAACGCAATATTTGTGGCAAAGTCACCCAGATCCGGAGTAGGCGGAACTGAGACATCAAAAGAAATGCCGGGCACATGTGTTGCGATACGAGCACGTATCCAAGAGATATCGTACATGCTTGTATGCTACCGCAGGCGCCGCTCCTTTACTAGACCTCCGCAATCGCCTTGAAAAAGCAGCCCGCGACCCCCATAATGAAGGAGATACTTTTTTATTATGTCCCTCAAAGAACACGACAAACACATCGTTGATATCGTCAAAGACATTTCGCCAGCCGTAGTAAGTATCGCGATCTCAAAGGAACTCCCCACAATGCGTGGGCGCCTTTCTGATTCCCTCTTCGGATCATTCGCTCCGCCACGCGAAACAGAGAAAACAAAAGTAGGCGGTGGCTCTGGCTTCATCGTGCACGCAGATGGACTCGTACTCACCAACAAGCACGTCGTCATCGACCCCGACGCCGCATACACTGTTATTATGGGTGACGATACCGAATACCCCGCGAAGGTGCTTTCACGTGACCCCGTCAACGACATTGCCGTATTGAAGATAGAAGGCATGAATCTCCCCGTCGCACCGATGGGTGATTCAAAGAAGATTCAGCTCGGGCAAACAGTGCTCGCCATTGGCAACGCGCTGGGCATGTTCTCAAACACTGTTTCAAAGGGTATTGTTTCTGGTCTCGCACGGAGTATCGCCGCGGCGTTGGGCTCGGGCGAGCACATGGAAGAGCTTCGTGGTGTTATTCAAACGGACGTCGCTATCAACCAAGGAAACTCTGGAGGGCCGCTCATTGATTTAGACGGTAACGTCATCGCCATCAACACGGCGGTCATCTATGGCGCGCAGAATATCGGCTTTTCTATCCCCATTAATTGGGCAAAGCAAGACATCAAGGACATTTTAGAGCACGGGCGCATTCGCCGACCGTACATCGGCCTCACCTACATTATGTTGGGCAAGGAAGCACAGAAGAAATATGCACTCGCCACAGATCACGGCGCGCTCGTAGCCCGCGACCACCTCCCCGGCTCTGTCGCTGTGGTCCCCGGCTCCCCCGCAGACAAGGCCGGCATTCGCGAGAACGACATCATCACTGAAGTGAATGGCGAACCGCTCACCGAGAAAACGACGCTCACCGAAGCGCTCCAGGTATTCGCCGTAGGAGAAACCGTGAAGCTCTCACTCATTCGCAACGAAAAACCGATGCACGTCTCTTTGACGCTTAAAGAGCGCACCGCATAGCTATGAAAGAGTACGCCTCAAACCCGCGGGCCGCATTCGACTTCGAGATTATCGAAACACTCGAGGCTGGTGTTGTGCTCACAGGCAATGAAGTGAAAGCAATTAAAACTGGTAAAGCAGCACTCCGCGGCACCTATGTGCGCATGATTCACGAGCGTCCGTTTCTTGTAGGCGCCACTATCACGCCCTACCAGCCCGCAAACACACCACCCACCTATAACCCGCAGGCAGATCGCGCGCTCCTCATGTCCAAGAAACAGATTGCCGCACTCTCGGGTATCGGCAAGGCAGAAGGCCTTACGCTTGTTCCCCTGAAACTGTATGACAAGGGCGGGCGCATTAAACTGTTAGTAGGCATCGCGCGCGGGAAACGCAAATACGACAAGCGAGAAACGATAAAAAAGAAAGATCTCACACGAGCGAACCAACGCGGACTTGAGGATTAATATTCTCAGTATAATGCTG
This sequence comes from Candidatus Paceibacterota bacterium, assembly GCA_030583765.1. Classification (NCBI taxonomy): domain Bacteria; kingdom Bacillati; phylum Minisyncoccota; species Minisyncoccota bacterium. The sequence goes on from CP129474.1 coordinate 337,282, forward strand.
CGCTCCAATAGTGTCGTAAAACGAAAGTAGCTCGGTTATTCTTTTTTTTATACAGTATGTTGTACGCACCTCTCGAGAAATATGTGGGGCGGTAAGACGCGCGCGAATAACACGACTGTAAAGCACCTTCTCAAGCGCAATCGCTAAGGCATGTGCGTCTCCCAACGGGAATAATAGCCCACGCCGCCCACCATCCAAGAGCTCCGCGAGGCCTTCAATATCGCTCGCAACCACCGGGGTACCAAGTCCGAGCGCTTCCATCGCCACATTACACCAAGATTCTGTTCTCGACGGCACCGCGAGCACGTCGGTCGCGCGCAAGAAAGCGGGCATACGGTCATGCGATATATAGCCCTCAAAACGCAAAAGTGAACCAACGCCAAGCTTCTGTGCCAGTGCCAGTAGCTTGCGCTCGTCCTGCCCCGCACCAATAACGCGAACCGAGCGTGGCGATAAGACGCGTTTGAGCTTCACAAGCGCGCGCATGAGCACATCAACGCCCTTCATGTGAGAGAGCTCGCCAGCATATGTAATAGCCACGCGCGGAATCACCGGCCCATGCAAAGCTTGTGTATCTAGCTCATCCCAGTCTTTGGCGTTATGAATAACGTGTACTCTTCGCAGGATACCAAGCTCGTCTAAGGACGCCTGCACGGCACTAGAAGGACCGGATATAATACACCGCGAATTGCGAAGATGCGCACAAAATTCATCAAGGAGCGCTTGCCGCATAATCAACGGCAATTTCCCAATCCTTGAAAAGGGTATGTGTCTCACTGTCGTGCGGAGTGACACTACAAGGCGTGCGCCGCACCTATCGGCGCATCGCAAAGCAGTCATCATACCATCACGCAAAGAAAACGTCGCCTGTACATGAATAACGTCAGCGCACCGCATAAGTTGCACGATGTCGGCTTCGGTACTCGCCTTCTCGAGGCATAACCGTGGCGCTACAATATGCGGATATCGCACATGCGCATCAGTAGTAAATGTTTCTGATACGGTGCGCGTTGTCGCAATAGTGACCGAGTGCCCAAGACTAGCTAGGGCACGAGCATCTTGAAATGTCTGCACCTCAACACCGCCGCCTTCAGCGTGTGGATAGTCGTGGATAAATAAAATATTAAGTGGGCGGTTCATGGTGTTCTAGGAGATCCAATCGCCACAAACTCGGCAAGAATTCCGGCCGATACCGCCGTTAAACGATACCATGGCGGGTTTACTATTCGGAACGCCTCGGCATATGTGCTTTTAGCACGCCCGCCGCGAAGCATGGCAAGCCCCTCATCAAAGCGGAGTAGGTCACGCCCCAAACGCTCTGCATACGCAGCACGCATAGCACGCATCTTTACGGCATACGTCTCAGAAATATCAAAGAGAATGAGCGGGTTCGCTAAAACGTTAAGGCCGTCGGTTTCCAGAATAATGCCGTGCTCAAGACGCGCACCCAAGTGAAGGAGCGTTGAGCGAAATGCGATTTCTATTGCTCGTAGACCAATGGCGTGAGCCGCGCGATGTTCGAAGTGGTAGTCTCCGCGATTGAGAAGAATACATACATCAGGCCGCACTTCGCGTAGATACGCCGCCAGCTCAAGCACTATATCTTCGGTCGGCGAGAGAAGTATATTCCCGCCAACACGAATACGCGGTGGCTCCATGCCAACGTCACGTGAGAACAAGTCAATTTCTTTGCGACGATTATTTGCCATCATTGCCGTTCTCTCTCGCGCATTCGGCTTACCATTACTACCATCGGTGCATACGAATTCGTGCACCTTCCATCCACGCGCCGCGAGCGCAGCAACAGTGCCGCCAACAAGCGTGTCGTCGTCAGGGTGCGCAGATATAATCACAGCTGTTCGAGTATTAGATTGTATTGTTTTCATGTATAAAATAACGAGGATGTGTCGGAGCCCTATACAAGGGCTCCGACACGAAGACCTAGGTGACAGTAATCGTGATGGTGCGGCCGTCAGAGATGAACGGGATGTCGGAGAGTGCCTTCCCCACCCTTGACGCATGGGCGTCCAGACAACGACGGAGATCATCCCACCCGGCGTCCTTCTTGTCTGGCGTGACCACAGTTACCCTCGTGCTTACACTCAAGCGATCGCGCCACAGGGAAGTGAGGCTGTTGAGTGTCCCGCGCGAATCGCTATAGTCGCGCACATGCACGCGGGCGTCTGGAGACGTGATCTTTTTGATCGCAGCGTATGCGGCAAGCCCGTTGAGTACGAGCCCCGTCTTTCGCATGAGGAGACCGACGCTCGTATCGTCAGAGATACAGGCGGACAAGATCCGCGCCCCCTTACAGCGCATCGGCCGCGTACTATGAACAGCAGTAACCACGTACTGCCAATCCCAACGCACGCTATGGTACGACACCGTGTCCGCAGAGCACGCAGGGCATGGCACCCTGCAGATGGCTCGTCTAGACGGCAACGCCTCTCGAAGTTCACCGAGCGTGATGTTAATCAGGGCGCAGGTCAGGTCGCGCACACGGAGCGAACCGGCGGGCATCCCCGATGGGACAATGTGCTCCACCAGCCGCTCACGCACCTCCATGAAACGCGCCAAGCGCGTGGAGATAATCGTATCCACCGCATCTGGCAATAGCCCAATTGGTACGTGTGGGCGCAGACGCTCCTTTCCAATGAACGGAACATCTCCCCAGAACTCCTTCCACAAGTTGGAGCCGAAGTCGTCACAGTCGGCGTCCAAACCCCACTCCTGCCCGTACTCGCCGACCGTACCAGCCGTACTGATGTCGGTCACCACAGTGCCGGGCAAACGCAGACTCGCCCATGCGGCAACGAGCAGTTCCGTTGCCCTACAGTTGGGCACGGGCGAAGAAGCGTCGCACACGTAGTGCGCGTCTTCGGTGAGCACATCACGCCGTACGTAACCGGCGCGCAAAGCTTCGTCAAGGCCACTGCCAATATTGGAACGTCCGATTTCGCAGATCATTCTAACTACCCTCCTGGATTTTCGTTAAAGAACAGTCGAGCCCCCGATCATCGGGGGCTCGTTGAGATATTTATGTGGTGAATGTAGCTGTCTAAATTAATACCTTAATGAGCCTCCGATGTCGGAAGTAAACATAATAAAGGTATAGAGATGCCACTGGGCGGCGTGGCACGATGGGATGTTGTCTGAAGCTGGAATCATAACTATTGAATTCTAGAAAATATACACGAGGCCATAGGCACCGTCAAGCCTGCCGCCTGGCTCACGTCACTCACGTGGTGGCGACGAATAAAGACCCCCGGCACGGTGCCGGGGGCTTACGGTTTGGTGAAAACGAGCGCACGCAAGTGCGCGGAGTCTGGCACATCGTTGCGCACGAGCACGCCATGCTCTTGCATGAGCTGCGCTTCTCTGGCTTGCGCCTCCTGAATGTGGCGCCGTTGGAGCGCGTTGTCTTTTTCCCACAGCGCACGCGCTACGGGGAACAGATCAACGCAACGCGCAACGCTTGGCGCCCGCGGGCGCCGCGTGATGCCACGCACGAGCGTGCCAAGACGCGTTTCTCTCGTAGCCATAGAGCCCTCCTTCATGGCGCAGTATAGGGATTTTTACGCACTATACAAGCACTTTGCAGGACTTCCGTTTTGTGGTATAATGTGCCCTTGGGGATGATCGGTTTCGACGAGGTCGTTCATTGATACATCGCTGTGCGCGGATGACTATCCCCCCGCGTAATAAATCTAGTCAACTCATATTTGGCAACTCTCAACCAGTTGTTGCATACGCCTAGCTTTAGCGCGTAAGCCATCCAGCTCGGATACTCGCTACGAGATTCCTGGGTGTCATCAGCGAGATGCTCGTTTGTGCGTCCGTCCGCACGAACGCTAAGACCTGACGGAAACCCATGCACGACGTTTGGCGAAGTCATACGTGCACGGATACCAAATCGCCTATCACAGTACACGCGGTATCAGTAACACTTTGGACTGGGGTTCGATTCCCCACATCTCCACTACAGAAAAACAAAGCGCCCCATCGGGGCGTTTTGTTTTTCTGTCTTGAAGGAAGGGAATCGAACGGGTAGCGATAGGCCGATGCATAAAAATATAGCGGAAGAATTCTTATCTAGTTACAATTCAGCGCCTTGCGCCAGCCGGCACTAAGGGCTTCACTTTCGCTACAAAACCATCGCTCGCCCGCATCTTCGTTAATTTTCGTGGCGTTGTAAGAACGGCACCCTTCCACGTGATAGATTTTCTCTCCTGACGAGCTAATGTTCCCTTTTATATCGCATGTGCCACTTTGTGGAGCTAAAGTAGGCGTAGCTGCCTGCGCCGGCGCAGGAGTGGTAGTAGTTGAACAGGCTACGCCCCACAAACCAGTAGCGCTATTTCGGGCTTCAGTCTGCGCCGCTAGAAATACAGAATCGTATTTTACATCTGGCGGATATGTATATACCTTCGCAAATCCATTCTTTACCAGCTCGAGATTCACAAAGAAATCACCCACATATACATAGCGAAGTAGTCGGCCGTACGCATCGCGATCTGTAACGTCTTTTTCTAACCTCACACTTTTTCCCAATACTAGCTCCGTATTTCGGCGAGAAGCTTCTTTCCCAAAGCATTGGACGGGCTTTCGAGGGTCGACTGTTTCCGGCGTATCGATGCCGATATAACGAACGCGTTCGATAGTTCCATTATAGTCCACGTCAATCGTATCCCCATCAACCACGCGCGTAACGATAAACACATTTGGCAAACTTTGCGGTGATTGTGTTTGTAGGAAGGGCGGTGTTGATACTGGAGCACTCTGTTGAAGCGTCGGTTGTTGGGTGGAGCGTTCTGCCCGCGGCGTTAGTGTTGGGGTGCTTTTTGGTAGCACAGAAGGAGTAACCGACGGACTCAATGTTACATCGCCAGTTTCAATGGCTTGGATCAGCAGCGCGCTTTCCTCCCCTTCTTCTTTCGGAGACTCCGAAAACAACGTGAGAAACAGAACCCCTCCGAGAAGAATAAGGCCTATGTTTTTGAATAACATCACCATGCGCCTAGAAGTATTGATTATTTGTTCAAGCACTGCAATATAAGCACGTTTTAGCCCTTTCAGAGGTCGGTTGACACGTATGCATATTATGTTGTATAATTATAGCTTAGAGAGGTGTCGAGATGAAGAAGGCCATCGCAGTCTACGGAGTGAATTCCGTTCTGGGTCCGGTGCTGGTCGGCATCAGACTCGACGAGGACGCAGAAGCGCTGGCGCGGCAGTGGGAGCTCACGGTGGAAAAGAAAGAAACCGTGGGCGGATCGATCCGCCTCATCGCGCGCGACGGAGACAACCGACTGCTGTACCTGGACGAAGTTCCCATCCTCTAGCCCACGCCGCCCCGCACAAGAAGCCCCTCGCTTCGTCTGTGCGGGGTTTCTTTATTTTTAAGAACTAGATGAGCGGGATCCCCCCCTCACCCATACTTGCCGCGCACCTCTCGCAGTGCTACCGTGCCGGAAGGAGGTAGGCATGAGCACCAGTCCGAGCGGTCCCATCGCACCCGAAGCCCCGTCGCCATCCCTCTGGCAGATGTCTCAAGAGGAGCTCTTGGCGCTGGCGGTTGTCAGGCTGCAGCTCGCGTGCACAAACTACAAACTCGCGCTCGAAGCCTCCGATGCGGGCACTCGAGATGCGATGCGGCTTGCCGCAGAGCTGCGCAAAACAGAAGCCGAAGAGATCCTCGCGATCTACCGCGAGAGACTCCACCTCGACTAACCTCCCCTCCCCCGCTCGTCACACCAGACGAACGGGGGCTTCTTTATATATTGACATAATGCTGAAAGCAGCGTAATATATACGTCAGCCAAGGAGGCGTGAAGTGTATGAGATCGCCGTTCTAGGGACTATCGTTCTCATGCTGGTCTCGGCGGCGGACTACGTTCGTCGCGCATGGATCCGCGAAACAAACCCAGTACCCGCAACGTGGATCCTCATGATGGTCATGATGGGTCTGTCGTTCTGGATGTATTGGGACAGTCCTCGGAAGTCGTTGACCGCCAACATCGGCGTTACCGCTGGCGTAGTGAACATTGTGATCATTCTCTCGGGAGTGATCGCGGCGAACATTCGCTACGGAACGCTGTCGGTGGCCTTCGACAAAGTGCAGAAGTGGTGTCTCGCAGGCGGAGCGGGAGTTGTGGCGTTTTGGTCCTTCACGGACCAACCGCTCATCTCTTACGCCCTTGTGCAGTGCGTTGCTCTCATAGGCTACTTCGCTACAGTGAAGCGGCTGCTGAAAGCGGAACGGAGCACGGAGCCACTTTTTCTCTGGGTTGCGGTGCTGTTCGCAAACCTGTGCGCACTCTACCCCGCCTGGGTCAAGAACGATCCGTTCTCGTGGATCTACCTCGGCCGCGCAGTGCCCTCAACAATCCTTGTGATCTTCTTGATCGCGAGGATCAAGGGTAGGATGCGCCGAACAAGAACAAGAGAACTCGATGCATAACCGCCCCCGCTCGTCACACCAGACGAACGGGGGCTTCTTTTTACACACCCTGCGCACCGCATCCGTCATAAATACAGTACACTAGAGCGATATGAAACATCCTATCTTCTGGCTTCGCATCGCGCTTGGTTGGCTTTTCGCATACGCAGGGATCGTGAAGATCATCAACCCCGCATGGAGTGCGGCGGGCTATTTGATGAGCGCAAAAACATTTTCCGGATTCTACGCATGGCTCGCAGGACCCAGCATGATCGGTATCACCAACCTCCTCAATGAGTGGGGCCTTTTGTTGGTTGGCCTCGGGCTTTTGAGCGGCGTGCTCGCCCGCCCCGCAGCATACGCAGGCGCACTCATGATGGTCCTCTACTACTTCCCTGTTCTCGATTTCCCTTACATTGGCGAACACTCCTTGTTAGTGGATGAGCACATCATCTACGCATTCGCACTCCTCCTCATCGCGCGAGCACCGTCGCTCGGCCCCATTCTACGCATCCCTAGACGCTCCTAACCATGCGCGTCCCCTCTTTTTCTCTCCAAGATCAGGATGGAGTCACTCACACCCCAGAAGAATGGATGGGCCAATGGCTGTTGATCTACGTTTACCCGAAAGATAACACGCCGGGATGCACGAAGGAGGCGTGCGCTATTCGCGATGACTTTGAAACATTCCGCACGCTTGGCATTGCGGTGGCAGGCATGAGCGGAGATTCCGTACAGAGCCACAAAAAGTTTGCCGACGCATACCAGCTACCGTTCCCACTGCTCTCTGACCCCACCAAAGAAACCATGAAAGCACTGGGCGCCATTGGAGAAAAGAAGTTCATGGGACGCACGTTCGAGGGCATTCAACGAAAATCCTTTTTAGTGAATCCGGAAGGTGAGATTGTGAAAACATACGAGAAAGTCACGCCCGCAGAGCATGCACAAGAAGTGCTCGCGGACGTTCGCGCTCTCCTAGACAAATAACCGAAGACAGCGTATTGTATGCCTTCTCAAGGAGGAGGCTTTTGAGTAAAAAGAAGGTCATCAAAGGCGTGCCACTCACGCCCCTGCATATCGAGATCATGTTGGCGGCACACGCCGTATGCCGCTACCACAGGTTCAAGCTGGTCTGGGGAAGCCAGCAGACTGGGGCCGCCCACCCAAGCTACGTAATCTACCCGTGTGAAGATCCGAACACGTGGCACGGCGCGAGCCACCTGTGCCGGATCAGCATCCCCGAATGGGGACGCGGGGGCGCGATCGAGCTCCCCATCGCGCACGACCAAGTCGGCTTCACCAACGGGTGGACGCCCGTGCGCGTCCACATCGGATCCGAGGCTTCGTACGGCGTTTCGGATATCCCCCTCTATGGGCTCATCTGGGGTGTGGATCTCCGACGCCTCGGGCCCGGGCCCTATCGCACCAGGAAGTCCAAAGAGTTTGAGTACCGGCGCCTTCTGGAGTTCCGCGTTCGCGGCCGTCGCTACCTCGGCCCCATCCCCAGATAGCCTCTCGCCCGTCATGAGCACAGCTCGTGGCGGGCGCTGTCTTTTTTTGGTAGCATCTGGACACCATGAGTACGCTCTCTCACCCCATCGCCATCACTGATATTGAGACATCGGGCCTGGACGCACGCATCCATGAGATCTTAGAGCTTGCGGTCATTGTGGTTGACCCGCACACGCTGGAGCCGCTCACCACATACAGCACGAAGATTCGCCCCACGCGGATCGAACGCGGCGCTAAAAAGGCGCTTGAGGTGTGTGGCTACGCTCCCGCCTCATGGCGCTATGCCGTAAACCTCCGCACCGCAATGGAAAACTATGCGGAAGCATGCAAGGGGGCTATTTTTGCAGGGCACAACGTCTTTTTCACGTGGTCGTTCATTGCCGAAGCGTTCCAGCAGAGCGGCATTGAAGACCCCACGGATTACCACCGTCTTGATCTCTTCTCTGTAGCGTGGGCGCACCAAAACATTCTCAACCGTCCCCGTGCCACCATGCGACTTGAAGACATTGCCAAAGCGCTCGATATAGACCCAGAGCCAAAGCCCCATAGAGCCATGCAGGGAGCCAAGCTCCAGCTCGCCATTCTGCAGAAACTCATGCGGCCGTAGCCCCTCTTCCCTTTTTTCTCAAGGCGTGGTACACTGCGGTCCGTTCACTTTTCCTGCATTGCAGAACAAACTTCGCATCAACAATTTTATCCGAGCGCCTGAAGTTCAGGTCATTACTGACGAGGGCAAGCAGCTTGGCGTCATGAAGATTACTGACGCTCTGCGCATGTCCCGCGAAATGGACCTTGATCTGGTAGAGGTTGGGCCAAACGCTCAACCCCCTATCGTGAAGATCATGGACTATGGGAAGTACCAGTACCTGAAGTCGCGCCAGGAGAAAAAGACAAAAGCTAAGGCGAAAGACCAAGAGACAAAAACGGTCCGCGTTGGCTTCAAAACGGGCACTCACGACATTGAGACCAAGGCCCGAAAGACGGACGAGTTCTTGCAAGAAGGCCACCCGGTGAAAGTAGAGCTGACCCTGCGCGGACGTGAAAAAGCGCTTGCGCACATGGGACTTGAGAAGCTCAAAAGCTTCCTTGCCACCCTCTCACAGCCCTACGTCACGCAAGGCGAACCAAAGCGTTCTCCGTTCGGCTGGGTAGTGATGATTCAGTTTGATAAGAAACGAAACCATGGCTCGACACAGCAAAACAAGCAAACCGCGCAACAGCAAGACTAACCGCTCGCTCAAAAAGCGCGTTAAGATCACGGGTCGCAAGAAGATTCTCAAGCGCCCACCACACCAGAACCACTTCAACGCGAAGGAGTCTGGCGAGCGTGCCCGCAACAAGAAGGGACAGTTGCACGCGCCAAAAGAAGTGCTCAAAAAGGCACGCGCACTGCTCGCAAACGAGTTTTAATTATTCACCATGACACGCGTAAAACGAGGAGTACAACAGCATAAGCGTCGCGAGCGAATCCTGAAGCAGACCAAGGGCTTCATGTGGACCCGCAAGACAAAGATCCGCCAAGCAAAAGAGGCGCTCTTGCACGCATGGTCCCATGCCTTTGCAGACCGCAAGAAAAAGAAGCGCACCTCTCGCCGCCTGTGGCAGATTCAACTCAATGCCGCGGCACGCGAACAGGGCATCTCCTACTCAAAGTTGATCGCCCAACTCAAGACCGCGCAGATCGCCCTGGACCGCAAAGTCCTCGCCGACATCGCCCAGAACCACCCCGAAGTATTCAGCAAGGTTCTCGCAACGAAGTAAGTAGCTCTCCAACCACAACACCCGCCTCAAGCGGGTGTTGTTTATTATTGGTAGCCCTCTATCCCCTAAGACACAATAGGAGAAGTTGCGCGTCTTGCGGCTTCTTTACATGTCTCCAAAAGAGTATCGAGGATCGGCACGTCGGGACAATCTTGACCAACCGACGCTTTATATAACGAGCGCCGGAAAAACCGTCCTCAATACCTATGATCAAATTAAACTTTTCCCTCTCATATCTTGCTTCCATTCTGCAAGCTCAAATCTGGAAGTCTGGGCATATGACCTCCCGCAGTCATGAGTAGACTCCTTCGCAAGCCAAAATAGAATTGCTCCGTTCTTGGCGCTCTTATTTAAATATTCCGTCTCCCAATCTACCTGTTTTTCGTAGACAAATTCGTTATCGAGATACTCTCTGCGTGGGCTTGGCAATGTATATAGTGGGGTCAATCGTGTGAATAATTTTTATGGCCTCGCTCTGCCAATCTGGCGCTCCCTGAACTGGCCTGCTAAGAAAATAATGGGGCCCGTCTAGTGTGTTTGCTTTCTGGTGGAAGAATTACTTTATCATTCATGGGAACACTCATGGTAGTAGCCCTACGGGGAATCGAACCCCGATTTCCACCGTGAAAGGGTGGCGTCCTAACCGTTAGACGATAAGGCCATTGAAACGGTTACGAGTATCGCATGAAAATTGAAGAAAATCAACGTGCGTGCTAGTTTGGTGGGACACATGGCAACCATTCTGGCCATTGAGACCTCGTGCGACGAAACCGCTATTGCGGTTGTTCAAGGCGCTCCAGATCGCGTACGCGTGCTCTCTAATGTCATCTCTTCGCAGATCCCCGTGCACGCAGAGTGGGGTGGTGTCGTACCGCACATCGCCTCTCGCGAGCATGCCGCAAACATTGAGCACGTGTTTCAGCAGGCAATCCGTGACGCAGGCGTTGCATTCCTCAAGACATTGATGCTATCGCAGTCACCCACGGTCCTGGCCTTGGGCCAGCACTCATCATCGGCCTCACGTTCGCAAAAACGCTCGCCGCAGAAACGGGGCTGCCACTCATCGGCGTAGACCACATGGATGGGCACATCCATTCCAATTGGCTCGACGCAGAACAACCCATGGATGCTGTCTTTCCAGTGCTCAATCTCATTGTGTCCGGTGGGCACACGGAGCTTGTCGTCATGCGCGATCACGGTGACTATGAAGTGATCGGAGAAACGCAAGACGATGCCGTTGGCGAAGCATTTGATAAAGTGGCGCGCATGTTGGGACTTGGATACCCAGGAGGCCCCGCGATTTCAAAGCTGGCACAAGAGGGCAATCCACTTGCATTCCCCTTCCCTCAACCCATGCGCGATAGCAATTCGTTTCACTTCAGCTACTCGGGCCTTAAAACCGCGGTGCTCTACGCACTCCGCGACATGGGAGACGCGTTGAAAGAATCTGCCCGCGCAGATGTTGCCGCATCGTTTCAAGAAGCAGCCATTGAAGTGCTCGTGCATAAAACTATTCGCGCAGCACACGCAAACAGATGCGAAAACGGTTTTGCTCTCTGGCGGTGTTTCTGCAAACAAACTCCTCCGCGAGCGCCTCGCACAGCGCCTTGCCGAAGAAGGCATCGCCCACGTACAGCCGCTCATGAAATACACCACTGACAACGCCGCGATGATCGGAGCCGCAGGCTATTTCCGATTCCGTGCAGGCGCCATTGGGCCATGGCACACGGTCACCATGCGCCCCAACCTCACGCTTGGCGAAACAACAAGAGATACGCTACAATCAACAGCACATGCCTCGCGAACTTCCTAAGCAATACGACCACACAGGAACGGAGTCGGATATCTATGCACTCTGGGAAAAGAGTGGCTTTTTTAACCTGACAACTCCTCCGAACGCCACAAAGAACCATTCTCCATTGTTCTTCCCCCACCAAACGTAACGGGCGTGCTCCACATTGGACACGCATATGAGGACGCACTCCAGGACGCCATTATTCGCTACCAGCGCATGCGCGGCAAGCGCGCGCTGTGGGTGCCTGGCACCGATTCTGCGGCCATGGCAACGCAGCCAAAAGTAGAGAAGATCATCCAAAAGGAGGAGGGAAAGAACCGCCATGAGATCGGCCGCGAAGAGCTTCGTGCGTCGCGTTGCCGCATTTGCAAAGGCAAGCGAAAACACCATTCTCTCGCAGGTAAGAAAAATGGGGGCATCACTCGACTGGTCCCGCTATGCCTACACCATGGATGATGCGCGCAATACGGCGGTAGCAACCGCCTTTCAGCGCATGTATGAAGCAGGCCTCATCTACCGCGGGAATCGTATTGTGAACTGGATCCCAAGGGCCAAACGGTTATCTCAGACGATGAAGTAGTGCACGAAGAACGTGACGCGAAGCTCTACACGTTCACCTACTCAAAAGACGTTCCCCATTCCTATCGCCACCACGCGACTTGAAACAAAAGTGGGAGACACCTGCGGTTGCCGTGCACCCTGACGATCGCGCTACCAACAATACATCGGCAAAGAATACGATGCTGTCTTTTATGACGTCCCCATTCACATAAAGGTGGTCGCGGATAAGGGCGTGGACATGACTTTTGGCACTGGCGCGCTTGGCGTCACCCCAGCGCACAGCATGGCCGACTGGGACATCGCCGATAAAAATGACCTCCCGCGCCCACAGGTTATTAATGAATACGCAAAGATGAGCGTTGAGGGTGCGCTCAAAGACAAGAAAACAACGGAGGCGCGCGAGCTTATCGCAACGTGGCTTGCGGAGCAGGGCCTTTTGCAAAAAGTAGAAGACATAAAACAAAATGTATCGATTGCCCGAGCGCACGGGCGGCATTATTGAGCCACTTCCCAAATTGCAGTGGTTTATTGATGTCGACAAGCCATTCACCATCCCCCATTCACAGATCACCGGCATCTCCAGCGGCTCAGAAACAACTCTGAAAGAGATTATGCGCGTTGCCGTCACCAGTGGCGACGTACACATGCCTCAAGAGAACTTCCGCAAGGCATACATGCACTGGATTGATAATCTGCACGACTGGTGCATTAGCAGACAGATTTGGTTTGGGCACCGTATTCCTATTTGGTATCGCGGCGAAGAAATCTTTTGCGGCGTGAGCGCACCCAGTGGCGACGGATGGGAACAAGATCCCGATGTGCTCGACACGTGGTTCTCCTCGGCGTTGTGGACGTTCTCTACGCTTGGGTGGCCGAACGCGTCGCAAGACCTGAAGACTTTCCATCCCACCTCTCTCATGTCTCCTGCGTATGAGATCCTCTTCTTATGGGTTTCTCGCATGATCCTCATGAGCGGATTTCACCTCGGTCAAGCTCCTTTTCAATCCGTGCTCATCCATGGCCTTGTGCGCGATTCAAAGGGAAGAAAGTTTAGTAAGTCCCTTGATAATGGCGTCGACCCGCTCGATATTATCGGGAAATATGGCGCAGATGCACTGCGCATGGGCCTGTTGGTAGGAACGGCTATTGGTAATGATTTGAAATTTGATGAAAGTAAAGTAAAAGGCTATCGCAACTTTGCAAACAAACTCTGGAACATCGCCCGCTTTGTACTCATGAATGCGCCAGACCAAACAATAGCTGAAGCACCCAGTCTTACCAGTGAGGACGCGCAGGCGCTTGCCGAACTCGCCACCCTTACGAAAGACATCACCAAAGATATGGAAGAGCTGCGCCTCTATCTCGCAGCTGAAAAGACGTATCACTACATCTGGCACACCTTTGCGGACATTCTTGTAGAGCGCGCGAAGCCACACCTCACCGGAACCGACCCGACAGCAAAAGCATCCGCGCAGTGGCTCATGCAAGAAGTGCTCGCAACGTCTCTCATACTACTCCACCCATTCATGCCGTTTGTGACAGAGGCAATTTGGCATGAAGTATTCCCAAACAAAGGGCTTCTCATGATTGAGCCGTGGCCTTTGTCCTAGAGCCTTCGCCGCTTTTGCTGTATACTAACGTACAGCATGCATCCTGCACTTGAAGCTTTTCTGCTCGTTAGCCTCGGGCTCCTCCCGAGCCTTCTCTGGCTCGCGTTCTTTTTGAGAAACGACTGTCATCCAGAACCAAAAGATCTTATTGCTCGCGCCTTTCTCATGGGGATCATTATTTCTCCCCTCGCATTGGCAGTTCAGTGGGTCTTGTTTTCTTTTGGGCAGTCGCTGTACGGCGTTGGCTTAAGCCTCACCGACCCACGGTTTCTCTTCTTGAGCGCCTTTGCCGAAGAAGCGATAAAACTCGGAGCAGTCTGGTTCGCCATTCTTCAACTCCCTGAATTTGATGAGCCCGTTGATGGCATGATTTATCTCATCACCGCGGCAATGGGCTTTGCGGCGATGGAAAACATTCTGGTAATGTTCCGCGCAGCAGAGAGTGGCGCTGGACTCGCGTTAGGCACGCACCTTTGGTTTCTGCGCTTTGCTGGCGCCACGCTTCTTCATGGTCTGGCATCAGCGTTGGCGGGATACTTCCTTGCGCTTGCATGGTTCTTCTCTCGGCATCGCACGTGGCTCATCCTTACCGGCCTTGCCGCAGCGACCGGTTTTCATTTCGTCTTTAATGTGCTCATTGCACAGCAAACGGGCGGCACACTCTTCCCTCTCACCGGCCTGTTGATATTCCTCGCATTCCTTGTTGCCATACTCTTTGTTAAAATACGAGAGCGTAGACAGCGAACTCACGTGCAACTTGCATAACACAGCATGAACGACTACCACGCAGAACTTGCCATCTCTAAAACACGAGCGCCAGCAGAGCCTGAGGGCCAGCTCACCATCGACGTCTTCCAGAATGAAGACAATATTGTCATACAATCAACGATTGCCGGTGTCGCTCCCGAGAATCTCGACATTTCCATTACCGATGACATGGTTACTATTCGTGGTACGCGCACACCAGAGCAGCGTGTACGCCCCACGGACTACTACTACCAAGAGCTCTTCTGGGGCCCCTTTTCACGCTCTATTATTCTCCCCGTAGACATCGATCCCGATAGCGCGAAAGCCTCAATGAAGAATGGCATCCTCACCATTACATTACCGAAACTTGAGAAAGTAAAAACCCGCAAGATACGGGTGATTGAATAGTGCTCCCGGCAGGACTTGAACCTGCACCTCGTGAGAGACATGGTCCTAAGCCATGCGCGTCTGCCAATTCCGCCACGGGAGCGTTTCCCTAGCATACCCCAGAACCCCCAAAACACACAACGCCCCATAAGGGCGTTGTGTGTTTGCGTGATCACGCAGAGAACTAACGGAGCGAGCCTCGAGAGATGAGGCTTGCCAACGTGTTCAAGATAAGACCAATTGCCAAGATAACCGCTGCGCCCTTGATACCGTTCCAGATCTGCTCTTTTGCAGCACCGGCACCCTTGTCATCAGCGGACATGATCCATTTAATGCCACCGATACCGATGTAGATAACGGCCAAAATCAAACCAATCGTGAGAATGAAGTTCGCGATCTGCTTCAAGAGGTCCTCAAGTTTGGTAAGGTCCAGAGTCGTTGTTGACTGAACTGGAGGGGTGGGGATGTTGATCTCTGCAGCGAGTACCAAGGCAGGAGAGAAGACAGCAAGTGCCAAGAGTGCTCCAGCTAGAATTTTTATATTACGTTTATTCATACGCCACCCCCTTTCTAAGAAATCGTACGGACCTATCGCACGCACGAGCCACTACTTGAGCAATAATAACCCGCGGGGCACTGCGAACTACTAGTACAAGGGCCGACAAACCCGCCCGAATTGAAGCTCTGTGACTGGATGATCTCGTCAATCGTTTTTACCACAATGCCAAAGCCGAGAATAATCGCGATACCAATAAGCGCAGCTTTTATTGTACTTTTTGCCCCTTCAACGGCCTTAGTATCGGTCGCCGAAGTAATCCAGAGAATTGCTCCATAAGCAATGTAGCCAATACCGATCACAAGGCCTATGCCGAGTAGGAAGTTCACTACTTGCACAATAAGCTCTCGGATTTTATCAAGGGTAAGCGGAGTTCCTGTCACCGTAATCCCCTGTGGAGCCACGGCAGCAACGAAACTTGGAAGAATAATGAACGACAGAGCGAGTGTGACAATAAGTCCAGTAGTAAATTTCCGTAGTGTCATAGTGTGTATATTATAAACCAACGCATGAAGGAAGTGAAGGCGTAGGCGCGCCGATAAACGCCGCGACGGTTAAAATAATCGTCCCCGCCCCCAAGATAACCGCCAGAGCAGTAAAGGCCCATATGAGTCCAGCTTTTGCCGAGCTAAACGGCCCAGGAGAACCCTGGCTCATAATCATCTTAATGCCGTACCATGCGATTCCTCCAATGACAAGAATGATGCTGACGCGGAGAAAAAAGCACATGAGCCCCGTGGCGATGATAATCACTCGCTCGTAGCCAAGATCCATTCCCGGAGTTTCTTGTATCCCCTCGGTAAGCGCTCCCGCCGCCATGTAGATAGGGTTGCTCATTCTAAGATAACGCACGTACCATCACGGCACACCGCCCCTCCTGTGCACGGTGGATTACAGGCTGGGATTGGCGTTGGAGACGTGCCACTACCCCCAATATTCAACACACTCTCCACTAAATCTACGAACCCCCTGCCAATAAAGATGATAGCGAGACCGATCACTACTGACCAAATAATGTTATTCGCCTCTCCGATGGCTTTTGGATTTGATCCCGCGGTAAGGTATTTAATCCCCGCCCAGATGATCATAATAACCGCGATAGGAATAGCGATGGCGGTGATAAAGCGCAGTGCGGCGTTGATGAGATCAATAACGTTACCTGATGCAAGCGGATTTCTAAGACACAGAGAGCCCTCTGGACATGGGTCCGCGGCAAACGCAGAGCTAGAGCTAAACAGGAGAACGCCAACAAGAAGAGTCATAAGCAGTACTCGCATCATATTAGTTATTATATCACGCCTCATTTAAGCTAATTTAATTGCCAGTGAATATGATTCGTTTGCGAAACCGCGCAGTCTGCGACAACCGCACCGCCCGCCGCTTCACAAATAACGTATCCCCCACGCAATGCGAGAAAATCACGGGCCGCTCGCCATTTTGCTGAGTCGCCGCTCGGGATAGTAATGTCAACCGCAGTGCCGCGATAATGCTGACTATTGGCGCTATGGCTTCCAGTCGTAAGCGACGATACGACAAATTGGTGCCCATTCTGAGAAAGGGCTATAAGACCGTCAAGGATGCGTTGGTCAACGGTAACCGTACCCGACGCGCCACCTGGAGTGCATCCAGCAGCGCATCGGTTACTACACACCGACGGAAGTTGTCCCGCTGCCAGCGAATCTATATTCCCCCGCGCATGATTTGGAGCACCACAATCGGCACTTGTAGAGAATGTAACGCCACCCTGCGTAAGAAGACGTTGAGCTGCGGCCTGCACCGACGAAGATGGCGGCACCGAAACGGTATTCGTCGGAGCTGGAGGAAGATTTATATTCTCATCGGGCGTACAGGTAATCGGTTCATACCATTTTACATTCGCGCCGAAATAGTTACTCGCCACAAATTTTAAGAATGTATTCACCACCATCCATGCAAGCATAATCACCACAAGCCCAATAATTGCATTTGAAAAAAGCGTATTGCTCTGTGAGACGCTCTTTGTGTTTGTTGCTCCCGCAACCCGGATAAAACCGGCAATGATAAAAAGAATAGTGGCTACCAGGGGCGCCGCAACAAACATCACGAATCGAAGAGCAGAATCTGCTGCCTCAACGAGATGGCACGTCTGACACATCGCATTCACCCCTGTGTCAGTCGACTTCCCACAAGGGACCACAGCAGCCTCTACGGGAAGAGCAAAGACTCCACTGAACATGACTGCGAGTACCGCCCCCGACATGATGCGAGTGAGTGTGCTCATGGTTTACGGCGAAGTTCCTGCATGAGGACTGATACACGAGCCTCTGCGTTGCGCAGCGCCTCACGCACTGAAGATCTACCGAAATTGACACTATCAATCATCTCCGCAAAGATCGTTTCGATTGCCGAAAAATCCGCCTGGAACCAACTTTGCGCAGTGAGCGCTTGATCTGCAAATACGCCAAGATCGGGATCGGTTTTTTGGCGTGTAATGATGCTCCGCAACGCCGCGGGACGGCGCGCCTCTGATAGATACAACGTTGCCCCCTCCTCTGACGCCAAGAAGTCGACGAACTCCCACGCCTGATCCACATACGGCGACGCCGCAGACACAACAGGAGTCCAGTAGTTTGCGTATGTGCGCACATCGTTGCGCGCCAACTGCTGTGCGTGTTGTGGCATCGGCGCAACTGCGATATTCAAACGCGGCGCACGAGCACGAATCGCGTCAATTTGGTGAGCATAGTTAAACATCATCGCCGCATTTCCTTCCACAAAAGCATCGATCGAGTAGTGTTGCGAATCGTTCCACGTGTACGAAACTTTCCCCGGATTAGTAAAGTCAGTGTAGTATTGCAGTGCAACCTCCCCTACGGCCTGATTATTCACCGAGCGACCAAACGTTGCTTCTGTGCGGTCAGCGTCCGTCATTTGAACGCCGCTCTGCAGCATCAGTGCCGCAAGAATATCGGTTGAACGATTAATATTGCGCGCAGAGCCGATCGCCGCCCCCGCGCGAACGATATTCTGCCGATCGTCTCGTGTTGTCAGCTTCTCAACCGCCTGATTAAATTCCTCCCACGTACGCGGAGGGTTTTCTATGCCCGCAGCGTTGAAAAGGTCGCGGTTCCAGTAGAGCGCAAGAGAATCAACGTACAGTGGCAGTGAATAGATTTTGCCATCAGCGATAAGGTCCCTCTGGGCGACGTCGACAAAAGATTCTTGAAATTCACGCTGTGTCATAAGCGGCCCGTCGGCGCCAGACACACGTTCTGGCATGGGGGCCAGTTTCGCCTTATGCTTCGGGAGCCAAGTGTGGTGAATCATCCACACGTCCGGACCGCGACCAGACGCGAGCGCTTCAATTACGTCACGCTCATATGTTGCATAAGAAAACAGTTTGTAGGTAACGCGTATGTTTGGGTGAAGCGACTGGAACTTGTCGAGCGCGGGGCGCATGATGCGCGGATCGTCGAATACTCCCCAGAACGTAATTTCAGCTCGCGCTTCTTGCTCATTACCCCCTCCTCCAAAACCACGGAGTACAAGAATGGCGGTGAGAAAAACGAGTAGCCCAACAGAAATGCCAAGAACATATACGAGACGATTTGGGCTAGTAAGCGTTTGAAAAATACTCATGACGTCTTTTTAAAAATGAGAATGTAGTGAAATGCCCCTGCGTCCGCATTCCGCTCAAAAACAAAACCCTCTTTTTGCACGATAGTGCGCATATCGTCCACGCTCGTGCGCATATCGTCCACGGGCCCCATGCCACCGGCCCCCTTTGCCCATTCTATAACCACTAGGCGCCCGTCTAACTTGAGTACCCGATGCGCTTCTTGAAGAATGTTTTCTTTTTTTTGAGATTGGAAGAGGACGTTTGCGATTGTCACCATATCGAGGGCACCGTCTGGAATGCCGGTGCTCTTAGGAACCTCAAGATCCGCTCGAACAGTCCGAATATTTTCAAGCCCAGCCGCTTGCGCACGAGTTCGCACGCTTTCGAGCGGTGGATTTTGCACATCGATCGCAACAACCTCGCCGCGTGATCCCACGCGTTGGCCAAGCTGAATCGTATAAAAACCTGTGCCGCATCCAAAGTCGGCAACGCGCATCCCCTCACGAACGCCGACGTCCTTCAGAGATGCTGATGTATCTAAAAACGGCCGCTGTGCATGTTCTGACATCACCTACAGTGTATCATGCTTTTGCAACCGCGGTATCAACACTATGCGAGAACAACCGAAACAACACGATCGCCCGCTTCAAGTTTCATCACACGAACTCCCTGCGTTGCGCGGCCTAAGAGCGAAACAGCGTCGATGGTTGTGCGGATGACCTGCCCCTTGCTCGAAACGGCGATGAGCTCCTTGAATTCTTCAGACGCAATGTGCGCCGATACTAGGCTTCCCGTTTTTTCAGTGATCTTTGCCGTCATAATGCCCTTGCCGCCACGCTTTTGCACTTTATATGCCTTGAGTTCCGTACGCTTTCCATAACCCCGCTCCATTACCGCCAAGAGTTGCAGGCCCTTTTCTGATCCTGCAGGAACACAATCTGCGCCCACCAGCCGCTCGCCCGCTTCGATACGAACACCGATCACGCCGCCGGCGGTACGGCCCATTGGACGAACTTCTTTTTCTTCAAACCGAATAGCATTCCCTCCAGAGGTTGTCATGATAATCTGGTCTTTTCCTGATGTGACGAGCACCCAGCGCAATGCATCGCCCGGCTTGAGGTTCATGGCGATCATGCCGTTCTTTCGCACATTTGCGAAAGCGTCGAGAGGAACTTTTTTCACCACGCCCTGTTCGGTCGTCATGAAGAGGAACCCACCCTGTCCTTTTTTGCTCTTTGGGACAGGAACCACCGCGGTGATCACATCGCTTGAAGAGACCTGTAGGAAGTTTGCGATTGCTCGTCCCTTCGATTGGCGCGAAGACTCAGGGACTTCGTATCCCTTCGTTTGGAATACCTTACCTGACTGCGTGAAGAACAAGATGTTGTCATGTGTATTCGCAAGGAAGAACTGGGTAACGACATCTTCTTCTTTTGTAGCAATGCCAACAAGTCCCTTACCGCCGCGCTTCTGGGCACGCAAATCTTCTGGGGCAAGACGCTTGATGTACCCGCCATGCGTCATCATGAAGAGGGCGCTCTCTTCGGGGACAAGCTCTTCGTCTCCAATCTCTCGGAGAGCCGACTTCACAACATTCGTGCGGCGATCGTCGCCGTACACATCTGCGATGTGCTGAAATTCTTCTTTAATAACTGCGAGAATCTTTTTCGGATGCTTGAGTAGGTCTTCAAGATATGCGATGAGCTTACGCTTCTCCGCGAGCTCGTCATCGATCTTTTTCCGCTCAAGGCCGGCGAGCGTCTGTAGGCGCATGTCCAAAATTGCGTCGGCCTGCCGCTCCGAAAAAGCAAACTTCTTCATCAAATTTACACGCGCATCTTCGCGTGCCTGAGACTTTTTAATAGTCTCGATGATCTTATCAATGTGGTCGAGCGCCTTACTCAATCCTTCAAGGATGTGCGCCCTGTCCTTTGCTTTTGCAAGATCGTATTCTGTGCGGCGCGTTACCACCACCTTGCGATGAGAAATAAACTGCTCCAACAGGGGCTTTAGCCCGAGCACATTGGGCTGAATGCCGTCCACAAGCGCCAACATGTTAAAGTGAAACGTTTTTTGGAGTTCCGTAAACTTGTAGAGCTGGTTGAGGATCTTCTTTGGAAATGCGTCCTGCTTTAATTCAATGACAACACGAATATCGCGACCTGATTCATCGCGCACATCCTTAATACCCTCAACCTTCTTTTCTTTCACGAGATCTGCGATCGCGACAACGAGATCGGACTTGTTCACCTGATACGGAATCTCGCTAATGATAATGTCAAAGCCACGCTTTGATTCCACAATCTCCGCTCGCCCACGCATCACTACTGGACCGCGGCCAGTTGCATATGCATTAATAATGTCCTTCTCGTTATAAATGGTGCCGCCCGTTGGAAAGTCTGGGCCCTTCACAAATTCCATGAGGTCTGTGACGTCGGCATCAGGGTTGTCGATAAGATGCACGAGCGCCTGACACACCTCACGTAGATTGTGTGGAGGAATGTTAGTCGCCATACCGACGGCAATGCCCATCGAGCCGTTCACGAGCAGATTAGGAATGCGCGCCGGAAGAACCGCTGGCTCCTTACGGGATCCATCGTAGTTGTCTCGAAATTCAACAGTGTCTTTTTCGATATCCGTAAGGAGTTCGTCACTGATGCGTGCGAGACGTGCCTCAGTGTAGCGCATAGCTGCGGCGTTATCGCCGTCAATTGAACCAAAGTTTCCCTGTCCTTGTACGAGCGGGTAGCGGAGTGAGAAGTCTTGCGCCATGCGCACCAAGGCATCATAGATCGCAGAGTCACCGTGCGGATGGTAGCGGCCCATCACCTCACCAACGGTGTTCGCAGACTTGCGGAGCTTTGCCCCCGCAACATTCCCCGACTCCCACATGCCCCACAGAATGCGGCGATGCACTGGCTTAAGACCGTCGCGCGCGTCAGGAAGTGCGCGCGAAATAATAACGCTCATCGCGTATTCCAAATATGAACGTTGTACTTCTTCGGTGATATCCCGGGGAAGTACGTTGCTCGTGCGCTCTATGTGGTCGTCAGAGGATGCCATAGCTGAAGTATTCAATCATAGGCTCATTGAGAGCGCAACGACCTGTCAGGCGTTGTAGGGAAAGTATACACGGGAGCGTTGGTTTCCACTTCTTCTTCTCGCTCGCCTGCAGTGGAAAAGCCAAAAAGTGAAGCGAGGTTGGCGCGCAACGATGCGAGCATATTCGCCAAGCCACCAGTAGCACCGTCGCCCACGAGCGCTGGAGATTCTTGTGCCACCGCGGGCGCGTCAGTGGCTACAGGCGGATGAAGAAGCGCGTACATGTCGCTCCGAAACCCCCGAAACCACAGTGCGCCAACAAGTGCGACAGTCAGCACGACCGCGAGAAAAAAGATCAGCTCGCGAACATGTTGTGGTTGGCCTTGAATGTCTTGAATGAATGACATACCAAAAGCTGCTACAGAGTAAACACGAATAGCTTCGTTTCATCTACCGGCAAATCTTTGGCGGTCACGCGCAACGTTTCTCCTTTATCTGGAGAAAGGCCCACCTCTTTAAGAAAGCGCTCTGGCCCATCTAGGTTTGGAATAGAGAGGCCATCAACCGCATAATGCATCGGGATGATAATTTTAGGCTCAATTGCGCTGACAATGGCGGCCGCCTCTTTCCCATCAATAGTATATGTACCTCCAACCGGAACAAAAAGTACATCTACGTCACCAATCGCCTCAATCTGTTCAGTGGAGAGCTCTGTCTGACCAAAATCTCCCAAATGACAGAGCGTTACGTCTTCAACGCGCACGCGATATATGGTGCTCATACCCCGCTCTGCGCCTTCTTTCTTGTCATGAAACGCGCGTATGCCCTGAATAGCAACGCCCTTGCGCTCATACTCGCCAGGATTGCGAATGATAAACGTCTCTCCATCCGCCCCGTCGGTTGCATTGTGGTCATAGTGCTCATGAGACACGAGAATAATGTCATCACGAATGCGCGGCGGCCGAAGACCAATCTCCTTAGAGAATGGATCAAAGAGGATGTTCACCCCTTTCGCTTCCACGCGAAAACAACTATGCCCAAACCACGTAATTGTCATACCCGTAGCCTATCATAGCCCCCCGCTCCCTTCAATATGGGACGGGGCTCAAAAGGGTTGCTTTTTTCAGTCTTTTTCGATACACTCGTGCGTACCTTATGTTTATGACGACACCTAATGTAAAAACGATGAAAGACCTCCTGACGCGGGACGAATTTCGCCTCCCAAAGCCAGGATCCATCCTTTCCGGCACAATTGTAAGCGTTTCTAAAGGAAGCGTTCTTGTTGATCTTGGGCCGGTGGGCATGGGCATCGTCTACCCTGGCGAATTTCTTGATAGCCCAGATCGCATGCGCGCATTGGCGCCCGGCCACACCGTTTCGGCCGTGCTCCTTGAGCTTGAAAATGAGGACGGGTACCGCGAGCTCTCGCTACGCTCCGCCCAAATGACAACCGCTTGGCAACGTATCCGCCAAGCAAAAGAAGAGGGCACTATTATCTCAGCCCCCGTTACAAACATTAATAAGGGCGGGCTTATTGTTGAGGTTGAAGGCGTCCAAGGTTTCCTTCCTCTCTCACAGCTCTCTGCGGAGCACTACCCAAAGGTAGAAGGCGGCGACACTGCAAAGATCGTCCAAGCACTCCAGAAGTTTAAGGGCGCTGAAATGAAGGTAAAGGTGCTCGACTTCATCGAAGAAGAGAAAAAGCTCATCGTTTCAGAGCGAGCCATTCGCGATGAAGCGGTTCGCGAAGAAATCGCGAAGCTTTCTGTTGGCGCGGAAGTAACGGGCACTATTTCAGAAGTGACCGACTTCGGTGCATTTTTAAAGATCTCGGACACCCTCGACGGACTCATCCATGCGTCGGAGATGTCGTGGGGCTACGTTGAAGACCCGCGCACCCTCCTTGAAGTTGGCGCTGAGGTAAAGGCGAAGATCATTGGCTTGGACGGTGGTCGTGTATCTCTCTCCATGAAGGCGCTCACACCGGATCCATGGCTTAACGTTGCGGATCGCTACAGTGTTGGCGCACAGGTCACCGGAACCGTCGTGAAGCTTCGCTCACACGGCGCATTTGTTGCACTTGATAAAGACATTGTCGGCATGGTCCCAATGGCAGAACTCGAAAAGACTCCCCTCATCGCGGGAGAAAAGCGAACGTTCACGATATCAGCCATCGAACCGGCGGAGCACAAGCTGCTCCTTGCAACGCAGTAAGAAAAAGACGCGTTGCTCGCTCCGCCGCTTCCGTGATACACTCGCGAAGCGGCGGTTTCGTTTCATATGATGAAGCTTATTCGTTCAATTGCCCTCACATTCCTCGTCTTTTTGGCGCTCTCCGGACTCGCCTCTTTTTTCCTTGGGGGGCCAGAGCCTGAGCGCATTTCGCTCACTGAGTTGGCTCAGAAAATAAATGCAAAGGAGGTAAAAGAGGTGGTCATCGAATACGACCGGCTCGCTATTACCCTTGCCGATGATTCGCGCGCCGTCTCACAAAAAGAGCTCAACACTCCCCTTACCGAAACCCTTGTTGCGCTCGGTGCAAAACCAGAGCTTCTAAGCGGTATCTCGGTGCGAGTCCAGGATCCTAGCGGCGTAGGAACATGGCTTGGTGCAATTCTCCCCAGCCTGATCCCCATTCTCATTACCGTTGGCATTTTGTGGTATTTCTTCCGCCAAGCACAGCGTGGCTCTCTACAAACCAATAGCTTTACTAAAACAAAAGCGAAGCTCGCCGTAGGATCCCAAAACGGCAAAGCGATCACCTTCAAAGATGTTGCGGGGCTCATTGAAGCAAAAGAAGAGGTCAGCGAAGTGGTTGAGTTCCTCAAGGAGCCAGAGCGATTCCATAAATTAGGTGCGCGCATTCCTCGAGGAGTGCTCCTTGTGGGCACGCCGGGAACTGGTAAAACACTCCTCGCAAAAGCCGTTGCGAACGAGGCGGGCGTCCCCTTCTATTATGTCTCTGGCTCTGACTTCGTAGAGCTCTTTGTGGGCGTGGGCGCAAATCGCGTGCGCGACACCTTTGAAATCGCGAAAAAGACCGCCCCTTCTATTATCTTCATCGATGAAGTTGATGCTGTCGGTCGCCAGCGCGGCGCGGGACTTGGCGGCGGACACGATGAGCGCGAACAGACGCTCAACCAGATTCTTGTAGAGATGGATGGCTTTGAGGGCAAAGACGCGGTTGTGGTGATGGCAGCGACAAACCGCCCTGACATTCTTGACCCGGCCCTTCTCCGCCCAGGTCGCTTTGACCGTCGCGTCATCTTGGATGAACCCTCGCTCAATGATCGTGAAGCGATTCTCAAAATCCATTCGGAAGACAAGCCGCTCGCACAAGATGTCGATCTCCGCCTTGTCGCTGAGCGCACGCCTGGATTCTCGGGCGCAGACCTCGCTAATCTCATTAATGAAGCGGCTATTCTCGCCGCGCGATCACGACGCACCGAAATCCTTCAAATTGACGTCCTGCAGGCAATTGAAAAGGTTATGCTTGGCCCCGAACGCCGCTCCCACGCACTTTCGGTGCGCGAAAAAGAGATCACCGCATACCACGAAGCAGGCCACGCTCTTGTTGCATACTCACTCCCCCACACAGATCCCGTGCATAAAGTGTCTATTGTTTCGCGTGGACGGGCAGGCGGCTACACATTGAAACTCCCCTCTGAGGATAAGCACATGAAAACACGAGCAGAATTTGAATCAGAGCTCGCAGTGCTCATGGGTGGATATACGGCAGAGCAAATAATTTTTGGCGACATCACCACGGGGGCCTCAAACGACCTTCGTGTTGCATCAAACATCGCGCGCCACATGGTAACGCAGTACGGCATGTCCACGAAGATTGGCCCCGTCTCTTACCCAGAGCCAAGTGGTGAGATATTCTTAGGGAGAGATTTGGCGACGGGGCGCGAATATTCAGAAACGATCGCTGCACAGATTGATGACGAGGTGCGAACACTCCTCCTGCACGCGCAAAAAACAGCAAAGGAAACAATTACCAAGCACCGTGAGCAGTTGGAAAAAATTGCAAAGACGTTGATAGAAAAAGAAACGATAGAACAGCAGGAGTTCTACGCCCTCATGAAGGGCTAACGGCCCGTAGCTCAGTTGGTAGAGCAGGCGTCTTATACACGCCGGGTCCCTGGTTCGAGTCCAGGCGGGCCGACTATATACTCAATACAATGCCCACTGCTGGGCGTTGTATAGAAAAGAAGACGCCCCTCGTGCAAAGCACGTGGGGCGTTTTTGTCGTCGCCCGGTCCACTAGGGGCCGGTCGGCGCAGAGGTCGGGGGCGTGGTGGGCGCTCCGCCACGGGGACGGCGCTGACCGTTCTTGCGCCGCTCCTCCGCGCGACGCTTGAACTCGGCTTCCATGGTACGACGCACCGCTTCGTCCATGGACCCACTGTTGAGACGGGCCTCGAAGGCCTCTCTGAAGCGCTCGTCGAACCTCGCACTGAGGTCGCGCTCGAAGGCCTCGAAGCGATCAGCCTCCGTCGCCGAAGGCGGCACAGGAGAACTTCCCGCGGCCGGAGTGGCCGGCGGGGTGGCAGCGGCCACCGCCTCCTTCGGCCAGAACACCGCGGCCAGCAACAGAAGCGCAGCACACAACAAAAGGAATGGGGCCATCAGACACCTCTCTTTCGCTCAATAGTATACAATATAAAATGCATAGTTGTCAATCTCGCTTTTCAGCTCCAAAAAAGCGAAAGGCCTAGTGATACCGGTATCACTAGGCCTTGGTGGCTTATCTTTTACAAGCGAGCAAGCTTGGATGTTTGAGCGCATCACGCTACGGCGTTTTAGAGATTATCCCCTCTCAAGCGCGCACGCTGTGGGGTACGAATCGGACGAAGTCGCTACTACCGAAGAACGACGTCGGCAGTTCTAGGGCGGTTCACGCGTTTACATCACGGAGCCACTCCTTATTTACACGCTCGCGAGCGGCGACAAGTCGCGCCTCCACGCTCGCGATATCCTCACGAGACGACGCGGACGATGCGTCGGCGAGTAGTTGCTTGAGTTCACTCGATGTTCCTGCATCTTTTCGTGCCTCAGCCTTCACAAAAAGATCGTAGATCTCTTCGTAGATCGGCTGGCGGTCTGCGTGTGGTAAGAGTGATGGCCCCGCTGGAGAGCTCCGCCACAACGACTCGGCAGCAAGAGATCCGGACGTCCTCAGAGCAACCTCATCGGCAGCGCGCTCCTCCAGTTTTTCAGCTTGAAGAATGGGGCCGGTCGCCATCGTGAGGGCAACCGTTTCACCGCCAGCCCCTTCTTCAGGTACCTGCGGCTCAAGAGCTGCGATCGCAGCGAGTTCCTCGGGAGAGAGGTCGCGGATCGTCGAGGGCTCTAGTTGTTCGCTCTTGGTGGGAGCCACCTCCTCTTTCGGAAGTTCCGGCTCGCCCGACGGCGGAACCGAAAAGATGGGAAGCTCTTCGGTTGTCGGCTTACGCACCTCGTCAGCGCGCAGACCTTCGTGAGTGAGCTTGCGCTCCCCTCCATCGGGCCCACGCGGACCTTGTGGAGGATCATCACCGCCCCTGCGGCCCGACCCCCGCATGAAGACAAGGGCGACGGCCATGCCGAGCATGATGGACAGAATTCCGACCACGAACCACATCGGGCGCGCGAGCTTTTCATCGCGATCCTCAGCAAGAGCTCGATTCTGTTCGAGTGCCTGCCGAGTGAGCGCGTTTGCGGTCAGCTCACGCTGTACCGCAGCGCGAGCTTCGGCTTCCAGTTGCGCAACGCGACGCTGTAGGGGCTCGACCTTCGCAGCAACCGCCGCGTCGATCTTCTCCTGCAGAAGCCTGTCGGCTTCCGCCTTGGCCGCCTCGGCACGCGCCTTGCGCACCGCAGCAGCCTTTTGAATCTGCTCGGGAGTGAGTCGCTTGCGCGGCTCCTGGCCCTTGAAAACTCGGGTCGGAACCCGTTCTGCGTTCAGGACACATAGGTCGTTTTCGGCGACCTGATAGTCCTTCGAGACTCCGGCGCAGTATCGCACCGAAGCAAGGACGTCCTGCAACCCAGCGGGCCCCAGGGCATCCAACGGCGACTGGGCGCGCGCCACGGGGGCGGCGACCAGTGCCAACATCATCGCGACCATCGCGATGAGTCCGATCCTTCTCAACCTCATCATTGTCATTGTCAAAGACCTCCTCTATCCCCTTAGGGAGACAGTCATATCTTTTAACATAAAAACAGACTGGCGTCAATGCCCTTCTCGTGCTATACTCTCTACATCTTTTTTGGGCGCTTAGCTCAGTTGGTTAGAGCGACTCGTTTACACCGAGTAGGCCGGGGGTTCGAATCCCTCAGCGCCCACAACTTATGATGAAGCCGCCGTTTGGCGGGTTTATCACAAGAGGTTATATATGCTGAGGATTCGAACGCCGGAGCGATGTCCCGCAAGCTTGTGGGACCGCGAGGCGGTGCCTAGCCTGAGTCGAGCGACGGCGAGACGAAAGGCGAAGGAGAATCCCTCAGCGCACACCCCATGACACCTCCGACTGTTCTTTTAGAAACGCCCGATCTCCTCTTTATAGACAAGCCGTCTGGGCTTACCGTCCATAAAAAGACGGCGGAAGATCCCCAACACACTCTTGCGGATTGGGTTGTCGAACGCTATCCCGATATTCGAAATGTTGGCGAAGACCCACTTCGCCCAGGTATCGTCCACCGCCTCGATAAAGAAACGTCCGGCGTGATGGTTGTCGCAAAAACAAACGCGGCATTCTTTTCATTAAAAAAACAGTTTCAAGACCACATTATTGAGAAAGAATATTGGGCCCTGGTACATGGGACTCCTCGCCCACCTCAGGGCACCATAGATGCTCCCATTGGAGCCCTTGGAAACAAGCGCACTACACGCATCCATGGCAAGCGAACCCTTGTGGCCCACGAAGCCATCACTGATTATAGAACCCTCAAAACCTTTGATCGGTTTTCACTCATCGCCGCCCACCCTCGCACGGGGCGCACGCACCAAATTCGAGTGCACTGCAAGCACATGGGGACGCCAATCGCAGGAGACCTGCTCTATACCACATCTGCCCCAATCCCCCAGGGCCTCTCTCGCCTTTTTCTCCACGCCCACTCCCTTTCCGTTGCCGCCCCAGACAGTTCTCGTGTAAGCGTTCAGGCCCCCCTCCCAGGGGATTTACAAAACGTTCTTGATGCGTTACACTAGGCCTCGCTTATTATGACGAACGCAACCAACCAATTCATCGCAAAGTACGCCCCCGCAAAGCGCTTTGAAGACATCCGCGTCGGCTGGACCGTCCGCGTCTCTCAAAAGATTATTGAAAAGGGCAAGTCAAAGAATAGCATCTTTGAAGGCATTGTTATTGCTCGCAAACACGGCACCGGGCCTGGCGCAACCATCACCGTCCGCAAGGTTTCCAATGGCATCGGCGTCGAGAAGGTTCTCCCGCTCGCTCTCCCAACCATTGAGAAAATCGAAGTTGTAAAGAAATCCCGCGTCCGTCGCGCAAAGCTCTACTATCTCCGCACCAAGTCTGCTCGCGAAATTCGTAAGAAGACTCGCGCCCTTTCGGCAGCCATCGCCCCAGAACCAGTAGTAGAGGCGCCGGAACCAGAAGAGACTCCTGCAGCAGAATAACCGGCCGGCGCCCACAAGGGCGCCGTTCTGTTCTCCTCTGGAAAAGGTTTGCAAAATGCGGTATCCTCTCTTCCTGTTAGGATGGTAGGTTATTTGTTTTTTAAATTATGCGCGGGTGGGCCGAATGTGAGCGGGTGAACATTCGGCGGGTTTCAAAAGAAACCCAGGTCGACACCCGCAACAGTTTTTTAAATTATGCGCGGGTGGCGAAATTGGCAGACGCACTACCTTGAGGTGGTAGCGCCCGCAAGGGCATGGAGGTTCAAGTCCTCTCCCGCGCACAGTATAGTTTTGGGGCGGTTAGCTCAGTTGGCTAGAGCGACTCATTGACGTTGAGTAGGTCATAGGTTCAAGTCCTATACCGCCCACTATCGCAGTATCTCTCTGATTCTCTGAATAGCGAGTGGCATATTACGCCTCCCTTGTCCCACTGGATAGTGGGTAGGGTATACGCAGTACGTAGCCCCACCGACGCTCAGGCGCTCGCACGTAGCGCCAGAATAGCCACTGACGCTAATATTCTTCTTTAATAACACCGAGGATACCTGATTGCCAAAGGTAATAATCTTTTTAGGATTAATCATCTCAATCTCTTGATACATTAGATCAAGGTAGTCTCTAAACACGCCGTTGTTCAGGGGCCTGGCGTCAAGCTGTGTGCACTTAGCGAGATTGGTTATAAAGATTGATTTTGATTCTATATCTTTGTACACAAGGTTTGTAAACCTTACATCCCATTGTTGTTTTAATTTAATTGCATCGTAGAGGCTTGTGTTAATTAGGTTAAGCTCATTAAAAATATCCCACACGTGCCTTGTCCCAACCCAGGGAGCTCTTAGCCCGCCCCAATCAGGGTGGCTTGAGATGTTCCTCCCCGTTGGGTTCATAAACACAAACATAGCCGCTGGGCTATCTATACATCCGGCGCCATAAATTGGACGGAGGAGAGGCGCTCCGTGCTTCTTCTGTAAAGAATCATACAACTTGTGGAGCTGAGTAACTTGTCGCATAATGCGCACTATACAGCATAGGGCTGCTACTAGACAATGAAGATAGCCTGGAAAAAACCAAGGGACAGCCACATTATCTACGAAGCGCTCTCTGCGCTTGCTGATGGCAGGCTTAAGCTTATCGATAGCCATAAAGCAACTTGCGAATCTACGTCCCGAGGAAAATCTTATGAGATCGAGTTCGACCCCGCAACCAGCTCCATTATGTCAAACGACAACATGGCGTACTATGCCAGAGAAGTGAGCTATCCGATGGCGGCAATGTTTCTAATAAAAGAGATCTATGCCTTTGATAAAAATATCCTTCACTATTTTAAAGATATAAGATGGAAAGACATAAATCAGAAGAATGGTAATAATTATATGAAATCTGTCGACGAGGTATTAAGGGGCCTAGAGAAACAGGGCGTTGCTACTGGATATATTAAAAAGATGGCACAGAAGATTTATGACGACATCTCAAGCGCAACCTGGTATATGCTTGGAGAAAGAAGGGCGCCGCCAAATGTATATTAGTTAAGAATCAGAGCCGCCCGCGGCTCAGTATTCG
The DNA here is from genome assembly GCA_030583765.1 of Candidatus Paceibacterota bacterium. Taxonomy (NCBI): domain Bacteria; kingdom Bacillati; phylum Minisyncoccota; species Minisyncoccota bacterium. The sequence goes on from CP129474.1 coordinate 368,477, forward strand.
TGCTGCAAGCTTGGGTGCAACGCCCCCACCACATGCCTTCCTTTTTCTCAAGAGACCTGCTACGGTGTAGGCCATGAAAAAAGGCATCTCCGAAAAACATTCACGTACTCCCCTACAGCGAGTCGCGGGGTTCATCTACGAAACCAGCATCCACAGCAGAACGCCCCGATCGGGGCTTTGGTTTTTAGGAACTGGCTCCCAGTCAGTCGCCGAACACCTCTTTCACACTGCCATGATCGCATACGCGATGTGCTCCTTCTTTCCTAAGATCAACAAGGAGAAAGTGCTCCTTATGAGCTTAGTCCACGATATTGGCGAGGGTCGCACCTCTGATCTCAACTACGTCCACCAGCGCTACGGACGGCTCGCAGAAGCGCACGCGGTCAAAGATATTGCGAAAAGCGTCCCCTTCGGACAAGAAATTGAAGACCTCTATCACGAAGAGCAGGCGCGGATTACCCTCGAAGCTAAGGTGGTAAAAGATGCAGACCAGCTTGAATGGATGGCAACGTTGCGCGCAGAAGAAGTGAAGGGAAATAAAAAGGCGGGCACGTGGGCCCGTATTGCGCTCAAGCGCCTCAAAACGCCCGTTGGAAAGCAGCTTGGGAAACTCCTCCTCTCCACCAGCCCAGATGGCTGGTGGTTCGATGCTCATGACTCATGGTTTGTTGATCGCGATCCAAATGACCGCACGTGGAAGAAGTAGGGCTCTTGGGTATTTTAAACGGCAAAAAGCGACCTTGTAGGTCGCTTTTTAACTGGTGCCGCGGGAGGGAATTGAACCCCCGACGCCATCCTCTTCAGGGATGCGCTCTACCACTGAGCTACCGCGGCAATTGCACAGCAATCCTACCATGAATATGCCCATTTGCAACCCGCTTGCTCTAGTGCAATAAAAAACGATATCCACAAAAAGTGGCAGTAATCCACATTTTCTCTGTTCATAACGGAACCACGACATACTATAATCATACATACGGAACGGTGGTTTCATAATTCATCCACAAACCATGAGAAGTGACCGAAAAAAGGCGGAAGAAATGAGAAGAGCCGGCAAAAGCTACCGGCACATTTCACGCGCGCTTGGCGTATCGAGAAGCACCCTCAGTCGATGGTTTAAGGATGAAATCTGGTCAACAGTAGTGCGAGAAGCGCTTATTGAGAAATCGTCGTTTGCATCTCCTCGGGGAGCGGCGCTGGCCTCTGCAAAAAAGGAAGCGGCAAAGGCTCGCCGGGCATCATGGCGCGCGAATGCGGATACGCTCTTTCGCGCACACGCGCGCTCCCCTTTGTTTATGATTGGAGCGGGCATATATTGGGCCCATGGCGACAAGAGCCCCAATACTCGAGCCGCGCGCATTACAAGCACCGACCCTGGAGTGCTCCGTACATTTATCAGATTTATGAGCGAGTGCCTTCGAGTTCCAGAGCAATCTATTATCGCCATTCCCCTTGTGTACCCAGGGACCGCAGCGTTAGCTCAACGGCGCATGTGGGCCACACATACAGGGATTCCACTAGAACGCGTCCGAGAAGGCGTGCTCGTCCGCGGGAACATTGCCGCCCAGCGCCGTTCGCTTGGAGCGTGCACCGTCGTGATATATGGCGCCGAATGGAAAGAGAAGGTTTTGCGCATCTTAGAACGCCTCGTACAAGAGCCTGCGCCCCTCTAAAACACTTGATTCACACCTAAAAGCACGCTAGAATGCCATAACTCTCGCGGGTATCGTATAGTGGTAATACGCGACCTTGCCAAGGTCGAGCCGGGGGTTCGATTCCCCCTACCCGCTCACGCAGGGAACGTGAAGGAAATAGCGCAGAAAAACGGCTTTAAATGGCCGTTTTTCATTACTTTGGAGGGGTTGACTTTTCAGTATGGATATGCTATCATGTACGTACAATCAGAGTACGGATAGTGAATGATAACTCATGGCATCCAGCCATGTTTTATTTTGCTCTCCTCCTTCTGGTTGCACACACTATGAAAAGCTTGCTTCGTTCGATGATGGTAGCCTTCGTTCTGTTCTTTGGAATGACGGAGTACGCATCGGCTGGCATCCTTGATTGGGTCAGCGGCCTCGTAAAGCGGACTGAAACTATTGAAACCGCGCCTACCGCATTGGTGGTTGGTGTTGGCTCATTGAACATCCCTTCTCTTGCTGCCACTGACAGCGTGCGCATCACAGAAAACTCTGCGGCAACACTGAGTTCGCCGGAGACGACTAGCACGATCCGCGCCGCAAGCGCAACTCGTGAATACGTTGTGAGTGTTAGCGCATATTCCTCTACACCAGACCAGACCGACGATTCGCCGTTCATTACCGCCCGCGGAACGTTTGTACGCGACGGTATTATTGCGGCAAACTTCTTGCCATTCGGCACTCGCGTGAAGATCCCTGATCTCTTTGGAAACAAGATCTTCGTCGTTGAGGACCGCATGAACAAGCGCTATTGGCACAATGTGGACGTATGGATGCCAGAACGCTCTGACGCACTAAAATTCGGTCGCAAAACAACGGTGATTGAGGTTGTGTCACTCTAGCCTCCGCACATACAATAACAGCGCCCCTGGGCGCTGTTATTGTATTGAACAGAAGTCCGATCTTTGGTATAGTTGCCCCGTCTTGCACAGGGCACGTCCCCATAGCTTAACGGATAAAGCAGCAGCCTTCGAAGCTGTTGATGGGGGTTCGATTCCCTCTGGGGACACAGTGAAGCTGTGGCGCCAAGCAAGATGTGAAGACATCTTGCGCGAGGGAGAGAACGCCGGAGCCACGTTCAACTAGAAAGTTGAACTGGTGAGGCGGTGACCAGCCCGAGTCCTGACGGTCGGTCAGGACGAGAGGCGAGGTCGATTCCCTCTGGGGACACAGGTAAATATTCCGCCCGTAGCTCAGTTGGTAGAGCAGTTGCCTCTTAAGCAAACGGTCGTAGGTTCGAATCCTACCGGGCGGACACATAGACTCAAGAAGGGTGCAGGATTTTGTAAAACAAGGGACACTCTTTTTATTTGACAGTCGCCGCTATATATATTACTATATGTCTCGTTGGAAATCTTAAGGAGGTGGCCTGTGTCCGCAATCACGGGACGTGATGCCTTTCCGAGAAAAACCATCGCGGAAAAAGACGGATGGAAACTGACCGTCGGGTACGAGGGGTGCCTGACTGAATTCGTTTACGAGTTTGGGCAGGTCGGCGACCCCGTGGGGTGGGCTACGCTTGAAGGACCCGGCGTGCACATCACTATTGGTAGGCCGGGCTGGTGGAGTATCCTTAGGGGAGCCCGCCTTGGCGAGTGCGCTCGATTCGGGCTCAATCTCAAAAATGCCGTCGCCGTCCCAGAGATTGGGGCCGCTCTGCGTAATCGCTACAACAAAGAGCCAAACTACAGGTTCCTCCACGTGCTCGCGCAGGAGGCTTTCGCCCCCTACCGATAACCGAGCACGGCGGCCATCTCCCCGAGAGATGGCCGCTTCTTTTTAATACGCAACAGAACTAACGGACACAGATTGATAACGCGAGCGCACCTCTGCGATGCTCGCAAGATAGGCCTCGGCAATGCGTGGAGCATCTTCCTGCGCAATGCCCCTTCCTATAGTAATGCGCACGGCACTCGTGACAAGATTAGGGTGAATACCCATAGCGGCAAGCACGTGGGACTGGGTTCCCTTTCCCGACTGACATGCGGCGCCAACTCCAACGCATACGCCACGGTCTTCCATGGCGAGCATAGTATCTTCGCCTGGCGCCCCAGGGGCAATAAGGCATAGGTGCCCCGGCAAAAAGGGTTCTTGCCCTACTCGTATAATAGATGGATCTGCGTCGTGGACCTGTGTCCACACTGCATCACGCAGCAAGGCTATCGCATCACCACGCACGTCATCGTGCCCAAGCTCCTCTAAAGCAGCGCCGAGGCCAGCAACTCCGCTCACATTCTCACTTCCACCTCGCACTCCCCACTCTTGTCCGCCACCGTGAATAAGAGGACTTGGGATCGTGGTTCGGGCGACCAACACCCCGACACCAAGTGGTCCGTGGACTTTTGCGGCATTGAAGGAAACGAGGTCGCAAACGCTTGTGCGAGCCAACATGTTCCACGGAGCCGACTGACATGCGTCTGTGTGCACTAGCGGCCTGCGAATACCAAGAGTCTGCGCACGCTCTGCGACAATTCGACACATATCTTCAATTGGCTGGATAACCCCTGTTTCATTATTTGCGTGCATCACACTAACCATGCGCACGCGCGCATTAAAAAGCGACTCTAACTCAGAAAGTGAGATCCTCCCCCCTGCATTAACCGAGAGCGTCCTGACCTCAACTCCAAGAGCAGAGAGCTCTGTCGCCGTAGCCGCCAGAGAAGCGTGCTCAATAGCGCTCGTAATAAGAACGTCCCCCGGCTTCCACGCAACCGCTCCGCGGAGTGCAAGCGCGTTCGATTCGCTCCCCGACGACGTAAAGATGACGTGCTCTGGACGAGCGTGAGCAAATTGGGCGACCCTCCTCCGCACGCCCTCAATAGCTTTGCGTAAACTACGACCAAAGACATGGGGCGCGGATGGATTACCAGAAAGCTCAAGCGCCTCGCCCATGCACACACGCACCGACTGAAAAGTCGGTGCGGCGGCTGCGTAGTCGGCATAAATCATTCGCATACTAAAGTGCCCACGGGCGTCGTGGCGGCCAAAGCGCCAACGCAAGGCACGCCCCCAAAAGGCCAATATCTCGAACGGTCACCTCATTAAATCCATACACGATGAGAATGCCCGCCAAGAGAGCGGCGCCGATGGCGGCACACCACCGGACGAGGAGGCCGGACGCTAGGCCAATACCAAGGAGAGTTTCACCAACACCTTGCAGTCGGATAAAATCAGCCGCACTGATCGAAAGACGCTCTACAAAAACAATGAGCCATTGAGGAAGCCATGCATCGACCCAGTATTGTGGTTCGAGAATTTTGTGCACCCCAAACCACACAAACACGATCGCAAGGCTTATGCGCAGAATGAGTGTTGGAGATGCAGAAAACGGCATATCTGCAGTATACAGTTCATACCCGCGCACGTCTATGCGCGCTCTACACAGCGCTCTTCGAGAAAAGCAAACGTGCGCTCGCGGAGGAGAGAAGGAGCGATGCGGGCCCGAAGCGAGACAAGATCGATGGCGCTCGCATCTTTTGCAAAGCCCCTCGCGAGCGCTTCTTGAACTGCCCTTGTAAGCGCCTCCTGCACTTCTTGCTCCTCAAGACGAACTCCGTGCTGCTCCGCCACGGCCTGTAATACGAGTGCGATTTGCGCTTGACGCATTGCCGCTGGACGCCACTGCGCGCGAAGATCGTCTTGCGTCTGCTTTAGTTGTGCGAGATACATACTCAACTCCAAGCCACGCTCATGGAGGTCTTGGTCAAATCCAGCGATCATGCTGTCGAGCTGCTCATCAACAAGAAATGCGGGAGCTGGGACTGAAGAGGCGTTCATGATGCCATCAAGAATGGCGAGACGAACTCGCTGCCGCTCTTTTTCTTTCGCTTCTTGTAAAAGCCCTTCGCGCACACGGCCCTCAAGAGCTGAAGCGCTGGGAAAATTACCGAGCGACGCAGCGAATTCATCCGAAAGTTCCGGCATCATTACAGAGTCAACCTCTTTAACGGTTGCGTGAATAGAGAGCTCTTTGCCCGCGATAGCATCGTTACCAAAATCAGCCGGTACGGCCAAAGAGAATGCGCGCTCCTCCCCCGCTCGTGCGCCAACAAGCTTTTCTTCAAATCCGGGAATCATTGTATTGCTCCCTAAAATAAGCGGGTATGCTTTCTGCTCTCCACCTTCGATGATCTTTTCAGCGTGGCGCACTGAAAAATCTACAACCACACGATCGCCCAGCGCCGCTGGGTCGTCTTTTTTGGGAGTAAACGTGGCCCGCGAGCGACGCAGCTGCTCAATGGCGCGTGCAACATCCGCATCACTCACAGAGACAGCCTTCTCAGTAACCTGGATTGAATCGAGGGCTGGAAGCGTATATGGCGGATAGGTGCCAACCTCAACCGAGAAACTCACCCCTTCGTCGGTCTTTTTCTGCACCTCAATCGAACGGACAGACGCAATCCGCATGCCCTCCTTCTGAGCCAGCTCGTCGAGCGACGCACGCACGGCACGCTCAGCGCCAGCCTCGCGGATAGCCTCAAGTGTGCGCGCATCAAGTGAATCGACGGGTGCCATGCCAGGACGAAATCCGTCCTGAGCTGCATGCGCACGATGCTCATCGCGCACCATTTTTACATGCTGAGCGACGTCTTCTGTTGAGAGCGTCACCTCATAGGTCCGCACAAAGTCGACATCTTTTGTCTTGGTGTATTCCATGAATTTAGTTTGATTCTGGTTGTGTTGGCGCGTCCTGCGCTGGCGTCTCGGACACGCCCGCTCCGGGCGTTTCGCCCCCCTCAGCCATTGCCTCTTGAGCGGTCATTGTCTCGTTTGGAGAGCGAACATCGATGCGATACCCCGTAAGCTTCGCCGCAAGTCGCACGTTTTGGCCACGGCGACCAATTGCAAGAGAAAACTGATCTTCAGCAACGTGCACCAGCGCGGTACGCTCCTCACCAGTACCGAGCTCGACGCTCATAACTTTTGCTGGCGAAAGCGCGTTTGCAATAAATTTTGCCTCGTCAGCGTCCCACAAAATAATGTCGATTTTTTCTCCGCCAAGGTCATGAATAACCGTCTGTACGCGCACACCTTTCTGGCCCACAAGCGAGCCGATCGGGTCAACCCCCTCTTCGTGCGACGCGACGGCAATCTTTGAACGAGATCCCGCCTCGCGAGCAATGCCTTTTATCTCAACAGATCCGCCCTCAATCTCAGGCACTTCAACGCGGAACAATTCCGCAACGAGCTGTGGGTGCGCGCGAGACAGAACAATCACTGGACCACGCGCGCTTTCTTCAACCCTAACGATGATGAAGCGATAGCGCTGGCCGATGCGGTAGTGCTCAGTAGCCATGTGCTCCATAGGCGGCAAGACGGCGGTTGTGCGTCCAATGTCGACAAGTACAAGCGGCCCCTCACGGCGCTGAACCACGCCGCTCACCAATTGGCCCTCCTTGCCTTTGAATTCCGAAAATACCGCGTCGCGCTCTGCTTCGCGCAGGCGCTGAATCACAACCTGCTTTGCCGTTTGGGCGGCGATGCGCCCAAAGTCACTCTTTGGTTCAAGGCGCTCCACAATCTCCTCGCCAACCTGCACGTCGGCGCGCTTTTCTCGCGCTTCAGAGAGAAGAATGTGTTTTTCTGGATTAAATTTTACTCGGACAACACCGTCTTCGGTTGTAGTAGTCGCCTCATCAACAACCCCGGCGGCACGCTGAGCGCGACGCTCTTGAGCGTCGACGGCATCAAGACGGTCGTGAAGAAGAGCTTCTGGAATAGTCCCCGTAATATATCCTTCGTCATCGACGCCCTCCACAACAATGTGTGTCTGCGTCACAGAGATGCCGCCAGTTTCACGATCAAGGACGGCGCGAATGATTTGCCCCTTTTTACCGTAGTCACGCTTATACGCCGCAGCGATTGCGGCCTCAATGGTTTCAATAACACTTGCTTCAGTGATTCCTTTTTCATCAGCGATTTGGTGTACCGCTGACAAAAATTGCTTCATGTCAATCATAGATCAGTGCCGCTGATAACGAATTGGCCCGCAAAACTGCGGACCAAAAGCACTATCGAGCGAACATTGGGAGTGATTCTATCACGATAAAATGCCTCCGTCAATAAATCTATTTTCACGCCACAGAAGGCTGACCATTATCCACCGTCCGCGCCTTTACAACACCCCACGCTCGGGTAAGGTTGCCTCAGGCATGATGGCATCTCGAGCACCACTACCCCACTCTCCTGAAGAGCTTGAAAAAAAGCTTGAAGCGATCGCTGCAAAAACGGCAGAAGAGTCGGCGCGCAAGCGAGCAGACCAAGCACAGCTTCCATTTTCCACACTCACAGGGGTCCCCATTGATTCTGAAGCACTGGCCCTTATCCCAGAGGACGTCGCCCGAGAAGCGGGGTTTATTGTCCTCCACCGCGAAGGAATGACGCTCATCTGCGCAACTACCGATCCGACATCTCCGCGCGTTGCTGCATTAAAGGAAAGCCTGGAAAAGCAGGGCCACACACTGCGCATGCTCGTAACCACGCAACATGCCATTGACCAGGCTATGGAGCGCTATCGAGACATCGTCTCCGCCCAATCTTTCACAGCCGGCTCAGTTGCCGTAGAAAAAGAAACCTTAGAAAAGGCGTTGGAGCAAATTTCTTCTCTTGCCGACGTTGCTGGCGCCCTCCATGGAAAAGCCACCACTCAAGCAGTCGAATTAGTGCTCGCGGCTGGACTCGCTCTCCACGCCTCAGACGTCCACATGGAGCCGCAGGCTAAGAGCGTCCGTCTCCGATTCCGCATTGACGGATATCTCCACGATGCAACCACGCTTGGCTCGTCAGATTATCAAAAAGTAGTAGATCGAGTTAAGGTTCTCTCTCGCCTCAAGCTCAACGTTCATACCACTCCTCAAGATGGTCGTTTTACGATCATTCAGGGCGACACCCCTATTGAAGTGCGCGTCTCGCTCCTCCCCAGTGAATATGGCGAAACGCTGGTGCTTCGCCTCCTTGATCCTCGGACAATTTCCGGGGACATCGACACCCTTGGCATGCGTCCTGACCTACTCGAAACACTCACGAAAGCGCTCGAGCGACCAAACGGGTGCATTCTCACCACGGGCCCGACTGGATCCGGAAAAACGACAACACTCTATGCATCTATCCGAAAACTCAACACCCCAGACACAAAAATAATTACCATCGAAGACCCGATCGAGTACCACCTCTCTGGAGTTTCCCAGACACAAGTAGACGCTCCGCGGGGCTATACGTTTGCTTCGGGGCTGAGGTCGATTGTGCGCCAAGACCCCGACATTATTCTCGTCGGAGAAGTGCGCGACAATGAAACGGCAGACATAGCAATGAATGCGGCGCTTACGGGCCACCTTGTACTCGCCTCGCTACACACAAACGACGCAGCGGGGACGATCCCGCGCCTCTTAGAGCTCGGCGTCTCCCCCGGGATTATTGGGTCCGCGCTTTCTCTTGCCATCGGACAGCGTCTCGTACGCGTGCTGTGTCCCGCCTGCAGAGTAGTCGAGAAAGCAACGCCCGACGAGCTCTCCTTCCTTCAAGGGCACCTTGAGGCAGTTCGCGAGAGGTTCGCCCTCCCCCCGCTCGACGACTCACTCCTTATCGCAAAGCCCCCAGAAAAAAGCACGTGCCAAGAGTGTGGAGGGATCGGGTATCGGGGTCGTACGGGGGCGTATGAAATCATTCCCATGTCTTCCGCGCTTGAGCAGAAGATCGCCCAAGCTCCGACTGTCTCCGACGTGCGAGAGCTTGCGCGCACTGAGGGCATGGTGAGCATGACACAAGATGGATGTTTGAAAGTGTTAAACCAAACAACATCCATAGCGGAGGTGCGTCGCGTCCTTTCATAAAATAAAGAACCGCTGAAACCTGTAGGCAAGTCCACTTCCTAAGAGGATGTGGGGCAGGATAATTCCGAGGAGCAGCCCAGTCGGGACCAAGCTGTCCGAGCTAAGAGAGTATCCCAGATTGAGCTGGAGTGTGGAAAGCCACGGGAGCCCAATTGCCTACAGATTTCAGCGGTTCTGATACGAAAATAAAAATCCCGAACCTTTGCGGGAACCGTGCGTTAATTATACTCTATAAGATATGGATGTCAAGACGTCCCCAATCGCCCCAACCCCCACCCAAGACGACCGCTCTCTTGATCTTGCCCTGCGCCCAAAGCTCTTCTCAGAGTATGTAGGACAAGAGAATATAAAAGAGAATCTACGGGTCCTTTTGGGCGCCGCGAAGCAGCGTGGCGACCCGGCAGAACACATCCTCCTCCATGGTCCATCCGGACTTGGTAAAACAACGCTCGCCTACCTTATTGCATATGAGCTCGGAGCCCAGCTAAAGATCACCTCAGGTACTGCGCTCGAAAAAGCCGGCGACGTAGGGGCGATTCTTACAGGGCTCTCCGATGGCGATGTGCTTTTTATTGACGAAGTCCACCGCCTCAACTCTTCCGTTGAAGAAGTTATCTATCCCGCAATGGAAAACTTTAAGCTCGACATCGTTATCGGCAAAGGGAATGCGGCAAAGACCCTTCAAATAGACCTGCCACGCTTTACGCTTGTCGCGGCTACAACAAAAATATCCGCCCTCTCGGCGCCGTTTCGCTCTCGGTTTGGCGCACACTATCGCCTCGACTTCTATACTGAAGCGGATATCGCTCATATTATTGATCGCTCTGCGAAGCTTCTTCAGATACCCCTAGATCCTGGCGCTCGGGAAGCATTAAGCGTCGCATCGCGCTTCACGCCACGCGTTGCAAACCGCCTTCTCAAGCGAGTTCGTGATTTCGCCCAGGTGCATGGACATTCGGTCGTTTCTACCGATGTCGCACGAAGCGCGCTCGCAATGCTCCACATTGACGAACGCGGGCTTGAAGAAACAGATCGCAATATCCTCAAGGTAATTCATCGCCAGTTTCAAGGCGGCCCCGTAGGACTCAAGTCGATAGCGGCCACGCTTGCAGAGGAAGAGTCGACGCTTGAGGAAGTATACGAACCATATCTTATGCGTATCGGGTTCCTCGCGCGGACACCAAAGGGCCGCATCATAACACCTGATGGAAAAACCCACATTGAGCCACGCAGCTCGTAGGCCATCTCTCGTTAGGATTTTGGGCATTGATCCCGGCACTCACCGAATCGGTTTTGGCGTTATAGAGCTTGAGGGGCAAAGGCTTTCCCCTCTCGCATTTAACACCTTAGAATATACCGCGTCGTCTCATGGGGATCGCCTCGTGGCGCTTGAAAAAGATGTCGAAGCGCTCATAAAAAAGCACCGCCCACATGCAGTCGCTATGGAACGACTCTTTTTTGCACAGAACAAAACGACCGCACTAAGCGTTAGCGAAGCTCGAGGTGTTGTCTCCTTATGCGTTGCGCGGCGCGGCCTAACACTCCTGGAGTTTACTCCGTCACAAGTAAAACAGGCCGTCGCCTCCCACGGAAAGGCTGACAAGCACCAGGTTACACACATGGTAAAACTCCTCCTCCGCATCACCGACAAGATCGCTTACGACGACACAACAGACGCTCTCGCCGTTGCGATTTGTGGCGCAAGTGCGTATCGCCCAGAATATCGTTGACATAGAATTTAGAAGCACTACAATATCGACACACTGATTCGTAACGCTGCGTTGGTATGGGGGCCCACGCACCCATACACGTCGCTCCGTTGCGCTCCATGATGTACGCGTTTGAAGAGTTGTGGCTCCACGCCGTTGCACGCCTTGAAGAGGGAGAAGAATCCTTTGAACTTGGCGACGACGAAGACGATCTTGATGATGAGGATCTCGACGAGGAAGAAGATGAGGACGAAGAGGAAGACGACGAAGACGATCTTGATGATGAGGATCTCGACGAGGAAGAAGATGAGGACGAAGAGGAAGAGCTGCTTGCCTAAACATAAACCCCCAGCATTGCTGGGGGTTTATGTTTACTTTATTTTTCGAAACTCACGGCCCACTTGAACAACATCTCCGCTTTTTAGATCCAACCGCGCGGCCCAGTCGGTTATTTTTTCTCCATTCAGACGTACCGCTCCCTGCTCAATGAGGCGCTTCGCTGCTGCCTTTGATTCAGCAAGACCCCATATAACGAGAGCTTCGGGCAACACTTGCTCAGGGCCGGCCACAGCCTCCTGCATGTCGCTCGGGAGCTCCCCTCTCGCAAAAACGCTCTCAAAAGATTCTTGCGCGTTTCGCGCAGCATCTTCCCCGTGATAGAGCGTTACGATTTCTTTCGCAACTTCTTGTTTTATGTTTTTAGGATTCTCTGTCTTCAGGCGCTTCTCAGCATCATGAACGCGCTCAATCGGTGCCGCGGTTGCATAGGTAAAGAGCGGGATGATGGTAGTATCTGGCATTGCCATAATCTTCCCAAACATATCAGAGGCAGAATCTCGGAGTGAAACATATCGCCCCTCGCTCTTGTTCATAATCTTCTTGCCCGTCACCGGATCTTCAAGTAGTTTTGTCGTGATCACAAGCTTGTCTTTGTGTTTCAGTGCTTGGAGGAGCTCCCGGCCCATCATCATATTAAAGAATTGATCATTCCCCCCGACTTCTGCGTCGGTATCGAGCGCCACGGAGTCATACCCTTGCATGAGGGGGTAGAAAAATTCGTGCAGGTGAATGGGGTTGCCCGCCTCAATGCGTCGCTGAAACATGTCTCGAACGATCATCTGTTGCACCGTCACATGGCTCGCAAGTTGAATGACGTCGGTAAATGTCATCGGACCCAGCCAGTCGCTGTTATAAGCAACCTGAAACGAACCTGGGGTAAGTATTTTGTGCACCTGGTCCAAATATGAACCCATGTTTTGTTCTACTTGGGCACGCGTCAGGGCGGCTCGAGCGGCGTCCTTACCTGTCGGATCTCCTATTTGTGCAGTAAAATCCCCTATAAGAAGAACTGCTTTCTGTCCCGCCGCGATCCACTCCCGCAACCAAAGAAGATTTGTCGAGTGCCCGAGATGGATATCGGGTCCCGTAGGATCAATGCCCAAATACACCGTAAGAGGGTGAGAGGACGAGGAAATGCGTCGGATCGCCTCTTCTTTCGAAGGAATTACCGTGTGTACGTAGCGCTCAAAAAGAGCTTCGATATTTGTCATAACAATACCCCATTGTACCATACGCGCGTTTCTTGTGTGCTAGCTCTTTTTATTGTATAGTTTCTCAATGCTTTCTCCCGCCGTGCGGCACGCACTTAACCAAATTCTTTGGCTCTTTGTTTGGATTATAACTCTTGGCATTATTGCCGGGCTTCTTTTTTTTATCTACATTCAGGCGACACTTCCCGATCCTCAGACAATTATCGACCGACGAGTTGATCAGTCAACGAAAATTTACGATCGCACCGGAACCGTTCTCTTGTACGACATTTACAAGGAGGAGCGCCGCACAATCATTCCGTGGGACAAGATTCCACAAAACGTTCGTGATGCAACGGTCGCAACTGAAGACGCAAACTTCTATAACCATCGCGGCATTGATGTAAAAGGCATTCTCCGCGCATTTATCGAAAACCTCAAAGAAGGGCGGCTCTCTCAGGGTGGATCGACGATCACTCAGCAGCTTATCAAAAAGGCTCTCCTCGGAGATCAAAAAACATTCTCTCGCAAGGTTCGGGAAGCCATGCTTGCGCTTGAAATTGAGCGCCAGTTTACAAAAGACCAAATCCTTGAGATGTATCTAAACCAAATCCCGTACGGATCAAATGCTTACGGAATCGAGGCTGCGAGCCAGACGTTTTTTAAAAAGCCGGCAAGCGACCTTACCACAGCGGAAGCGGCGCTATTAGCTGCCCTGCCTCAGTCCCCGTCGCGGCTCTCGCCCTACGGCTCTCGCACGGACGAACTGTATGCTCGCCAAGCGTATATTCTCCGGCGCATGTATGAGCTTTCCTTTTTAACAGATCAAGAGTATGCGAGCGCACAAGCAGAAAAGCTCACCTTCGCTCCAAAGGGAGCAACTATTTCAGCTCCCCACTTCGTTATTATGGCTCGAGAATATGTACTCCAGAAATATGGAGAGGAAACAGCACAAAGTGGCGGTCTAAAAATCATCACTTCCCTTGATGCCACTCTCCAAAAAACAGCCGAGGAGTTGGTTGCCAAGCACGGCGAAGCAAATGAAAAAAAGCATGGGGCAACAAACGCAGCCCTTGTCGCCATCGATCCAAAAACAGGAGATGTCTTAGCGCTTGTCGGTTCAAGAAACTATTTTGACGTAGAACGAGAAGGAAACTTTAATGTGGCAACCGCTCTCCGTCAGCCGGGCTCTGCCTTCAAGCCGTTCGCGTACGCTGCGGCGGTCCAAAAAGGCTACCCCGATGGGACAATTCTCTTTGATGTAAAGACGGAATTCAACCCCCTTTGCAGCGCAGAGGCAACCCAGCGAAAAGACTCTCGCGGAAACGACTGCTACCATCCACAAAACTATGATGGGCGCTATCGCGGTCCGGTTTCTCTACGCCAGTCGCTCGCGCAGTCTCTTAACACTACGTCTGTGAAAACGCTTTACCTCGCGGGGATTCAAGAAACCATTTCTCTTGCAGAGCGTATGGGCATCACCACTCTTCAGGATCGCTCCCGCTTTGGACTCGCCCTAGTACTTGGTGGCGCAGAGGTTCGTCTTATCGATCTCGTTTCAGCATATGGCGTGTTTGCAAACGACGGTCTGAGGGCGCCTTGGGCTCTTATTAATAAAATCGAGCGCGCTGACGGATCTGCGCTCGAAGAACGCGTGGTGCAAGCAGCGCGGGCGCTCGATCCACAAACGGCGCGCATGATCTCTGATATTCTCTCTGATAACGCTGCGCGAGCACCCGTTTTTGGAGCATCAAGCCCCCTTGTTATTAGCGGGAGACAGGTTGCTGCAAAAACAGGAACGACACAGGAGAATCGCGACGCATGGATCGTTGGCTATACTCCATCCCTCGTTGTTGGTGCGTGGGCCGGCAACAATAACAACACTCCAATGAATCGAACAGGAACGGGTGTTGGCGTCTCAGCTCCTTTGTGGAATGAGTTTATGCGCTCAGCTCTCTCTGGTAAGCCCGCAGAGACCTTTATTCCTCCCGATCCAATGTCCTCAGAGAAAATGATGCTCAACGGCCTCTGGCAGTCGTTTAACACCTCTACAGGGACCCCTGAGGCGCATTCTATTCTCTACTACGTTCAGAAGAATAATCCTCTCGGTCCAACGCCCACAAATCCGGAAGCGGACGATCAATTCTCTAACTGGGAAAGAGCGGTACAGCTCATGTATCCGCCTTCACCGAGCGTCTTGTGAGACTCGTATAGAGATTCGGTATTCTGAAAAGGTCGCTCGCTCAAGCTCATATTGAATTTTTGGAACAAGAAGCGCTAACTCTTGAGCATAGACACTCTGTGGAACCGTGAGGATAATGTGCTTCGCCTGAGAATCCAGCGAGCACCGAACTCTCCTTTCAAGCATTGGGCTTTCTTGTCTATAAATCTCCCCAAGAAGACTCTCGATAGCAGCCTCATCTTTCATGTGGCGCGCGTACGTGTTTAGTTTTTTCGAGAGAATATACTGAATTGATCGTACCATAACTCCTAAGTTCTCAGTGGCATAATAATATACTGCGTCCCGCCCTGTTCTTGGGTCGGTTTTAGAATAATGGGGCTTGTGGGGCTTGTGAATTCCAATACAAGCGCATCGGTATCAATAACTTTTATCCCATCAAGTACGTACCGAAAGTTTGCAGAAATTAAAAACCCATCCCCCTGTATTGTAGCTGGTATCTTCGTCTCCACCTCTCCCCTCTCTGTGTTCTTTGCTTGAATAATACATTCGTCTTTTTCAGCGCGAATAAGAATGTCTGAAATACGAGAAGAAAACAGTCCTCCTAAGCGAATTGATTGCTCAAAGTCTCCTTTTTGCACCAACAATTTACTCTGTGGACGATCTGGTATAACCCGCGCATAGTCTGGGTATACTCCATCAATAACACGCGTCACACATACGCACGAATCGTGAACAAATGCGACTTGATGCTCATGTATATAAATTGCCACATCACCCTCAAGATCTCCGGCGATACGAGAAACTTCTAATATAGCTGACCGAGGAATAATGACGCTCGTTTCTCGGTTTGTCTGCGCCGGAATTCTCTTTTCTACAAGACGGAAGCTATCCGTTGCGGCAACAATACACTCTTTCCCTGTAAATCTCATATATGCGCCGGAAAGTTCTGGGCGCGCATCAGAAAGAGCCATGGTATCGTGGGTGACTTGAAGTAGTTTTTGTAAATCTCCAGAATGCAAGACAGACACTTTTCCTTCAGTAATATTTGGAATGATAGGAAAATCTTTTGCATCAACGCCGAGGAGCGTTGTTCGAGCGCTCTTTCCCTTTATAATAATCTTTTGATCTTTTACAGAAAGCTCTAAAACGTCGTCGTGGATACTGTGAAGAAACTCATGAATGACTTTCCCCGACACTGCTACACTCCCCTCTTCATCGACTCGCGCACCAAGGGTTGCGGTAATGCCCACCTCAAGATTTGTGCCAACACATTCAATCTTTCCCGGACGAGCTCGAATGAGGACATATGAGAGAATAGGAAGCGCCCCTGCCTTAGCGGTTGTTCTCTCAACATAGGAGAGAGCTCTTAAAAAGTGGTCTCTGGAAAAGTGTGCTTTCATAGCGTAGTAGTTACTATAGTATATATACAAACTATTATCATTATTATAGGAGAGGTTGTCCGTGTATAATTCTGTGAATAACACCCTACCCCTCTCATATTTCCTTGATTATTTTTCATACGACTCGTGTTGATAGAATGTGTAAATGTCGGTGGTAGTGTGGGGAATGTGCGGGGCGAGTCATGGATATCTTTTGTATTCTACTCAGATACACTGAAGTAATCACTCCGCTAAACACAGGGATATCAACAAGATACTCACGACTTTAAAAGTGAATCGTTATAGACACGTTCTCGAATAAGGGTGAGTTCTTGTTTTACAGACTCGTCTTCTGATTCCTCCTTCTTTATTTTCTCGCAAGCATGAATAACAGTTGAATGGTCTCTTCCGCCGAGCTTCGCTCCAATTTCCGGGAACGAAAGCTTCACCTCTTCGCGGAGAAGGAACATAGCAATCTGTCGTGGTTTTACAACCTCTTTCTTTCTACTCCGCTTCAAGAGGTCGTTTTGAGAGATGCTGTAAAAATCAGCGACGGATTTTAAGATCGACTGAGGCGACGTTTTTCTATAAGGAACGCTGAGATATGCCGTGAGAATGTTTTTTACCTCTTTTACGTCTGGGAGCTTGTTATATATTTGAGCGAACGCAAGAACTCTATTAAGAGCCCCCTCAAGCTCGCGAACATTTTTTTGAATATGTGTGGCGATGTAGACAAGAACCTCATCATCTGCTGCGTAACCCTTTTCTGTGCACTTGGAGCGTAAAATCGCGAGACGTGTTTCAAAATCGGGCATTCCAATATCAGCCATCATGCCCCCTTCGAAACGTGAGCTCAGGCGCTCTTCAAGGGTCGGGATTGCTTTAGGAAGACGGTCTGACGTGAGAATTACCTGCTTATTTCTTACGTGAAGCTCATTGAATATAGAGAATACAATTTCCTGTGTTTTGTCTTTTCCAGCTATAAACTGAATATCGTCGATAATGAGCAAATCGAGGCGGGCATACGTATTTTTTATATCCTCTATCGTTCTTAGGCGAATACTTTCTAGAATAGTTGCGGTGAGTTTTTCCGCGGAAATATATAAGACGCGTCGCTGGGGATTTTCTGTAAGAAGTTTGTTTCCCACCGACTGCACGAGGTGTGTTTTTCCAAGCCCAACACCGCCGTATAAGAACAGGGGGTTATAAAGTTTGCCAGGATTTTTTGCTACTGCCTGGGCGGCCGCGAATGCAAGCTCATTATTGGACCCGACAATAAAGGACTCAAAGGAATACTTTCTATTGAGATGGGTTGTTTTGTCGATATCCGAGCTAATTTGGGCGCTATTTTCCTCAATCTCCTTCTCTAAAATAATCTTAGAAATATCTTGCTTTGTAATATCTTGCTTTGGCTGCCCGATAATGTAGCGAACGTCACGAACTTCCGGGGCATGCTTTCGAATAAGTTGAATAATTTGCTTATGAAACTTGTTTTCAAGCCACTCGCGCACAAAGCCATTTGGAACGCTTACAAAAACACCATTCTGATCACGCGAAACTATTAGGGTGTTTTTAAACCAAGTTGTAAAGTGTGCGCGAGAAAGAGACAACTCCATTTCAGCGAGGACGGCTTTCCAAAGTTGCTCGTTCGTCATTTGCATGGAGATGGGCTCAAACCAGACCGTGCTCAACCCTACCGCGCCCTCCAAAAATCACAACACGATACAAAGTTGATAACTTGTTTATAACAGGTGGAGAATCGCTGTAAATATTGACGGACGATTTTATCCGTTGTTTTGTCCCGTTTGACCCAATATCAGCAGCTGTGATATTCTATGAACACATGAAATCAACATTGTTTCGTCCTAAAAAGACAAAACGGAAGCGTAAACACGGCTTTCTTTCTCGTATGCAAAGCGCCTCGGGGCGCAAAGTTCTTGCGCGCCGCCGAGCAAAGGGTCGCTCGCGCCTCTCGGTTTAATATGCCCCGGCGAATAACTCGCTTTGGCTCTGAGCGCGCGGTGCGCCTTTTTCTTCGCTCAAATCCAAGCGTGAGAAGGGGTTCGGTGCAGTGCTGGTATGCACACGATAATCAGGGGCGGCTCGCTATTGTTATCCCAGCCAAAGTGGCTCCCCGAGCAGTAGATCGCACAAAACTTCGGCGCGTCATTAGAGAGATAGTCCAAAGTATTGCAAAGCCGCCACTTCAAGACTCGTCGCTCTGTGTTCGGGTGATTGGTGACTCCGAGAGTGTTGCAAGTGACCTTCGAGAACTGTTCGTCAAGTCGCTATGAGGCACGTTGTACTATTTTTTATCCGAGCCTATCAAGCCATCTCCCCCGTCCTTTGGTCTGCGCGGATTGTTCCCGTTGTCAGTGGGTGCCGATTCTCTCCGTCGTGCAGCGAGCGCCTTGCTCAAGAGATTCATTCACATGGAATTACTCGCGGAATAGCGGCAGCACTACCTCAGCTTTCCTCTTGTCATCCTTGGCATAACACAAAAACATCCTGATGTTCGAAACCCTTCTTCATAAACCAGTAGTTAACATCCTTATTGGGATTACTGGTAGCGTCTCAGGCGGCTCTCTCGGCGCAGCAATCATTATTCTGACGGTTGTTGTAAGGCTTTTTCTTGCGCCCCTCTCAATAAAAACACTACGATCACAGCAAAAGCTTCAAGAGCTCTCAGATAAAACAAAGGCATTGCGTGACAAGCACGCAAATGATCCAGCCGCGCAAAACGCGGCAATTCTTCAGCTGTATAAAGATCACAACGTCAATCCACTTTCAGGATGCCTTCCGCTGCTTATACAATTCCCACTCATTATCGCTCTTTATAAAGGATTTCTTTCCGTGCTGAGCGGTACGTATGCCTCTCTGCTATATGCGTTCACTCCTCAGCCAGAGCAGCTTGTTACCACGTTTGTTGGCATAGTGCTTACGGCGCCGAACCATTTACTCGCCATTATCGCAGGGGTTGCGCAATTTGCGCAGCTTTGGGTTAGCGCGCGCTATCAAGCCCCCTCCGCGACCCCCAACCCACTGCAATCAAAGCAGTTTCTCATTCTTTTCCCCGCGCTCGTTGTTGTTATCGGTTGGAATTTGCCCGCCGGGCTCTCGCTCTACTGGGCTATTTCAACCCTTCTCTCTATTGGAGAGCAGCACTACGCTCGAGTTACTGCAGGCCGCTAAGAGGAACTGTATATATCCCAACGCCGCTTGCTGGGACCACGAACGCACTCGTCTCGAGCGTGTTGATCGCTATAGACCGGACTCCCATGGCCGTTACTGTGTCTGAGGGAATCGTAGAAACCTTTTCTGTACCAAGCGCGTATGACACAAAACGTGTTTCTTGGCCGCTTTTAACCACACAAAGAATGCCGGCGGAGTTTTTTCTCCAAGCACATAGGTGTGGCGAGGTTGCAACCCCCACCTCGTAAGATCCAGTGAGTGTAGTAATAAAAAGATTGGACGCTTCCCCTCCCTGTTGTGCGGTGTGTAAGAGCGCTTCGCCATTCGGCGCCCAGAGTAATTGGGGTGATCTATGATGCGCTATAACACGACCAAGCTCCCCGCTTCTAGATATTAACAGTACGTCACCGGTCTGCGAGCTCTGGTTCTTTACGAGAAGACTCAACGTGTTTTGTTGTGGCCAAAAAAGATCTCCACCTAGGGCGCGCGTTTGTGTCCACTGAACGCGCTCGGACCCATCAAGCTTCTGGGTAAAGATACCACCAGGCTCCCCAGGCTCCAGCGTTGCTATGGAAAGGCCGTCGGGAGAAAACGCCGCCGCTACTGCTTTTTGCAATACTGAAGTTTTCTGCTCGCCAAGTCGAACAAACTTGAGCTGCTCGCCTTGGGGCGTGCGAACCCTTGCGATGAGGCTCGTTTTGAGTGGCGACCACCGTACATCAATAAGGTCTGGTATGCGCAAGGAAAGAGGAACCTCTTCTCTTGTTTCTGTATCTATTCGATAAACGCGACCTGATGGAGTATCTACAAACAACACCGAAGTGCTTGTGGGGCCAGCGGTCATAAACGAGACGGTGCGCTCTGTGACGAGGGTGCCGGAGCTTTGTTGGGGCGACGGCGTCGGCCCTTCTTTACTGGGGACGTATGCGGCGCCCTGCTGGAGCGTCAAAGCGACACCAGGTGTCTCGTTTGGGGTGTTTATAATATACCAACCAAGTCCGCCAGATGCGGAGAGAGAAAGCGCTATGAGTGCCAAGAGAAGGTTTCGTTGATTCATGAAGCTGGTTTCTTTGGTGTTTCCGGCGTCATTCCGACCATTCCCGCTGCTTGCTGCGAGGCTTTCTTTACAACTGGGCTTTTCAGTACTGGAGCAATGATACTCGCCCCCTCCACCGCCCTCGCTGCCGTTTTCTTCACTATATCGCGAGAGGAGAAGAACATCCAGATAAGCACAATGCTTCGGATTGGAAGGGCTGAAGGAAGTGTCGGAATCTTTTCAATTCCCGCCGATATAAGAAACTTTCGCATCTGCGATTTCGATGCTGAAGTGACGCTAAAGAGTACATAAAGGAGGATGTCTGCACAGAGCCCCACGAGCCACCCCAATGTTCCGCCGGTAAAAAATTCTGCAGCATCAGCGGGGATTGCAAGAAACGTGAGTCCAAAAAGAAAGCTCACAACTCCCATTTTTTTCTCCTCCTCGCCCCCCTCCTCTTCTACGACGCTCTCTGCCCTCTTTTGCGCAACGGCCCGTGCAAGCGCCTGCGCTCTGCGGGCTTCTTCGGCGAGCTCTTGTCGTTCCCAGTCTTCCATGGCTATGAGGCGTTCAGCTGGGCCCACTCCTTTTTAGCCTTCTCAATTTCAAGCAGTTGGCGTGGATCGGAGGTGATGACCTGGTCTTCTGCGTATGACGCGACAACTCGAATGCCGATGTGGCTCTGTCCCAAGAAGAAGAGGCCAAATCCGACGCGGGCCTCAAGGAGGTAGTATTTTTCAGCATCGGTGAGATTAAATGTTTCTTTTACGACCTCGATTGCTGCCGTCGATTGTTTCATGAGGATTTGCATCGATGAGTTGGTCACAATTGCTTTTCCTTGAGGGCTCGCCATAAAGTCCGGAATATCTTGGGAGATGGTGGTGAGGCCGACATAGTATTTGCGGCCGCGTTTTGCGATATTGAACAAGAACTCAGCCCCGACGGGATATTTCATGAGCCACCACGCTTCGTCCACTACAAGAATGCGCTTTTTAAGCTCTCGGCGCACCTGTGTCCATACGTGGTTGAGCACGAGATACATTGCGATTGGGCGGAGCTCTTCTTCCATGTCTCTAATACCAAAGACGACAAGCTGACTCTTGAGAGAAACGTTCGTGGGACGATTTAAAAATCCGCCGAACGTCCCCTCGGTAAACTTCTTCAAACGTGTTGCCATGGCCTCTGCGCCGGTCATGCCCTCAAGAATCTGCTGAAGGTCGCCGAGCACGGGGGCTTGGGCTTGTGAGAAGTCTGTTTCGGGAGAAATGTCTCTGATTGCGTATGTCTGAATGAGCGCCTCGTCTAAGAGCGAATCTTCTTGGGGGGTAAGCTGTCCCAAAAGAAGCTTCATGAGGCCTGCAAGATTGAGAATGTGGGAGTGAAACACGTCAGCCGGCGACTCTCCTGGGAGGAGGGCTGGAAGATCAAACGGATTAATGTGTTGGTCTGAGTTAATGGAGATGCGGACATTTGTCCCACCAACCGTTTCCGCAAGGAATCGATATTCGTCTTCGGGGTCAATAACAACGACCTGCGATCCAAACATGAGAGATCTCAAAATTTCGAGCTTTACCGTATAGCTCTTTCCCCCACCTGATGTTCCAAAGACTACCGCATTCGCATTGGGGAGGCTAAAGCGGTCGAACAAAACGAGGGAGTTGTTGTGTGTGTTAATGCCGTAGAGAATGCCCGTGCTTGATGTGAGGTCGAACGACGTGAACGGAAAAACCGACGAGAGCGGCTCTGTGTTGAGGGGTGTGCGCGCTTCAATCTTGTCTTCGTGGAGCGGTAGTGTGGTGAGAAAGCCGTCGAGCATTCGAAACGTTGCTTGCCTGGTGGTGATGAGTTGGTATTCCAAAAGGCTTCGCGCCTTACTCTCTGCCTCATCGAGCTCCTTTACGCTATTTTCAAAGAGTGTGACGTATACGCCAAGTTCAAAAAACTTATCCGTTCCTTGTTGGAGGCGGTCGCGAAGGTCTTCGATGTCCACCATAGCTGTTTCAAGCACAGGATCGCGCACCTTTCCTTTTGCCGTGTCTTCAATAACCTGTGACTGGAGCCTCGTGAGTTGGTTGCGGAGCTCTTTAAGAACTGCTGCCGTGTCTTTGGGTACGACATAAATACCGATATCAAATGTGCGATCAAGGTTAATAAGCGGCGAAAGCCAGCTCGTATGAAGGTAGCGCGGGAAGGTTCCAAGGAATAATGTTCTTGCGAACCGATCCCCCACCTGAATGTAGTTGGGGGTTACTTGTATGCCGGATGGGGCAACGCTGTCGGCGATTTTTTGTTCTTGTGCGGTGGTCATACGTTTTTTTGTAGCTCGACGCGTTCTTTTGGATTGTACCACTCCGCAAGTAGTGAGCGGAGCTCGTCTTGAGTGAGTATTCGTCCGCGCACCCCGATACTCACAAGCCCACTGATCAAAAGCTCTGCGCGTTGCGCAAGTTGGTTTTTATACGTAGCAAACTGTTGGTCATCAAACTTTGGCGCCTCAGTTTTTGCACTACGAAAAACATTTTTTATATTCGACAGCACTCCCTGCGACCCGGAGAGCTCGAGGACATAGAGCGGAATGACGATGTAAAACTTTTTCGTCATGATGTTGGAGAGCGTAGAAAGCTCCTGCACGAATTTTGCATATTCACTTGCCTGTATGCGCAAGAGTTCGTTTTGCTGTTCCCCGACCATAGTCTCCACCTCTTTTATATAGGCATCGAGAGAGAGTTTACGTGAATTAATCACGATTTCTATGGGGAAGTCGACAGAGTTTAAGATCCCCTGAAATCCTTGGAGGATGGCCGCCTGTTCGTCTGGAGATCGGAGTTCAAAGTTTACCGCACTCACTTCGAGCACAGAGCGCAGCGAGCCGTTTTCAAGGACGATGATGCCGTCTCGGATGTCGGCGACGTTTACAATTGTTTTAGTGGACTGTTCGGCCATTATTTGTATAGATACTTTTTAGGATTAAGCCCATACGAGAGCGCGTATGCAACATAGTTAATGAGCGGCATGTCCTCTATTTTTAAGAACGCGAACGCGAGAGAGGTAAATGCCGCAAGCGCCGCTACGGCAATAAAGGCGATTCCGTTAAGGAGCGCAAAGGCGATGAAAACTATAGAGCCCCCCATGGCGACCCACAAAAATTGGCGAAGCGTAAATGGCCCCACGAGGCGTGGCTCCGTCTCAATAAATTGTGGGACTTGGAATCGGGCCATAATGTATTATACCCCACTCTTGTTCCGGAGATCGACCACATTGTTTGTTACCTGTTCAGCGCTACCCGTTGGTGTGCCTAAGATGTTTTCGATTTCTTTTGCCGCGGCGATAGCAATATCATTTTGCAGCCCCCGCGCGACAAGGAACGACGGAACTTTTTCTAGTGCGATGGTGCGCGTAGCTACTTCGCGGAGCGCGAAGGCAATGTCTTCGACTACATCATATTTAAGATTATATTGATCGCCGAATGCGACAAGTTTTTCAGCGGTTTCCTGCGCTACTAAGATAGCCTTTATGTTTTGAGGAAGGGTTCCAAATACAGCGATAAAAGCGCCCCTAGTCTTCGGATCCTCTTTTAGGCGTTTTGCCAAGTATGGCGCCGCAAAGTAGTAATTCAATATAGACATGTTAAACGATTATTCCAGCCGCATTGAGTTTGTCGCGATTCTCTTGGAGAGATAGTTTCTCATGTACGGCGCGCAGGTCAGCAGAAGCCTTCTTCAGCGCATCTTCTTTTGCGGATAGCTTTTTATTCAGTGAATTTATCTTCCTTTGCGCGTCGCGTGCCACCTGTTGGGCTTGTGGCGCATTATTCCCTTGATTTGTAGATAGCCTCTGCTCCTCTGCATTAAGTTCTTGCTGCAGGTCTTGGAATTCTGAGCCAAGGTCTTGGATACTGCTCGTGAGGGCGTACGTTTGTGCTACGTCTAGCCATAGCTCAAGTTTTCGTAGCTGTTCCGGAGTAGCGTCGTCCATGATTTTTTCAATTCGGTGACCTTCTTGAGAGAGCATCTTTACAAGCTGTTCGATAAAGACGCGATTTTCTGGCTTCGGATCGAGCGCGCTCGACGGAAGCTCCCGTATTGTATTGTTGTTTAAGCCGGCGATAGCTGCTTCAAGGCCTTGTTCGAGTTCTTGCTCGGGCGTGAGGCCGCCAGGGACTTCTCGGAGCTTCTCGCCGAGCACGTTCTTAACAGTAATATAGTCTTTTATCTGTGGGACTCCCTGCTCATCTTTCTCCTCATAGGTTTGCCGTAAGATCTGCCTCTCCGTGGCCCAGTTCGGATCTTTCTTCTTTGCTTTCTTGAGGAGTTCTTTTATGCGATCGCGTGCAATCTCCGTTTTTTGTTCAAATGCAACGATCCGCTTTTCACGCTCCTGCTCGGTCTCTCCGGCGGCAAGCGGTGCGAGTGTTGTCTTGTCTGCGCCCGAGATTTGCGCCATGAGCTCAAGGGCTTTGTTAAGGTTTGGCGCGCCAGTAATCTCTCCGTCCTCAACCTGCTTGTTTACCTTTTCAGCGATCTTATCACCAAAAGCCTTTGCGGCGCGCGGAGATATCTCCGCGTACTTTTGATACACGTCGCGCATGCCGTCGAGAGAGAGCTTTCCTTTATCCAAAAGAATTTGTGCAGCAGCAAACGTCTCCGGGTCTTCGTAATTTTTCTTACGTAGAATATCGCGCAGCGCTTCAATAGAAGCGTCTTTGTCCTGGAGCGACTTCTTTTCGTCTCCAATATTCTTAGCAAACTGAGACTCACTTGCGCCAAAGCGTTTTGCGTTAGTCCACCACTTCTGCCACTCCTCATTGGCCTTCTCTCCTTTATAAAGTCTTCCGAGCGTTGCGTCGCTCGCTCTCCCAACCCAACTCGTGCCAACCTGTCCCTTGAGCCCGCTCTTTTCTATCTCCTTTACTTTTGCTTGCCATGCGCGCTGGGCCCCCGTAATGCCAAGCGCGTCATAGGTCATCTGCTTTGCCTTTGTTGCGCCCCACACAGCCCCCGACCCTGCCACGATGCCACCACTAATTGCGGCTGCTGTCCCACCGAGAAAGATAAAGCCAACAAGGAGGTAGAAGAAAACGACGCTAAGTGGGAAGCCAAGGATTCCGGCCCCGTTGCCGTATGGTTGCTGGACCTTAATAATGGCATCTTGTTGTGCAAGTACGTAAAGGCCAACATATAGACATAGTAAAAAGATTGGGAGAAAGGTGTTCCATCTGATATATTCACTCAGCCAACGATCCCACACCTTCTTCTTTAGGCTTGGAATTAGGTATGAAAAAAGTGCCACCGGAGAGGATATAAGCAGTGCCCACAAAATGGGAATTTTTATAAGGACAAAAACAAATGCGATGAAAAATGAAACTCCAACGAATCCGTACATTAGTATAGAAAAGAAAGACTTTGGGATACTCGCTGTATTGCTGTATGGGTCAAAGCTAAGGAAGGTTTTTATAGAAAGAGCCGGCGCGATGCGATCCATGGCGTCCTGCATGTTCGCCAGGAGTGTTGTGCTTATTGAATCAAAAATTTCAACCCCAGTTATTGTGATGGCGAAACTAAAATTCATAAGAATTGCTACCGCAAGCACCTGAGGCAGCATTTTTTGGATGGTGTAGTTTGGCCAGAGCTTAAGAATGCTCGCATACGCCATAGTGATCATGGCGAGAATGAAGAGCATATTGACGAAGTTTCGCGCCAATATCCAAATATCTCGAATAAACGTGTATTCGTGAGTTGTTGTAGCGTAAACCAGCGCAAAGCCTAGGCCTTTAGCGAGCCAGGCGACAATGCCTCCAACTATAAGTAATAGCGCCTTCAAGAATCCAGCTATAAAACCCGTGGCATTGCCAGTAAAAAACTCAGCAATAGTGAGTATGCCGTCAGTCCAGCTAGCTTGCGCGCCGGTCGGCATGAAAAAGACTACTCCTCCGAGAGTGATTATCCCCACTAAAGCTATCCTTTTTGCTGAAAGCAGTTTCATTAGAATTGCGGTGGGATACAGATGGCGTTTGGAATGAAGCGCCGAATGAACCCAGTCCCAGTGTCGCGGAGTGCGGAGATGTCAGAGTTCTCTTGGAAGTTGTCTCCTGAGCGGTACATGTTCACTTCTTCGCCATCGTGTTGGGCTGTAAATCCTGCAGCCCGCATTTCACTAATGACCGCAGTGTGGAATTTGGTAGCGTTTACATCTCCCGGCGCCTCAATCTCGTTTGGATTTCCAGGATTAAGACCAACGTCCTCCCCTGCGCGCGCCTTGTCCTGTACGCGGTCAATGGCGAGCGAGAGGTCGTCTAAATATTGGAACCGTGCCTTAAAAAGTTCGTATGCAGGATCTCCTGGGCCGCCAGGTGGCTTACATTCGCACCCTGGACCACAGTTAACCTGTGGAGGTGTTGATGCCGTTGGGGTGGGGCTGGTTGTCTGTGTTGGCATTGGAACACATCCGCTCGTTTGCCCGGGCGCACATGGCGGTAGCGGTGTTGGTACGGTGTAGTCGCTGTCCGTTTCCGATTCATCAAAGACTCGCTCCACCAATCTGCGCGCAATGTTGCTTACCACAAGTTCAAGCTTCTCATCTACGACAGTGACCCAGTCAACCTCTCCTTGGTAGCGGAGATTGTCTATATTCCCCACCGTTGTCCCTGGCGTTTTAATCTTTGCATACACTAAGCATCCAGTGTTGAAGAGTCCGGGCACTAAACAGCTTGATTCTTTCGTGTCGCCGCGCACCCCACGAAATCCTTGATTTGCAATAACCTCATTCATCTCGGCGCCTTCTATGGCAGCAACCTGACGACTCATCTCGTCGCGGAGGATCGCCTGAAGTCCCGCGGGGTTGTTTTGCGGTTCGGCGAAAAGTTTATATACCGTATCCCAGCCGCCAGCACCCACAAAGTCTTCCGAAAGCTTTTCTAACGTGAAGCCTTCTGGGAGCGTGCAGCGCGCAGCCTGGTCAAGCGCTTGATCCCCTACTCGTGGATTGAGTAGGTTTGAGGCAATGCGCCCCTCGTGTTGTGGAAGCACAGAATATGCGCTGCGAGCCCCCTGTTTCAGATAGTCACAGATGGCATTTGAAGATTCGGCTGTTGCGTTTGCAAGAATGACTCGGAATATTTCTTCGCCGCGCCGTTTTGAGTTCAACTGAAACTCTCGCCAATTAGTAATAAATGTTTCGGCGCCATCAGGTCCTCGATCTCGTACGATATTTTTAAACCCTTCAAGGATGTCGTCAAGCGCTGCTCGTGCGAGACAGCGTTCAAATATGGCTTTAAATGCAGATTCGAGCTCAACCCAGCTGGGCTTTTCTGCAAGACCAAAAAAAGAGAGCACTGTGTCGATAGCTGCATTTTTTGCCGTTGCCCTCATGGCACGCACCGAGCACTGAAAAACTTGGTTTGCAGATCCTAGGATGCTGTTGAGATTAAAGCTGAACGCTTCTGCGCGTAGCGGCATTAAAGAAGATGTGGAAAGTGCTATAGAAACTAGGATCGCAACAGATATTTTATGAATATGCGTCATGGTCGTCGAGGAGAGAAAATGTCTCGGAAGGCGCCAATGCTCTCTGGTGTATCGACAAAAAGAAGGCGCCACAGCCCACCCGTAACGGATATGTACTGGAAAGGATCAGAGACTAGGATTGGGGCGGTTGCATAATGTTGGCGCATGCGCTTAAGACTTGTAAGGAGCGCATCGTGTTTTGATGCATATGCCCGAGGCACTATAAGTGCATCTAGCTTTCCAATGAGGGCATCGAGCGCCGCTAGATCAGAGGCAATAAACTTTGTGATGGAGTCTGGGTTGCGCTGATATGCCTCGAGTGCAGTTAAGAAGCTCTCAAACGTTATATAGTGCGCATCGATAATGCTCTGGAGTGGATGTTGCATAGCCTTACTATAGGCGGCGATAATCTCCGGCGTATCGGCAACGACTTGGTACCGGTGAGTTTCAATTGCTGGGATATTG
Source organism: Candidatus Paceibacterota bacterium (assembly GCA_030583765.1). Taxonomy (NCBI): domain Bacteria; kingdom Bacillati; phylum Minisyncoccota; species Minisyncoccota bacterium. The sequence goes on from CP129474.1 coordinate 396,997, forward strand.
AGCTGTGCCTGCAGGATAATATCGTCAACGATAGCGCCCGCCGCTTCTTCGGTGAGGTCTCCTGATTTGGTTGTTGCGCCACTTGCGAGCGCCCCAAGCACAAGATTGGTGGTTCGTTCGGTCACGTTCCCCTGCCCTTGATATGGAAGGAGATCATCAGGCCCAGGAATAAGAGGGTCTCTACCAGAGACAGTCTCTTCTCCATCTTTAAAGCCGTCTCCGTCAGTGTCCGGGTTCTGGTAGTCAGTGCCCCAGAGCGCCTCTTCTCTGTCAGGGAGGCCGTCTTTATCTGTGTCTAGGAACTGGGGCGTTGGCGATGGGGCTGCCGCTGAGCGAGTGAGGCCGAGCGAGGCTTGCTCTGCAGCGTCTCGAATAGTTGTGAAGAAAAAGCTAAAAGCCCCGAGTGCCCCGAGGGTGAGTACGGCGATCGTGATCGTCGCCTGTCTATTCATTCACACAAAGCAATGGCCACACAATATGCGGGTTCTTGCTTCCTGTAGTATACGCCACATCCACCAGTTTTTGCGGCCTTTTTGTTGATAGAAAATCCTACGAAGTGCGCATGCGGGTGAAGAGTGCGCTCCACTCTTCACACGAGAGCTCTTGGGCCCTTGTGGTGGCAGGTTTTTTGAGGTCGGCAAGGAGGAGCTCGACGCGTTCTCGTGGCAGCGAGGCGTGGGCCGCTAGCACGGCGGCAAGTTGCTTGCGGGGGTGGGCAAACCCTGCGCGCACAAAGGCGCAGAGGCTTTCATGCGGGCGTTCAGCGTGGGGCGTGAGCTGGATGACAGATGAAAAGACACGTGGCGCTGGGCGGAAGCTTCCCGGCGCAACGTTCATGATTCGTTGCACAGATGCAAAAAGTTGCGTACACACCGCGAGGATATTCATATGAGGCGGCTGTGCCATCATGCGCTCTGCTACCTCTTTTTGCACCATAAAAACAATTGTGCGTGGTTGGGGCCATGTTTCTAAAACGGTGCGGAGAATTGCGCCAGTTATGTTGTATGGAATATTTCCAACAATACTATACGCTTCGTTTTCGTTGAGTGCTTGGCGAGGGTCCCACGTCAAAACATCTGCGGTCTCAATACGTACCGAGGGCATGCCGCCAAACGCGGCGATGAGGTTGTTCGCGAGAGCCGAATCTTTCTCAATAGCGATGAGACGATGGGCGCGTTGCGCGAGGTGTGTTGTCAGCGCTCCGGGTCCCGGTCCAATTTCAATGATGGTTTCTTGTGGCTGCGGCGCGAGCGCGTCAATAATCGCGTTTCGCACCCCTTCGTTCACGAGGAAGTTTTGCCCCAACATTTTTTTGGCTCGAGGAAGGCTCATGTGTCGTAGTGTATAACCTCATCTTCTCCCCCATTGTGCCGCTCCCACTTTATCAAGTGCTCGGGGATCTCTCCCAAGAATCGAGAGGGAATATTTGATTGCGTGCTCCCGAACATGCGCCGGAATCGTGCATAGGAAAGAAAGAGCCTTTCTTTTGCGCGCGTAATGGCAACGTAACAGAGGCGCCGTTCTTCTTCGAGCTCATGCGGTGATGCAAGGGTGCGGTTGTGCGGAAAAAGCCCTTCCTCCATGCCAACGACGAAAACCACAGGGAACTCGAGGCCCTTTGATGAGTGAATGGTCATGAGCGTGACGCTGTTCGTATCTTCGCGGAGGCGGTCCATGTCTTGGAGTAGCGAGATGTGCTCGAGGAGCCCCGTGAGACCTCCCGCCTCTGGGTTGTCGAATTTCTGAGCGACTGAGACGAGTTCGCGGACATTTTCCATGCGCTCGTCCCCTTCTTTGCCTGTTTTGGCAATGCTGGTGCGTAGGAAGGCTTCGTAGCCGAGTGTCTTTGTAACGTAGTGTATTAATGAGCTTGGGGGCAGGTTTTTTGCGGCATCCGCAAATCCTGCAAGGGCGCTTGCGAGGGCTGCTATTGAGCGCACCGCTCGCGGTGTGAGCGAGGCAGTTTGCGCAATGCTCTCTGTTGCTGCAAGGAGATCCCCGTCACTTGCACGCACAATGTGTTGCACTGTTGCAGTGCCAATTCCGCGTGCGGGGACATTCGCGATGCGCTCAAAGCTGACGAGGTCTGCGGGGTTAGCCGCCACCTTGAGATATGCAAGAATATCCTTGATTTCTCTACGGTCATAGAACTTTAGGCCGCCGATAATACGGTACGGAATGCCCGTGGTAATAAGCGCCTCTTCAACGGCGCGCGATTGTGCGTGAGTGCGATACAGGATAGCGATGTCGCTGCGCTTGCGGTTCCGTGCGGTGAGGTGCTGAATGTTGTCTGCGACACGAAAACCCTCATCTCGCTCATTGATCGCTTCGCGAATAGAAATAGGTTCTCCATGTGTATTAGCGGTCCAGAGCTCTTTGGGAATCTGCGATGCGTTCTGTGCGATCATATGCTGCGCCGCCGCAATGATATTTTTCGTAGAGCGATAGTTTTGTTCTAAGAGAATAACCTGTGCATCCGGATACTCTTTTTGAAAGTTGAGAATGTTGCGAATGTCGGCGTCGCGGAATAGGTAGATAGATTGCGCATCGTCGCCGATGCAGAAGATGTTCCGATGCTTTGCGGCAAAGAGAGTGACGAGCTGGTATTGGTTGTGACTCGTGTCCTGATACTCGTCAACAAGTACGTACTGCCAGCGGTTCTGATAGCTCTCTAGGATGTCCGGATGTTCTTTCAAGAGCCGTACAGTGACGGAGATGAGGTCATCAAAATCAAATGTGTGCGCCTTGAGGAGTGTGTCTTGGTAGATGCGAAACACCCTGCCGACAATTTTCTCGAAATGTTCTTTTGGTGCGTAGGTGTCGGGCGTGATGAGCGACGTTTTAAGCTTTGAAATTTGAGAAAGAATTGCCGCGGGGACATATTGCTTCGGATCAAGCTCAAGCTCAGCAAGGGCGCTCTTCACTATTGAGAGCTGGTCATCACGATCTGCGATGCTAAATTGCTGGCGATATCCAACAAGGTGTGCGTGTACGCGCAGGATACGAAGGCAGATAGAATGGAATGTGCCCATTGCCGGCTCGCTCGCCATTGCGGGCATGAGGGCATGCACACGATCCCCTATTTCTTTTGCTGCTTTATTTGTAAACGTCACCGCAAGAATGGATGTAGGAGGAATGCCGTGGGCGATGAGATACGCGATGCGATGAGTAAGGCACCGTGTTTTGCCGGATCCAGGTCCAGAGATAACAAGCACCGGCCCCTGAATGGCCTGCACTGCTTGACGCTGCTTCTCGTTAAGACCTTTTAAGATGTGCTCCACAGAAAAATGTAGTGGACCCAAGGAGATTCGGCTTCGTCTCTCATCCTGACCGACCGTCAGGACTCGGACTAGCCACCGCCTCCCGACCTCACAAGCTTGTGAGGTATCGGTCCGGCGTTCGACTCTCCTTGTATTAGTTACTAGCTTGGAATCATTCCGCCTCAAGGCGGACTCATTCCAAGATGTGGACCCAAGGAGATTCGAACTCCTGACCTCGTCAATGCGAATGACGCGCTCTACCAGCTGAGCTATGGGCCCTCAAGCTGCCACTATACCAAAAGGCGAACTGCGGAGCTTTTTGTGTTCGTACAGTACACAGTCGGGCTGCCGAGAATCGAACTCGGTCTTCATGAACCCGAATCATGCGTACTACCGGCATACTCCAGCCCGACGGTGTACTCTAAAGACACAAGAAGCGCACAAACTATACCCTTTTTTGAGGCGTTTTGGCAACTGGCTCTGCCGCTGATACAGAGTATTTTTTCATGCGCTCTTTCTCCTCTGCTTCGCGTGCGGCTTCAATCTTTGCCAAGTGAGTGCGGAGAGAATCAAGTGGCATTTCTGCATATTCCTTAGCGAGAGCAAGGAGTTGTTCTTTAGTGTTGTGCTCGGGGGCGTCCAAGACGTCGGCGAGAAGCCCATTGAGAACGAGGCCCATGCGCGGGCCGGGCTGCATACCCAACTCCTGCATAAGCGTTTCCCCGTTTACCGCAAGCATTTTTACTGAGATGGGATCGCTTGATACTTTGTCGATCATGTACTTGAGGTGGCGCAGCTTATAGGGCACCGCCTTGGGTGTGCCCGAGCCAATACGATCTCCCTCCCGTACGCGCAACAGGTCGTCCATGTTTTCTTTCCCCACTTTCGCAAGGAGGCGGCGGACCGAAGACTCGGTGACCTCTCCCACGTTGTAGTAGAACAAGTGATAGCGCACCAGTGTGGTGACGCGCTCAACGATCTCTTTTGAATACTTCAAGCGAGAGAGGATTGCTTTTGTCATGCGTCCACCAACAACGTCATGGCCATAGAACGTGGAGCGTGTCCCCTCCCCCCGTTTTGTGCGGGGCTTGCCAACATCATGAAGAAGACACGCGAGACGCACGACAAGTGAATAGTTTTGCTCCGCTGCGTACTTCAGTGCTCGCGCATTATGTTCCCAGACGGTATAAATGTGATGCAGGTTCTGGGAAACGCCGACCCCCTCAAGGAGCTCCGGTATGATGTGGCGAAGGAGACCGACCTCTTGAAGGAACGCTACCCCTTCATAGGCGCGGGGCGATACGACAATTTTTGTGAATTCATCTCGGATGCGCTCTACAGAGATAGCATCGAGCGTTGACCCAAGCGCCCGCATTGCGGCAAGTGTCTCTGGTGCAATACTAAAACCGAGCTCTGCGCCAAGGCGTGCTGCGCGCAAAATACGCAATGCATCTTCCGAAAAGCGCTCATGCGGGTCTCCGACCGTGCGGATGGTGCCGTCTCGAATATCTTGGGCGCCATGGAATGGGTCAATAATTTCTCCACTCTCACTCAGTGCGATGGCATTGATAGTGAAATCTCGCCGCGACAGATCCTCCGCAAGCGTTTTTGCGAACGTAATTTCATCCGGATGGCGTCGATCAGAATACTTTCCCTCGATGCGGTATGGAGTGACTTCAACGAGTGCTAGAGTTGGTTCTTCTGATCCAGTTTTAACGCTCACGGTGCCAAACGTGTTTTCGTAGACGTGTTCCGGGAATAGTTTTTGGATTTCCTCTGGTCGAGCGTTTGTGGTGACGTCCCAATCTTTTGGCGCCACGCCGCGGAGCATGTCGCGCACCGATCCGCCTACAACGAATGCCTCAAAGCCAGCGCTTTTGAGCGTGGTGAGAACATTCTGAATGGGAGAAGGAATATTCATGCATGGTGTGCCCTCGGTAGGAATTGAACCCACATCAACGCCTTAGGACGGCGCTGCTCTATCCGTTGAGCTACAAGGGCTCGGTGCCTGCGTGGGCGTTGCGCGAAATCGTTGCTATCCTAGCACTTTTGTGGTACTTTTTCAAACGTTTTCGGGCCGTTAGCTCAGCTGGTAGAGCGCCTCCATGGCATGGAGGAGGCCACCGGTTCAAGTCCGGTACGGTCCACACATTGCTTGTCGTTCCCGCGGCCTCACGTGATATACTGCGTGTATGCCAAATGGAAATCTCAACGTTCCCGTTCAGAAGCTCCCCCACCAAGAATCAGCTCCAGATTTTCGCTCGTCATTCCAGTGGCGCGTGTTTCGTATCATGGCAGAGTTTGTCGATGGGTTTCAGTTTATTGCAGATTTTAAAAAATCGATCACTATTTTTGGATCAGCACGAACGCTCCCCGGCACGAAGTGGTATGAAGAGGCGCGGAAACTTGGGAGCATGCTCGCGAATGCTGGATTTGGTGTTGTGACCGGCGGCGGCCCAGGCATTATGGAGGCCGGGAATCGGGGCGCGGCTGAAGCGAACGGAGAATCGATTGGTATAAACATCAAACTTCCCTACGAGCAGCGCATTAATCCGTTCGTGCGTAAGGCAGGGAGCTTTCATTACTTTTTCGTGCGTAAAGTTATTATGTCGTATTCTGCGTGGGCATACGTTTACTTTCCAGGCGGCTTTGGTACGCTCGACGAATTTTTTGAGCTCGTAACGCTTATTCAGACCCGAAAAATCTCAACTCGTATTCCTCTTGTACTCGTGGGGCGTGAATTCTGGGAGCCGTTTGCCACATGGATTGATGAGGTGCTCTATAAAGAGTATGGGTCTATTGATAAAGACGACATGAGTATTTACCGTATCGTGGATACCGCAGAAGAGGCCTTCGAGATTCTCAAAGATGCTCCAGAGCGGCGAGAGTTCTAGCCCTCCCCTTTCTCTGAGACCTGTGGTACACTGGCACAGTTTTATTGGAGGGTTGGCCGAGTGGGCCCATTCCGAATACTTGGAGGAATGGGCGGGCCCTAAACAAGGGCCCAGGAACCACGAAGGCTCGCAGTTTTATTGGAGGGTTGGCCGAGTGGTTTAAGGCGCCTGTCTTGAAAACAGGTGGGCGAAAGCCCTCGTAGGTTCGAATCCTACACCCTCCGCAGTATGTAATCACGGAAGCGTGGCTGAGTGGTTGAAGGCACCACACTCGAAATGTGGCATGGGGGTAACCCCATCGGAGGTTCGAATCCTCCCGCTTCCGCCAGACAAAAAGAGACTGCCGTTTGGCAGTCTCTTTTTGTGCTGTGTTACTAGGGCGGAGGATTCGAAGGGCGGACTGATATGTCATCAGTAGATGACATCAGGAGCCCTGGGGCCCAGAACCGAGATGCCGCGGCGGCGGCATCGAGAGTGGCGGGCGAATCCTCCCGCTTCCGCCGTTGGGTTGTGTGGTATGATGGGGTATGGCTCGAGTTGTTAATCTACGTCGGCAGCAACAAGAGGGGGCGCAAAAAAAAGACGCTCACCGCCCTCGTCCACTTCGTGCTCCCATGCGCCAGTGGGCTGGCGTGCCACATGCGCGCGCACCAGAAGCTCCAAAACTACCCCAACAAGAGCAGCTCTCGTCTCAAGAGGCCTTAGGGGGACAAGAGCTTCTTTCGTGGAGCGTTCCTGCGCGCATCGCTGGGCCACGTGCGCTTTTGCTGCCCGGCGGTCTTTCTGCCGGAGCTCTCGCGTCGTGGCTTGCGCTCGGTGACCCTGCGCTTGCGATGCTTTGCGGCGCTTCGGCGGCCACTACGTTTTTAGTGGGGCGCGAGGGCTCGCGCCTTATTGTCCAGCTTTCCGACACAGCGATCATCTTAAGAGATCGCGTTATCCCATTTACATCACTGGTCGGGTTTTGGGTCCACTACATTCCCGGCGGAGAGAAGGAGTTGATTTTTCACCCAAAACAGTGGTATGCTCCCCTATTAGTCGTGCCCCTAGGCGACGCTGATCCGGTGGCGGTGAGGACGTTTCTCGCCGAACGGTTAATCGAAAAAGAAGTAGAGCCATCTCTGTCCGCGGCAATTGCAAGGCGGCTTGGATGGTAGTGCAGCCCTCGTCGTTCAACGGATAGGACACAAGATTGCGGATCTTGTAATTGAGGTTCGATTCCTCACGAGGGCACCAAAACACAACACTCCCGGATTTCGGGAGTGTTGTGGCATAAAGAGCTACGAAAGACTACATTGCTGGCTGTTCTGGTGCGGGAGCTGGCACTTCTTCAGATGCGCCGCAAGACGCGCAAGTCATCTTACAGGTTGCCGCGTGCTCACCTTCGTGTGCTGGTTCGCACTTCATTTCCATTGTTCCACCGCATGATGCGCAAAGTTTGTTTTCCATAGGGCACCCCCTTTCTAATATAGAGGGACCATATCACACATTAGCAGATATGCCTACCCTTTTTTTCTATTATGAAAGCGTTCGTGCACTTCGCGAAGCTGGCGATCCGTAACGTGGGTGTAAATTTGCGTTGTGGTAACGGATGCGTGTCCGAGCATCGCTTGTACCGAGCGGATGTCCGCCCCGTTGCGCAAAAGGTCGGTTGCATATGAGTGGCGCATGGTGTGCGGGCTTACATGCTTCCCTACGATGCCGGCCGCAACCGCATGTTTCTGTACGATGCGTTGCACGCTGCGTGGCGTGATGCGAAGGCGCTCATTCTTGCCGTAACCATTTTTCGGTATGCGGATAAAAAGGGCTGGGTCGACATCCTTGCGCGCAGCGAGATATGCTTTGATGTTTTGTTGAGCGTCCGAAGAGAGAAATACGAGTCGGATCTTCCCCCCTTTACCCCTTACGGGCACTTCACCGCGGGCTACATCAATGCGGTCTCGCTCTAGGGAGCATAGCTCTGACACGCGCATGCCGGTGCTGAAAAGCGTTGCGAGCATTGCCCGGTCACGTAAGGCCGCAAGCCCATCCCCCTTCGGAGCAGACATGAGGCGAGCGACCTCGTCACCCTCAAGAAATGTTACCTGCCGCTCTTCCTGCTTTCCTAATTCAATCCTTTCAGGTGCTACAGACTGTACGTTTCGTTTTACGAGATAGGTTAAAAAATTACGAATAGCAATGATGTGATAGTTTTGTGTTACGCGCTTGAGCGGTTTTCCGTCAGCATCAGCTAAGCGGTTGAGGTGGAGACGGTATTTTCGGATAAGATCTTCGGAGACGTCAGAGATGTCGTTTGTGTTCGCGAAGCGCACGAATCGCTCAAGATAGCGTCCATAATTTTCGACAGTTTTAGGTGACCGATTGCGCTCGATCTCAAGGTACTCAAGATATTCGTTTTTGAGGTCTTTAAGACGCTCTTTGGCCATATGTGGGTAGTATACACGCTTTTATGGCGCTCGTCTGGGCGCGCTTGCAGCACTGCCCCTTTTATTGTATAATGGACGGGTACTGATTGTCCCTCGAGTGGTCTGGCCCGCAGAACGCGCCTTACTCCTCCTGTGGCATGCATGTGTAGCATGGCATTATCAACACAACAGAAATCGAAGATCGTTTCCAAACATCAGACGCACGGCAAAGATACGGGCTCCCCTGACATTCAGGTCGCCCTTTTTTCATCGGAAATTGACCGCCTCGTGAAGCACCTTCGCAAGCATGCGAAGGATAACAGTTCCCGAGTTGGGCTTTTAAAAATGGTTGCTAAGCGCCGCCGCCTTCTTGAATATCTCAAGCGCACAGAACCAAAGCGCTACGAGAAGCTCATTAAGGATCTCGATTTGAAGAAGTAACAACGGGCGCGGACGGCACTGCCGTCCGCTGTTCGTTTCTATCACAATTATGAATCATAAACTTTCAGTTCCCCAGCGAAAAACGCACCGCGTTGGGGTGTTTGTGGATGTGCAGAACATGTATCATTCCGCAAAGCATTTGCACGGTGCGCGAGTAAACTTTAAAGAACTCCTCTCCATTGCCACAGCTGGCCGAGACCTCATTCGAGCTGTTGCATACGTGGTAAAATCAGATACAGAAGAAGAGCGTGCTTTTTTCGATGCACTCGAAAAGTCGGGCTTTGAACTCAAAATGAAGGACCTCCAAGTGTTCGCCGGTGGCATGAAGAAAGCCGACTGGGATGTGGGTCTTGCTATCGACGCTATTTCCCTGTCGCGACAGCTCGATGTGGTCGTTATTATTTCTGGAGATGGAGACTTTGAGCCGCTGGTAAATTATTTGAAACACCAAGGCCTCATTGTGGAGGCAGTTGCATTCCGTCGTTCAACGAGCTCTCGTCTCGTAGATGCTGTACACAACTTTATCGATCTCGATGAGACTGCAGCCCTCATGCGCTCTCGCCGAGCTTTGGCGCGTGGCCGTCGTAGCACGCGCACAGAGCGTCCGGAGCGGGAGGCGTCCGAGCCCCGCGCTGTAGGTACTGATACTGATGGTCTCGACGATGCTATCTCATAGATTTTACGCAATTCTTGCTGTTGTTGTGGGCGTTGCCGCGCTCCTTTTGGGAGCGCGGCTTGCCCTCCGCGATGCGCACCAAGATGGCGCCGCGTCACCTACCCCTGGGTGCTACTACCAACAGGTGCAATGTATTCGCGCTCCATGTGATCCGGTGCTTGTGTGTCCAACGCCAAGCTACTAGTAATTCTCTTATTGTTTCGGTATAGTCTCTTTGTATACCGCTTGTCGCACCTCCGCCATTGTCCGCATGGGGCGCTAGCCTTTTTTGTCCTCTTTGCGAGGACTAAGGTGGCCAGCTTCCGATGGGAGTGTGTGTGATCGCGGCAGCATATGCAGGAAAAAACATATACACGCACAATTGCCGGGAGAACGCTCTCTGTGCAACTGGGAAAACTCGCACAGCAGGCGAACGGATCTTGTTTAGTTCAGTACGGTGAAACCACAGTCCTTGTGACTGCGGTCATGGGGGCGGACGCTAAGGACGTTGACTACCTCCCCCTTTCTGTAGATTACGAAGAACGCTACTACGCTGCGGGAAAGATGAAGGAGTCTAAGTGGATGAAGCGCGAAGGGCGTCCGCCAGAAGAGGCCATTCTCACGGGGCGACTCATTGATCGTGCAATTCGACCCCGCTTTAACCATGATATGCGCAACGAAATTCAAGTCGTTGCGACGGTTCTTTCATTTGATCGTGAAAACGACCCCGATATGGTTGCAATGTTCGGCGCTTCGCTCGCGCTCCTCATCTCCGACATCCCCTGGGACGGGCCGATCGCCGGCGTTCGCGTAAGTCGCGATGGGTCTCGCATGATCGCTCACCCAACCTATTCGGAGCGCACTGCCGGTGATTTCGATATCGCAATAGCTGGGACAAAAAACCGCATCAATATGATCGAGGGTGGTGCGCGCATTGTCCCTGAAGCGCAGATTAGTGAAGCTGTTGCCTTTGGATTCCAGGCAATGCAAGAGCTTATCGCTTTTCAAGAGGAAATCGCCGCGGAGGTGTCCGTCAAAAAGCGTCAGGGCGCCCTCGCTTCTATCCCCGACGATGTGTCTGCGCTTGTTGCTGGGGTGGCGACGCCGCTTTTAGATAGGGCGGAGGGTGGGCTCTACGCAAAAACTAAAGAGGCGTTTTACACAAACGTTGCCGATGCGCGGGCAGAGGTGAAAAACGCAATTGACACCGCATATGCTGGCCGCGCTGACATCGCGAAGGTACACGAGCAGGCTATGGTTGCCTTTGAGCGCGTTGCGGATGCTGTCGTGCATAAAAATGTACTTGATCGCGATATGCGACCCGACGGGAGGTCTCTCACTGAGGTGAGGGATCTTTCTGTACAAGTTGGCGTCTTGCCGCGTGTACATGGCAGTGCCCTATTTCAGCGGGGGCAAACGCAGGCCCTATCAGTACTAACACTTGCGGCGCCCGGTATGGAACAGTGGATTGAGACAATGGAGATCGAGCTTACGAAAAAGCACTTCATGCACCACTATGTGTTCCCGCCGTTTTCAGTTGGAGAAACGGGGCGCATGGGATCTCCTGGGCGTCGTGAGATAGGCCATGGTGCTCTTGCCGAGCGTTCGCTTGAGCCCATCATCCCCTCTCGAGACACGTTCCCGTACACTATCCGTGTAGTCTCTGAAATTCTCGGCTCAAACGGATCGTCGTCTATGGCATCGGTCTGTGGGTCCTCTCTTGCTCTTATGGAGGGTGGCGTTCCTATTGTTGCGCCAGCCGCCGGTATCGCGATGGGCATTATGTTTGATGGTGCTGGAGAAAAATATAAAATCCTCACCGATATTCAGGGGCCCGAAGATCACTATGGCGACATGGATCTTAAAATTGCAGGCACGCGCACCGGCGTTACCGGCATGCAGATGGACGTAAAAGTTGAGGGGATCACGCCGGCCATCTTTACAGAAACCCTTGCTCAGGCTCGCGAGGCCAGAATTCATATTCTTGACGCTATGGAGCGCGTGATTGCTGCGCCCCGTGCCGAGCTCTCGCCCCTTGCGCCACGCGTTCATACGCTGCACATTGACCCCAAGAAGATCGGCATGGTTATTGGATCTCAAGGAAAGACTATTAACGAGATTACTGAAACCACTGGTGCATCCATTGATATTGAGGATGATGGGACCATCTTCGTGGCGTCACCAGATGCGAGTAAGGCAAAGCAGGCAATTGATTGGATTGAGGCCATAACCTATGAGCCAAAGCCAGGAGATGCTTTTCAGGGAACAGTGACTCGCATTCTCGATTTTGGCGCCTTTGTTGAGTTTATGCCTGGCAAGGAGGGCATGGTGCATATCAGTGAGATTAATGGCGAGCAGCTTGATCATCCGAGCAAGGTCCTCCGTGAGGGACAATCAGTCTCCGTCACCGTAAAAGAGGTGGATGCCATGGGAAGAATTAATCTCACGATGCTCCCCCCAGGAGTCGCGCCTGCAGAGCGCCCCGCTCGACACAGTAGTGGGCCCCGCAGAGATGGCGGCCGTAGTCGCCCACCGCACCAAAAGAAGCGATACTAAGACATACACACACCGCGCAAAAGCGCGGTGTGGTTTTCTCGTGGTACAATGCAGGTGCTATGGCAGATGCATCTTCAACGGGAAGTCTCGATGAACTCCTCCGCTCTCTTCAGGAAGAGCAAAAAAAGCAACCACCGGTTGCGGCTATGCCGCCCGCCCGCGAGCAATCTGCCGCCCCGGCGAACACCTCTCAGATCCCCCCTGTGCCAGTGAGCGTTGGGCAAGACCAGCTCGCCGCCCGTCGTACTCAAAAAAGCGATGTCCCCTTTCAGCGTAAAAAAATTGATATTGCATCTCTTCCGCCGCTTGGGGGCAAGGCTTCCGCTCCGCAACAGAAACAGCCGTCCCAAGCAAGTGGAGCCCTTGAAGTAAAGGAGGAAAGCATCCCTGTTCCTCAGGGCCAAAAGACGATCATTCGTACTATGGCGCAAGATATCGCGAGCGCTGGCTCGGGGGGTGTCCTCTCCACAGGGACTCCCATGGAGGCACCAGTCGTTCTCCCTACACCTTCACGCCCGAAGCCTCAGGAGGCGGCTCAGTCGCCCAGCGAGCCCTCTTTGACCGCGCCAGCGCCACAAGTGCCGCCCGCGTCTACGCATCACGGCCGCGTTGGTTCAAGGACAATTGCATACGTTGTCGTTACAGCTATCGCCCTCGGCGCTGGCGCGGCATATTGGATCTCCCAATCGCCAGAAGCTTCTCGCATGATTCCGCGTGAATCAAAAATCCCAGAGACACTCCCCATCCCCTCGGGAGAGCGACAACAACTCTCTGTTTTGTTGGGCGGTGCGCTGGAAACTGTGACGCTTTCAGGCGAAGTTTCCGGCACATCAATACACGACGCCGCATCGTCACTATTGCCAGCTCCACAGCGTCTACGAAGGTTCCAAATCGCGGGGCTCGGGAACGAGGCGCCCGTAAGTCACCCGCGGGATATTTTTGATGCGCTTGGCGTCGTGCGTCCTAGCGAGATTGATACTATGTGGGGAGAAGAGGGGGCGATCCTAGTGTTTGGCCAGCCATCGATTTTTAATTCCCGTGGGGTGCTTGTCTCCCCTCCTCCTACACAGGAGACGCGCCTTATTTTAATCGGAGAAGTACTCGATGTGGCACAAGCATCTGCAGCTATGGATGTGTGGCGCGCGACGGGCGTAGACAAGTCGCTCGCAGATCTTCTGCGCTACGACATACTTAAGGCGAGCACGCCCGATATTCAAACTGGGACCTATAAGTCATACACAATTCACTACAAAAACTTCCCCTATAGCGACCGAGCTCTCGACTACGCGCTTGCGGATGGTCCCGATGGCCGAGCATATCTTCTCTTTGCAAGCTCAAAAGAGGCAATGAGCGCGGCGCTCGACCTTTTCCACGCACAGGCCGGCGAGACTGCTCTCTAGGATGTTGGTGACACAGTTGGTGACACAGTTGGTGACACGTGTCATGGCACTAGTGTCACGAAAACCACGTGACACTATATTTCGTGACACCATGAAAAAGTCATTATATTTTGGCCGTTTCTCCATACAATCGTCAGGGAGATGACACCAAAGGTGTCATGGTGTCACTAAATATATTGAGGTGTCACACATGGTGTCGCGTGACACCATGTCACCTATCGTGACGCTGACATATCCACATTTTTGTGTTGACGCTATATTTCCGTCGCGTATACTGGCATTAGTTCCTTGTAGTTGATACGCGTTCGTTTTGTTCCTTCTGGCCGCGCGCAGCGTGCGCCGGTCGGTATATTCCCCCTACACAGGGGCCCGCCCACTTGGAGAATCAATCCTTATTGTTTCCGGGGCTCGAGGCCCCTGTTTTTGTTTTTTATTATTTCGTATATAATCCATTTCTATGGACCACGCATCGCTAAAGGCGTTACAGCAAAAACTCGAAGCAGAAAGGGGCGTACTCAAAGAGCGCCTGCGTGAGGTTGGAGTTGAAAATCCAGCGGTTCCCGGCGATTTCGAGCCAACGCTTCCTAATTATGGCGATGAATACGACGACACAGTAAACGAATCCACTGATTTAGACGCAAATATAGCCGTTGTTTCCGAGCTTGAGCGGCGATTAAAAGAAATAGAGATTGCACTTGGGAGAATCGAGAACGGTACCTATGGGGCGTGCACGACCTGTTCGACAAAAATAGCAGAAGAAAGGCTCCACGCGGTCCCTACCGCTGCGCTCTGCAGCACGTGCGCCCAGAAGCTTTAAAAGCCCCAATGCGGGGCTTTTGTGTATGCCAACACGTATTCGATCAGCTGGCATTGTAGGCATAGAAGCATCTCCTATCGATGTCGAGGTAGACGCTGTCCCAGGAATACACTCTTTCCTTCTCGTTGGATTGCCCGATAAAGCAGTGCAAGAATCGAAAGATCGAATAAGCGCGGCTGTGCGCAATAGCTCTTTCGCTCCGCCAAGCGCAAAGCACAAGCGTATTACGATCAGCCTAGCTCCAGCTGATTTACGAAAAGAAGGGCCCGCCTTCGATCTTCCCATTGCCCTTGGATACCTCGCAGAAACCAAGCAAATACAAGGAGATTGGAGTAACACGCTTTTTGCTGGGGAGCTTGGACTTGATGGCTCACTGCGCCCTATCCGCGGAGCGCTTCCGCTTGCCCTGTGTGCTCGGGCGGAGGGCGCTCAAGAAGTTGTATTGCCCGTCGAAAATGCTCGCGAATGTGCGTGGATTGAAGGGATCTCCATAGTTGGCGCCAGGTCGTTGGGGGAAGTTGTTGCGCACATTATGCAAACAGTACGATTAACAAAATGCACGGCGACTATCCGTGATGAGGTAGACGTACATGATCCCTTTGAACATATTGTAGGCCAGGATTCTGCAAAGCGCGCGCTCGTTGTCGCGGCGGCAGGAGGGCACAACGTGCTGATGTTCGGAGCTCCAGGGTCCGGGAAGACGCTCCTTGCGCGGGCTCTTGCGAGCCTTCTTCCTCCGCTTGAACACCAAGAAATGCTGGACGTAGCACGCATTTATAGCGCCGCAGGCCTACTCTCCGGAGACGCTGTTCCACGAAGGCGCCCATTTCGTAATCCGCACCACACCGCCTCGGCAACTGCTATTATTGGCGGCGGAGCCATCCCCCGCCCTGGGGAAATTAGCTTAGCGCACCGAGGAGTCCTGTTTCTTGATGAACTGCCCGAGTTTCCCCGCTCGGTTTTAGAAAGCCTACGCCAACCACTCGAAGATGGTGTTGTGACAATCGCGAGAGCTTCTGGGTCAGCAACGCTTCCCGCCCAATGCATGCTCGTTGCTGCGATGAATCCATGCCCTTGCGGCAACGCTGGGGATCCAGAGCTTGAGTGCGTGTGCTCTGGTGCGCACATTGCGCGGTACGCAAAGAAAGTTTCAGGACCGCTACTGGACCGACTGGATATTCAGGTGCGCGTTCCCCGAGAAGTGCGCGCATCATTTAAAAAGGACGTAGCGCCTAATGCTGTGATAAATATGCGCGCGAGGGTTGCGCTTGCGTGGCAGATGCAAAAGGAAAGGAACGCTCATTTCGGTATTTTGCGAAACAGCGACATTCGCCACGGTTTTATTCACGATGTATGCGCACTTTCTGATGGCGCCGAGCGACTACTTGAGTCTTCTGCGAGGGCATTTAAGCTCTCGATGCGGAGCATTCACCGGATTCAAAAAATTGCTAGAACTGTCGCTGATTTAGACGGCAAGGCGTGTGTTGAAGAGGGGCATGTAGCCGAGGCGGTGCAATTGCGCACATCCGACATGGTGTCAGCAACCTGACTAGTGTCACGATAGGTGACACTAGTGACACCGTGTCACCACAGAGATGACACCTATAGTGTCACCAATGACACCAATCGTGACACCATGAAAAAATAGAGCAAATAAGCCATATTTTGCATCGGTGAGTGGTGCCAAAAATGTTGGTGTCACCTACCGTGACACCCATCGTGACACTAGTGACACCGTGACACCCATTGTGACACTTATGGTGACACCTAACATTGGTGACACAAAAATAACCGCCAAGGTGGCGGTTATTTTTGTGCGAGCGGGTTCTTCGCTCCATGGACCTCAAAGTGTAAGTGGCATCCTGTCGACTTTCCCGTTGTTCCCATAAGGGCTATGACATCCCCCTTCTCTACAGTATCGCCAACAGCCACTAGGAGTCGCTGAGCGTGAGCATAAAGCGTCTCTGTTCCGTTGTTGTGCTGCACCTTAATATATTGGCCAAAACCACCATTATACCCCTCTGCGTCGCTGACAGATACGGTACCGCTTGCTGCCGCATGGATGGGGGTGCCACAGGTATTCGCTATATCAACGCCATTGCGTCCATGAACTCTCCCCCAATTGAATCCTATAGTCGGAAGTTTGAAAAATGAGCCTAAGTCGGGCAGGTATCCAAAACGATTCGTTGCTGAGGCAACGTTTCTCTGTGCACTCATCTTGCCGTCCGGAACGGCAATTTCTTTACCTATCTGAAGCCTTCCATCACGGGGGATGCCATTAAATGTTATGACAGCGTCCTCAGTAACGCCGTACTTCTTTGCAATGGAGGCGATCGAATCCCCTTTCTTTACCGTATGCAATACACCAGAAATAGGAGGAATGCGTAGTGTTTGATTTGGCTTTATACTATCGGCATCGCGGAGGTTGTTTGCCCACAAGATTGATTCTGTAGAGACGCCGAAATCAGAGGCGATGAAAGAAAGAGTGTCCCCCTTTTGGACGCGATATGTAACGGTTCCACTACGTTTTTCAGTGATAAGAGCTGCGGCATTTTCGTCGGCTGGCGCGACGGTAAGAATTGCGCTCTCGCTAATCATGGCAAGGCTTGGCGATGTGGCGGCCTGCCCACCCCAGCCAGGAATCGCCCCAATAGACGATACTGGAGTTTCCTGGGTGACCGTGTGCTCTGGGGACCCAACGAGCGCGGCAAGGTGCGCTTGCGCAAGGCGCAGGGGCTCTTGAGGGACAAGCGCAAAGCGCTCGCCCTGTGCACTAACCCCCGCGAATGAAAACAGAAGAGCGCTTGCGCCCATAAGTGCAAGAATGGCCTCTTTTTTTGTACCGGATGGCACACGAATATCTCGTGTTACGCCCTGGTCCGGCGTGGCGTGCTCAAACGACGAATTGTCGGTGTGAGTATAAATAGTACGTGCGTTACCCTCTCCCTCTTCGCGTTCTGGTCTGTCGTTTCGTTCATGTGTGGGAAAGAGGCGCATCTCCCCTAGGAAAACAAAAGCCCCCGTGGGGGGAGAATTGCTCCCGCCATGGTAGCATATAGGGAGGGTATGCGTCAACGACCTTCGTCCACACGCGGCTTGAGTGAAAATGGGCAAAAAACGAGCGCTTTTGGCAACTACGCAGAAGATATGGCGGCGCAATTTTTGGTACGCAGGGGCTATGAGGTACTTGCACGCAATTGGCGCCGACCGTGGGGTGAATTGGACATCGTTGCGCGTGTTCGTGGGCTTCTTGTGTTTGTAGAGGTGAAGGCAGGAAAGGGTGGGGGAGCTGCTTTTGAGCCAGAGCTGCACGTAACTAGAGAAAAGATACAGAAACTACTGCGAACCGCGCGCACCTACCTTGCGGCACATAACTATAGCCCCGAACAGGAGTGGCAGATTGACGTCATTTCAGTAATGGTAGATGCGCCAGCGCAGAAGGCGCACATTCGGCACTATAAAAATATAGAAGTAGGGTAGGAGGGCTGGGTGGGTTCGTGAATGCTCGCGCTCCTACTCGCCCTCACCTTATACTAAGGAGCAATCCTTACCGTTCGGGCTGCGGGAGGGTAGGATCGGGGGCATGCACAACACTGCGAGAACTAGCTGCGCCGCCAGTAGGGTGGCGACGGCGTGCTGAATCTTGGGGTGGGGTTTTGCAGAATATACGTTCTACGTGCGCGTTACACACATAGTAAGGCTGACATATATCGTGTACGCTAGGGGATATGGCAAAGAATGCTATTGGTGTACACGTATCAATTGCAGGGGGCATAGAAAATGCTCCTAGTCGTGCGGCAGAAGAAGGGTGCGAAACGTTTCAATGCTTTACGCGCTCTCCTCAAGGCGGCCCGGTAGCTGAACTCACCAAAGAAACAATTACAGCTTTCCAATCTGCAATGCGCGAGCACGGCTTTTCTCGGTTTGTGGTCCACGCTCCATACATTATTAATCTCGCATCTGATACTCCGCGTACGCGCCATGGGTCGGTAAGTATCCTTCGGAAAGAACTTGAGCGCGCCAGCGTACTCGGTGCGCAGTATGTCATGTTCCACCCCGGATCCTACGGAGAAGCAACGCTTGAAGAGGGGATGGAGCGAGTAAAAAAGTCGCTCCATGAAATTCTCGATGGCTATACCGGAATGACACAACTCCTCATAGAGATCTCGGCTGGTGCGGGACATGTGATGGGCAGCACGTTCCAAGAGGTAGGGGAGATGGTGCGCTCTGTTTCCCGGTTCGATGCATTTGGCGGCGTCTGTTTTGATACGTGCCACGCGTTCGCATCGGGGTATGACTTTCGGACGTCAGAAGGCGCAGCGGCAATGCTTTCAGATTTTGATACTCACATTGGATTGCGCTTTTTAAAGATGAGCCACGTGAACGATTCACAAACGCCGCTTGGCGGAAAGAAGGATCGGCACGAACACATAGGCGCCGGGCACGTGGGGGAGGATGGAATAAAGACCATTCTTACAACTCCCGCATTCTCTGCGATAGATTGGATTCTCGAAACAGAGCCAGGGGGGAGAGAGGGAGATCTCAAAAAGCTCAAAGAAATGCGCGAAAAATAAGGGTTTTAGGCGCTTTTGAGGGCCTTGACTTTTCATACAGTTTTGCTATAATATACACATGCTGAGTGAGTTCACTTGGCCGCAATTTTAAAACCAATTCCCGCCATTCCGAGAGGGGTGGTACAGCCCAGGAGGGCGCAATGGAGAAGATGCTGAAGTTGTTCGCGGCCGCGCTGGTCGCGATCCTCTGCGCCCCCGTCTGGGCGCAGGAGGTGTACCCCCGCCACCGCACGGAAGTGCGCGTTGGCGCCGACGTCCGCGTCGGCGACGCTCGGTTCCGTGTCGAAGTTCGGCGCGGTGACCGCGATCGTCGCTATGGCTCTCGCTACGAGCGTCGTTCGTGGGAGCGATCCCACTACGATGACCGTTATGGCCGCGGCTACTACCCGCCGCCGGAAGTCCGGGTGCTTCGTGCGCCCGTGACGTTCGGTGTCGGGCGGCCGGACGACCGCCGTGAGGTGGTCAGCGTTCCGCAGCCCACCGCCCCCCGCACCCCACGCGTCGAAGAAGCGCGAGAGCAGGACGCTCCCCGCTACAAGATGAAGGCGGGGGAGGTGTTCCTCACCAACGAGACGTCGTGTCTCGTGGTGGTGAAGAACAACAGGCTCCAGGTCTCGAGAACGTTCGAATCGGGCGCCGGGACCATCGTCGTTGGGTGGGAGCTTGCGGACCTGTCCGCGTTCGCCTACGACGGAGAGACGAAGAAGTACTATCCGATGGAGATCATCTTCTCGGATTCCGGTCCGGCGAAGTACCGGATCGTGGCGCAGTAGATAGGGCTAGGGAGGCCTGAGATCATGAGCGATTCGACCCGTAACATTCTGATCGCCGTTGCCGTCGGTTTGCTGGTTCTGGCGATCGCGTTCTGGTTCTTCGGGGGCTCCAGCTGCCCGGAGAAGGGATGCAGGGACTACGGTGGCCTGTCCATTGCCCGCATCCAGCCCGTCAACGACGGCGAGGCACTGGCCGTGGCCGCTGCTCAGCTGGCAACCGCCGAAGATCGCCACGCGAAGGCGATTGCCGTCGAGACCGCGAAGGCTCGCGCCGAAGCGGATCGCGACAAGGCGGCGTTCCTCCTGCGCTTCATGGAGAAGCAGCAGGAAGCCGCCGAGCAGTCCGCGAGGAGGGCGGACGAGGCGATCGCCATCTCGGCGGGTGGACTGGCTGGCCGTCGCCGCGGCATCCCCTGCGGGCAGGATCGTTTTCTGCCCTGCAGGTAGCACTGACCCCTCCTTCGCACACATACGTTGTGTAGCGGAGGAGGGACGAAGGTCCCGTGTGAGCTGAGTGGTTTTACCACCGCGCTCCACGGGCCTTTTATTTTTTTTCATACTCATGCCACAATGCATACATGCAGATAACGACCCACTCAGCGCAGGAAACACAAGCGGTGGCGGCGCGTATTCTTGCCTCTCTTGATGCACTTCCTTCTTCTGGCAGTGCCCTGGTGATTCGCTTGGAAGGGGATTTGGGTGCTGGAAAGACGACCTTTGTGCAGGGGCTTGTGCGTGCCATGGGCGTTACCGATGCGGTGCGAAGCCCTACGTTTGTACTTATGAAGCGCTACCCACGCCAGGGTGCGCGTGATGTGGTGCACATGGACTGCTATCGCATTCATCGTCCTGATGAAGTTGCTTCGCTCGATTTGCCCAGTCTTTTTACCGACCCTGATGTCCTCATGCTCATTGAGTGGCCAGAGCGCATCGCCGATATATTGCCATCATCGACGCTTACCATTTCACTTGCCCATGCAGGGGGAGATGCACGCACTATCACTATTCCCGACGAGCTCTCCCAAGGCATGGAAAATAGTGTAAGCTAGCCATATATGCGAAAGCTTGTTCTCATTGATGGAAATGCTCTGGTGCACCGAGCATTTCATGCGCTTCCGCCTCTTACGGCGCCCGACGGCCGCGTGACCAATGCGGTGTTTGGGGTTGCTTCTATTTTGATCCGTATGATTGCGGATGTGCGCCCTACGCACATCATCGCCACGTTCGACCGCCCAGAGCCGACATTCCGCCACGAGCAGTTTACGGAATATAAAGCACATCGAGAGAAGGCTCCTGACGAACTTTACGCGCAGATCCCGCTCGTGCAGGAACTGATGGAGGCTATGGGCATTCCCGTGCTCCAAGCCCCCGGGTTTGAGGCTGACGACATCATCGGAACTCTCGTGCATCAACTCGAGAATGAAGAGGACATGCAGATTGTGATTGCGACAGGAGACTTAGATACTCTTCAGCTAGTGAAGGGGGAGCGTGTTGTAGTGCTTACACCTAAAAAGGGTCTTGGTGAAACGGCGCAGTATGACGAAAAGGCTGTACACGCTCGATTCGGCATTACCCCTGACCAAGTCCCTGATTTTAAAGGATTAAAAGGGGACCCTTCAGATAACATTCCCGGCGTGCCGGGTATCGGAGACAAAACCGCGTCAGCGCTCTTGGGAGCGTATGAAACGGTTGAGGGTGTCATTGAGGCGGCGACCACATTTGAGAAGGGGGCTAAAAAGGAGAAGAAAAAAGGCATCCTGACAGAGAAGCTGGCTGAGAAACTGGTGCTCCACGCAGATGAAGCTCGCTTTTCGCGAGAACTCGCGACGATTCGCACCGACGCACCCGTGTCGTGCTCGCTCGAGAGCGCCTTGTGGCGGGAGCGAGCAGATGCCGCAAAGGCCCGCGCGCTTGTTGAGGGGCTTGGGTTCCGTTCGCTCGTGCGACGCGTCGAAGAGCTCTTCCAAGATCCAACAGAAGCAGTAGATGAGCAGCCTGCAGAGGCGTTAGAGCTTTTTCCGGCGCAGGCATCGGGAAGCCTTTCTGATCTCACGCTTGGTAGTGTGATTGCGGTGATGCCAGGGGGTCCTGACGTGTGGGCTATGACAGAGGACGGTATTCCTGTGCGTGTCCCAGAAGAAAAAGTTGGGGAGCTTACTCCCTTTCTGGAAAAGGCGCCGCGTATTGTAGGGTACGACATTAAAGAGATACTCCATCGAGTGCGTGCAGCTGGTCTTAAAGCGCTCCCCCGTGCGCCTCTCTTTGATACGCATATTGCGGCGTGGCTATGCGCTCCTGATGTGCGCGCCCACGATCTCCCGAGTGTTCTTCGTACACATCTCCGCAAAGAAGTCGGGGAGGAGGCGCTGAGCGAACAGTGTGCGTTGCTTTTTGACCTTTCTCTAGCGCTTGAGCGCGCGCTCGCCACTGCAAAGATAGAGCATATCTACACAGATCTGGAAGCCCCACTCATTCCCGTGCTTGAGCACATGGAGGAGCGGGGCATTTTGGTGGACAAAGCGGTAGTTGAATTGTTGCGCAAAAAATCCCAGAAAGAACGGGATGATCTTTCAAGAGATATTTTTAAACTCGCAGGAGAAGAATTTAATATTAATTCGTCACAGCAGATGGCGAAAATCTTGTATGAAAAACTGGCGCTGGGAGGAAAGATTAAAAAAACGAGCACGGGACGCGCCTCAACTGCAGCGGGGGAGCTTGAGAAACTTCTCGGGAGTCACCCTATTATCGAAAAGATTCTCGACTATCGAGAACTTGAAAAACTCATTTCGACATACATTGAGCCATTTCCAGCGCTCATAGCTGCCGATGGCCGCATCCATACGACGTATAATCAAACTGTGGCGGCAACGGGAAGGCTTTCGTCGCAAGACCCCAACCTGCAGAACATTCCCACGCGCACTGCGCTTGGCCGCGAATTCCGAAAAGCTTTTGTTCCCGCCCCGGGGAGCGTATTGGTTTCGTGTGACTACTCACAGCTTGAGCTGCGCCTGGCGGCACACATTGCCGAAGATCCGGTCATGATCGAAGCCTTCCGCACTGGACAAGACATTCATGCCCGCACTGCGGCAACTATTTTTAAAGTTCCCCTTGAAGAAGTAACAAAAGACATGCGTCGCCAGGCAAAAGTGCTCAACTTTGGCATTCTCTACGGTATGGGTTCTCTTGGGTTTGCGCGCGCCGCGGGGGTCGACCGCGCAACCGCAACCGCGTTTATTGAGCAGTATTTTAAGGAATTTGCCGGCGTTGCGCGTTATGTAGAGCGCATGCATACCCAGGCACGCGAAGAGGGGTACGTTGCGACACTCTGGGGGCGCAAGCGCTTTACGCCAGATGCGCGTGCAACATTTCCTCAGATGCGCGCTCAAGCCGAACGCATTGCGGTGAACCATCCGCTCCAGGGGACAAATGCAGACCTTATTAAAAAGGCAATGATTCAAATAGAGAGCGAGCTTCCAGGATACATGCTTCTCCAGGTGCATGATGAGCTCGTCTTTGAGCTCCCGAGGGATCGCGTTCTCGAGCTGGCGGGCCGCGCACGCACTATTATGGAATCAGTGGCCAAGCTCTCGGTACCTTTGGTTGTTGATGTATCCAGCGGCTCTTCGTGGGGCGACCTTGAACCGCTTTCGTTGTAATCCCATGTATACGTTCTTACCTCCATGGATTCGGGGCTGGAAAGGCATTGCGCTCTTGGGCTGCCTTTTCGCCGTTGGTATATTTTTCTTGTTTTTCAACTCTACCGCCATTCCTATTTTGGGGGGAGGAGGGGGTGGCACTGTGCGCTCAGAGAGCACTGCGTGCACTACCGCGCGGCCATGGGCGGTGATGCTTTCAGGCGATGTGATAACGCGACCCCTCTCGGGCATTGCGTCAGCGAGTATGGTCTTTGAAATGCCGGTAACACCAAATGGCGTTACGCGAACGATGGCAATTTTTTGCAACCTTCCAGAGCGCATCGGCTCGGTGCGCTCGGTGCGTGCCGAGTTCGTGCCGCTTGTGGCGGCGACGCACAGCATTCTCGTACACTGGGGAGGTGAGGCGGGGGCTTTAGAGCTGGTGCGCGAGCAGAAGCTCGATCGGGTTGATGGGATGCTCTATGATGGGACATATTTTACGCGCTCAAAGAGCGTGCCGGCGCCCCACAATGGCTTTACGGGCAGGACGCTTCTGGTGAAGGCGGTAGAGCGGCTAGGGGTACCTACATTAGGGGCTCTTAAAGATTTCCCGCGTGGGGACGTTGCCCCTACAAAGAAGCTGGGAAGTATTGTGTCGCGTATCGATATTCCGTTTCTCCCGCCCTTTGACGTCTCTTGGACATATGACCCACAGACGCAACGCTACGCGCGCATGCGCAACGGGACCCCAGAGATTGATGTGCGCAACAACGCCGCCGTCTCCGCAGATGTTGTAGTAGTGGTGCGTGCTCCCGCAGAGCAATTGCGTGACCAGTATCTCTCCATCGCTCTTTCTGGGGAGCGTCAGGCGACGATATATCAAAAGGGGGCAGTCATGAGCGCGACATGGAGCTTGCGTGATGGGGCGCTTGTGTTGCAGGGTGCGAGTGGCGACCCTATTACCATCCAGCACGGAGTCGTCTGGGTGCATATTGTACCCGAAGGCATTGCGAGCACGCTATGATTATTGCATTCTTTGGAACTGATAGTTATCGAATCACCCGTGCGGTAGGCGATGTGATTCGTGCGCATGAGAAAAAGCATCCACATCACGGTGGAGTTCTGACTTGCGATTTTTCATCAGAAGAGGGGGTCCGTCTTGCGCACGATGCGCTACAGACAACCTCGCTTTTTGGGGGCGTTCGCTTGGTGCGTTTTCCTCCGGTGGCAGGGAAAAAAGACCTCGTTCATGTGGCCACTAAGCTTTTGAGTGATTTCCGCCTAAGCGAGGTGCGTGATGTTGTTGTGATCATAGCCGAGCAATCGGAAGAGGCTGCACTGCGCAAAGAACATCCTGCGTATGCAGCAGCGCTCAAGGGGGCGCAGCTGGTAAAGACGTTCGCATTACCTCCTGCAGCACGCATGGAGACGTGGGTGCGTCAGGAGTGTGCCATACGCGGGCTGCAGATAGGTCCTGATGCGGCGCGAGCCCTCATCGAGCGTCGGGGAGTTGATCCATGGGCTCTTGCACACGAGATTGACAAATTGCAGAATTATGTCAATAATAGTGAGGTTTTGCGGGCGGATATTGACGCCCTCATTTCCCCTTCGGTATCAGAAAATGCCTTTGCACTCCTTGACGATGTAGCCGATGGGAGAGTCGATAGCGCCCTTGCACGCTGTACGCGTCTTTTATCTGGCGGCGAGGACCCGCTTCGACTCTTAGGGTTACTTGCGCATCATGTGCGCACAACGATCATTATTGGAGACCTTGCTCGTCGAGGGAGTCCTCCGGAGCGCATTGCTCGTGATGCTGGGATTCATCCATTTGTAGTGCGTAAATCCTACGCACGAGCTACGCGTATTCCGCAGGAGTACGGCGCCCGTTTGATGGAATTACTTGCTCGAGTAGATCGGGCGTTGAAAGAGGGGGGAGGAGCAGGGGTTGATGAGCTCGCTCGTATTACATTGCATGCTGCCACATTATCTCCACATCGGAAGCGCGCAGGATCTTTCGCATAATCGTCGCGCGTATTGGACGTATCGCGCCCTGGAAATGCTCCCGGGCTTTTTAGCGTGGGGGACGCTTCTTGCAACGTTAGTTTTGCCGTTTTTTGCACCAACCCCCATAGCTCTCTTCATTATTGCGTTCGATGTGTACTGGCTCCTGAAAGCGATGTATCTCTCGGCGCACATGCGCGCCACATTTAAAACGATGCGTGGGTATGTGCATCGCGACTGGGACGCTGAGGTGCGCACCATAGTTGCCCAAGGACCCGAGCTCAAAGGGGCGCGATGGGAGGACATATATCATCTTGTTATTCTCCCAATGTATACAGAGCCCCATGCACTTGTTCGCGAGAGTTTTCTTGGTTTATTACGCTCTACATACCCACGAGAAAAAATGATTGTAGTGCTTGCGACAGAGGAGCGGGCCGGCGCTCCTGCTCAAGAAACGGCGGCGCGCATTGTCGCAGAGTTTGGATCTGCATTTCATGCATTGCTCGTCACAACCCACCCCGCCAATCTTCCAGGTGAAATCCCCGGGAAGGGTTCGAATGATGCGTGGGCGGCTCGAAAGGTGGTTGCTGAATACATCGATCCGCATCATATCCCACACGAACGCGTCCTCGTTTCTGTTTTCGACGTTGATTCTATAGTGCATCCCAGCTTCTTTTCAATGCTTACTTGGCACTACCTTACCGCAGAGAAGCCAACGAGATCATCATTCCAGCCCGTGCCGCTTTTTACTAATAATATCTGGGAAGCTCCAGCATTTGCGCGCGTCTTTGCCTTTGCGACGACGTTTTGGCAAATGATCCAACAGGCTCGGCCAGAGCATCTGGTAACCTTTTCCTCGCACTCAATGAGCCTGGCACCACTCGTAGATATAGGGTATTGGCAAACAAATGTTGTTTCTGAGGACTCGCGTGTATTCTGGCAGTGTTTACTGAGATTTGATGGCGACTGGCGCACAGTTCCACTCGCTTTTCCTATCGCCATGGACGCAAACGTGGCGCCTACCTTCTGGCAAACACTCGTAAACCAATACAAACAGATTCGGCGCTGGATGTTCGGCGTTGAAAACAACCCATATTTTATGTATGGGTTTCTCCACAATAAACGAATTCCAATTCGCACAAAGCTCCGCGCTCTTTTCTTTATGATCGAGAGCTCTCATTCGGCAGCAACTCACTCACTTGTCATTTTTCTTCTTGGGTGGCTTCCTGTTATCGTCGGCGGGAGTGCATTTGCGAGCACGGTTCTTTCGTATAATTTGCCACAAATTACTCGTTTTATTATGACGCTTGCCGCGGTCGGACTTGTGGCAAACGTGGCAATTAGCATCGCTCTTCTCCCGCCGCGCCCACCGCAGTATGGCAAGCGGGCATTTCTATGGATGGCCCTGCAGTGGCTTCTCCTGCCCATTAATCTCATGGCATTCGGAGCGCTTCCGGCCCTTGAGTCACAAACAAGACTTATGCTCGGCAAATATCTTGGGTTCTGGGTGACTCCAAAAGCACGACACACTACTGCGGGTGAGTAATTGCGCGCACTTCTGCGACGCGGGCCTTGAGTTCCGGATAGCGTGAGAGGCGCGAGTCTTCATGGAGAAGTATTCGAGCGACATTTCGTGCGCGAGTGACCGTGCGGGATGATGCGCTGAGTGCGAGGCGCAGATCAGAGGTTCCTGACTGCTTAAAGCCGAAGAATTGGCCAGCGCCACGGAGCTCGAGGTCGTGTTCCGCGAGCTTGAATCCATCGTCGCAAGACGCAAGCAGCGCGAGGCGCTCATGCTCTGTTTTTTCTGGGGATGAGGCAAAGAGAAAGCAGTGTGACTGCCCTTCGCCACGACCCACGCGTCCACGAAGCTGGTGTAGTTGGGCGAGACCGAAGTGGTCGGCGTGTTCAATTGCGATAATGCGTGCATTGGGGACATCAATACCGACTTCAATAAGCGTTGTTGCAACGAGTACGTGGTGCCAGCCATCGCGAAAGCCAGCCATCGCGGCGGAGCGCTCTGCCGGCCTCATGCGTCCGTGGATGAGCGAGACTGAAAATTCTGGGAATACGTCTTGAGCGAGGACCGCGTGTGCCTTCTTTGCTGCTCGGAGATCATAAAGTGCCGATTCAAGTGGCGCATCGTCGGCCTCCTCATGAATGCGCGGAGATATAAAAAATGCCTGGGCTCCATCGCGGATAAGCGTGCGCATATGCTCCATTGCTTTTGCCCGATCTTTTGGCGCGACAATGTGGGTGATAATTGGATTGCGCCCCGCAGGCTTGGTGCGAATTGTTGAAATGTCCAAATCGCCAAGGATAGTGAGAGCTAGCGTGCGTGGAATGGGAGTCGCGGTGAGGGCAAGGAGGTGGGGCGCCTGTTTTGCTGTTGCGATTAGGGCGCGGCGCTGGTCTACACCAAAACGATGCTGCTCATCAATGATGGCAAGTCCTATGTGGGGGAGTGTGACCCCTTTTGCCATAAGCGCATGCGTCCCAATAATAAGATACGGAGCCTTTCCTTTGATGGCTGAACGGGCGCGAGCTTTCGGGACGGTGCGTCCATCAAGGCTCGTTTCTTGCGCAGTAATGAGCGCAACATGAATATTGAGGATGTTCCTGAGTCGCTCTGCGCTTTGTGCGTGTTGACGTGCTAGGGCATCTGTTGGCGCCAAGAAAACCGCGTGATGGCCCGCGTGAACGGCGTGTGCAGCTGCAAGAAGTGCAACGATTGTTTTTCCACTTCCCACATCTCCCTGTAAGAGTCGGTTCATGGGGAATGGCCGCTCCATGTCAGTAATAATTTCGAAAAGCGCCACACGTTGGTCGTCGGTGAGTTTCATTGGGAGTTTATTGATGCGCGCCTTGAGAAACGCATGGTCCTGCGGGACTGGTATCCCTGGTATCGCGTGAGTAATGCGACGTTGCTGGAGTGCACCGATATGCAGTGCGAGGACGTCATCGAAAGCGAGTCGTTCTTTGCCTCGCTTTGCTTCGCTTACTTCGGCGGGCACGTGAACCATACGGAGCGCTTCTTTAAGAGGTGGGAGAGACTGTTCTACGCGGACTGCCTCCGGAAGGGGATCTGGCACATGCCAGAGTGCCAATATTTTTTTAACATAATTGTGTAGTCCGCGAGAGGTAATCCCTTCAGTTTCGGGATATACGGGGACAAGCCCAAGGGGCGCAGGTTCACCTCCGTCAAGCGAGATCGTCTCATATGAGGGACTTGCGAGGTATACGCCTTTTTTATCACGATACGCCTTTCCAGCAACGCGCACTCGAGTTCCTTCGGGGAGTGCCTTTACGAGATATGATTGATGAAACCAGCGGATGCGAATTCGTTCCCCGTTATTTTCAATGACCGCCTCTGTTGCGGTCATACGTTTCGGGAAAATGTAGGTATTAATAATGGAAACAATGGTACCAACGCAGGTGACAATATCTCCTGGGCGCACGTGGCCTGGCGAGCGGGGAAGTCCAAAATCTTGATATCGATGAGGTAGATGCCACAGAAGGTCTCTGGGTGTTTTAATGCCCAGTTTTTCAAGTTTGGCATAGTGCGCGGGGGCAATGCGGATCCACAATTGCAGAGACGTGCGTGCTTCTTCCCACGTGGTAATTGAGCGACTAGGCATGGCGTGCGTTAGAAATACCATTCAAGAGTGAATGGTGCAAGGCTAACGTACTATAACGGAGCACCGGGCGGTTTTTTCTCCGCTGGTTACAATGATTTCTTGTCGTCCTTCTGTTTCTGCAGAGAAAGCGATGATAGCAATTGATTCCGCGGTGGTGATGTAGGCAATGTTTGCGCCGGGGACATCCCAACGATAGGGTGGGCGGCCTCCTTCTGCAAAAACAATGAGGTCTTGCTCAGGCGCGACGTGCGTGCTTTTGGGGGAGCAGACAAGAGGCTGCTGATCCGCGCCCGAAGAAGAGATTTCGGGAGTAAAGAGCGTTTGTTGAAACAACGCAAGCATACCAATGGTACCAGCAAACGTAGTGGCAATTACTGAAACCCATGTTCGTGATACGGAAAAAGAGTAGCGACCCATAGTGTTAGGGGAGCGGCGCTTGAATGACTCCTATGCCACACTCCGCGAATTGTCCAGAAGCGGAAACGCGGACGCTGTGATGTGTTACGCTCTCTTGTGGCGTTGTGGTAAAAGTATTCCCAGTTCCGCTGGCAGGATTGGTGCTTTGAGAACTCCATGCATAAGCTCCACTCCCGCCGGTAGCAAAAATGCGCGCACTTTGACCTTGGAAGAGAGTTTGGTAGAGCGGCACACATCGCAGCGGCGGCGTCGCTGCTTCTTGTGGGAAGGCTGCTTCGGTGACATATACTTCACAAAATGCGATGTCGTCTCCGCTTCGTACCACGACTGGTTTCCGGTGCGGGTCACCATCAATGGATCCTTGCATATATCGTGTTGTAAATGTGGCGTCAGATCCAGAGTTCTGTTCCGCATCTTCAGCAACCCAGGTATACACTCCACTACCACCGCTTGCCGAGAGGGTAACTGTGTCTCCAGCAATAACTGACTGGTATAGCGGGGAACAGCGCAGACTACCCGAAGAGCCGCTACTTTCGGACGGGACGGATTCCACAAGTGTGCGCGCAACCCACACCCCTCCTGCAGAGAGCAAGAGCAGTGCGACAACGAGAACGTTTTTTTGGGTGAAGGATATCATTGCTTGAAGTTCTCACGCGCCCTCTCACGAACCAGTTCCTGGGCCTCTTTCGTGCGGAAGCGATTCGTGTGTGCATATGCGGCATATGCGGCACCTGCGAAAGAGCCGAGCGCAAGTGCTAGGAACAGCGTTTCTGCCGGGCCTGTTTGGACTTGGGCGACGATGGCAATGGCGCTAGGGAGGAAGATTGGGAGCTCTGCTACGATGAGTGGAATGTTGTCTGCGCGAGCTTGTGATCGATTGATAATTGTGCGTCCCAGTGTTCCGAGACTTGCAGGATCGCGCATGAGCGCAGAAAAGCGCACTACACTTTCCTGGTTTGCCTGGAGCGTGCCTAGTGAGATTCCGGCTTCAATATTTGCATCAGGACGGGAAACCCCATTAATACCAACAGAGCCAAACACGAAACTCATTTCACTTGGCAAGGTGTCTTGCACTATGACATTTGTGGCCGCTTGAGCACCTGCGCGCACGCGGAGCGTGAATTCAATTGTATCTCTTGCGCGTGCCTGTACTGGCGTTGTGGAAACTAGGTCTCCTTGAGTTATATTACGCCCCTCTTTTATCAACTGCATTGAGACTGGAGAGCCTCCAACCCCTGGTGTGCCCGCCGTAGTGATTTGGACGAAAGCCTGATCACTCACGTTGAGGGCGTTAGTGGATCGAGCAAAGGCGGTGTTGATATGAGTTGATGTTCCCGCTGGGAATGAGCCGGCCCCAGCTACGCGTGCCTGGAAGCGGATAGTAGTACTCTGCCCAGGGACCATGTCTCCTATCACAATGTCGCCGTCTCCTGCGGGGGCTCCGTCGCGGGTCGTTGTCCCCGCCATACGAATGATAGTGGCCGGTTGCTCATCGGAGAATACGACACTGCGCGCCGTATCATTCCCAACAGATCTGATCCGAATCGTATAAAACACGAGGTCTCCTGGTGCGGCGACAATGCTCTCACTGTCTGTGGCGCCAACAATATCGCGCCGTACCAATTTCTCTATCTCAAGACGAACCGTTGGACCAGTACCTCCACCTCCGCCACCTCCTCCGCCCGATGGAGGGGGGCTCGTTGGCGTTGCCGTAGGTGTTGGACTTGCGGGCGGCACCGTAGGTGTCGGAGTGGGGGATGCGGGTGGATCAGTGGGTGTTGGTGTCGGAGTTACCGGTGGTGTTGCCGTAGGTGTTGGACTTGCGGGCGGGTCAGTAGGGGTTGGTGTTGGGGTTGGGGAGGAGAGAGGCGCAATCGCAACAATACAAGTGACGGTTGTTGCTCCATCTGAGAGTACGACATCCTGACTTGAACTGGCAAAAGACGATGAAAAGGCAACAGAAAAGACGGGCCCAGTGCCTGTTGCGGGTTGGCCATTTACTGCACTCCATGTATATATGCCGCTTCCGCCCGAGGCCACTACATGGGCTTCTTGGTTTGTATCAACGAGTTGCGAGAGCGGCTCACAAGACAAGGGGATCGCCGTAGGTGTCGGAGTGGGGGATGCGGGTGGATCAGTGGGTGTTGGTGTCGGAGTTACCGGTGGTGTTGGCGTAGGAGTGGGACTTGCGGGCGGGTCAGTAGGGGTTGGCGTTGGGGTTGGGGAGGAGAGAGTGACGGGGCATACTGCAGAGCGGCCTGTACGGCTCTCTACGACGACCTCTCGTTCTGCCGGGTCTGCGTCCGCGAAGGTGACTGTAAATGTATCTCCTTCGCCATCTTGCGGGTCAGCATCGTCGTCAAATGCTTGCCAGAGGAAAGGAGGAATTCCAGAACCAGAAAGACTAAATGTTATCGGGACTCCGGGGAAGAACGGGCCAACAGGAGCAACGCAGGCAAAGTCTTCAAATGCGAGGACGACCTGACATGTGGCGGACTGGCCATCGCTTGCAACGGTTACATCAAAGATTGCTCCGCCGGCAACATTAGGATACTGCACACCAACAAGCGCGCCGCTTGTGCTGCTTAGACTACCTCCCGGAGCTGTCCACGTATATGTCCCACTCCCGCCGATTGCGCCAATAAATGCCTGATTATTTCCATTTCCTGGAGTAACAACTTGTAATGCGGGAACGCAGGTAAGTGTGGTAGGAGTCGGTGTGGGGGTAGGAGTCGGTGTGGGGGTAGGAGTCGGTGTGGGGGTAGGCTGTGCATATAGCTCATCACAGTAAAGTTGAGTGTTGTCTACATCCCCAACATCGCGGAACTGAACCCCCAAGAATTGACTCGAATGGAAGGATGGTGGCTCTGGTGCTGGGCCAAAAATAAGATCAACTTGTGAGTAGCATGCATCAATTGAAACAGAGAGATCAACCCAAGATCCTGGCGCAACAGACCGCGAATCTTCGTCATAAATAGTCTGCTGTGCGGTGTAGTGTGGGGGCGTTCCGCCACGATCTGACCAAATGCTATAGGAAACTAAAGTGATAACGCAATCAACATCGTTATCATTGCGAACTCGCGAAGACGCTGAGCCACCTGAGATATTTACTTTGCTACCCTGTGAGAAAATAAGGTTTTTATCACATACAGCAGCGTCCGATGATTGGAAGCGATCCAGTGTTGCTGGTATTTGAGTGGCGGCAATAACGGCAAGCGCGGTGATGCTTGCAATACCGATGTACCCCAAAGCCTTTTTTATAGATGGGCTTAAAGTCATGGTGTTAGCGTACAGTCATCTGTTCTCGTGGGTATCGTAGCTTGCGCCGGATCTCCACTGATAAGCAGCAGCCCATATCCAGGGAATGAAGTATTGATGGATGTGCTAAAAGTGCTACCCGAACCAGACGCTGGGGCTCCCCCGAAAGCGCGCCATGTAAATGTTCCATTTCCGCCACTTGCTGTTGCTGAAACGGAAATAGTGCCCCCCGCTTCTTCTAAAGAGGTAACCGTGCATAGGACGGGTTCTATGAGGTCAGAGAGTGAAATGTCGGCGGGGATTGAAGCGCTTCCGCGTTCGACATTGACGGCAACATCAGGAGCTCCAGAAAGCGCGAGCGCGAGGACAATGCCTATTGCAAGGAAAATCAAGAGTCCTGCGACCTTGCGTTCGTGGATTTGGACCCACTGCACTATTTGTTCTCGGGAGGGAGTGCGCATGTTATTGACCCATCGCTTTGTATATTACATTCTATCACATTTGCTGCCTGAGATCCTGAGAAATCAACATCTCCTGGCGGCGTAATCGCAATAGACGCAATGCCAAGGAGTACGAGCGTTAGGGGTGCGGTTGCAAAATTGAACGTTGTTGATTGTGCGGCTAGCTCGCGAGCTTCTCCAGTCTTCCATCTGTGCAATCGTGTAATACCAAGCCATGTGCCAGCGACAATAAATGCTCCTCCAAGGGCAATGAGAAGTGACTCGGCGATGCCCGTTGACACGGCGCTTGCGTCCCGCAGGCCCCCTCCCATGAGAATAGTGGCGTGTTCCGCCTGAACTCTGGAAAGGTTGGTTGCTTCTACGGCTGCGCGAGTGACAAGTGCCTGTGTCCCAATGCCTGCTCGCAGCTCCGTTTTAGTAGAGAATCGGACACTCACCGTGTCGCCAGCTCGCAACGATCCTAGTGCAATATTGCGACGTATGTCCGCGTTAGCGTCCTGTACACCGTTGATAGAGAGGGTGCCAGGTACAAACGTGAGGTATTCAGGAAGAGTGATTGTGGCAGTTGCGTTGTTTGTGGTATGTATTGCGCGCACGAGAAGGGCGAGCTCGAGTGTTTCGCCTTGCATGGCGCGGGTTTCTTGCGAGAGTTGCGTGGCTCCTCGCGAAAGATTACGCCCACTGAGCGAGAGAGTGATGGCGGGTATCCCTGGGGAGATGTTTTCTCCGCCTTGATTATTCGAATTACCTATCTGTGGAGAGGCCCGGAAGATGGAAAGTGTTCCTGCGTGGGCGATGCGGCCATGTGTGTCGCTGGTGAGGGATGCGGTAATGGGAATGACCGTTGTCCCGATTGCAAATGCGGACTCATTTGCTACGGAGAGGGTCCCAGAAATTTCTATCGTGCGCGTTCCAGAGATGCTCCCAATACGAACGGTGCGCCCGTCGACCGCCCCTGAAGATGTGCGCAATGAATTTGGTACGAGGGATACTGTGCTTGGTAGCGCAAGTGTTAGAGATGCATTTGTAAGCGCACTAACAGACTGTGTTTCCACAAGGATGCGCATAGCAACGTTTTGTCCAGGAGTGCGGGAAAGGGTGTTCGTGAATGCTCCCGTAGCTTCTGGTTCGCGGAATCCAATAGCGAGAGAGATGCTGTCTGCTTGGGTGGTTGGGTTTTGTGATGTAGCAGTGGCTTGCCGCACAGTGACGCCACACACTGCCGACCGCGTTCCATCAGAGACGGTGACGGAACGGGATCCAGGGGCACTAAAGCGTGTGGTAAACGATGCTCCCGTACCCTGTGAAGGGGTACCCGCCCCAGAGCTCCATGTATATGTTCCGCTGCCGCCACGAGCCCGAATGAGAGCATCATCTCCTACTGAGACAGACTGAGAAAGCGGCTCACAGGCAAGGGTCTGATTGTTTTCTGATGCGGGAGTTTCTTGTACAACAATACTGCATGCCTGCGATACTCCACCGCTAACAACGGTGACTATATGTGTTCCTGGAGAGTCTGGCGTTGTGCGGAAGACAGATGCGCCGCCAGTGCGAGGGATGCCGTTGGATGTTGACCATGCGTATGCCCCCGTGCCTCCGGTGGCGAATATATTTGCTGCTTGTCCGCGAGTAATAATTTGATTAAGTGGTGTACACGCGAGGGGTGCGCTCGGAATTTGTGGGGGAATGTTGACAAGTGTCGTTGGGCTTGGTGTTGGCGAAGGCGTCGCTTGCGACGACGGGCTTGGCGTTGTGGTCACGGGCGCTGTCGGAGTCGGGGTTATTTGTGAGGTGGGTGTTGGTGTGAATGCAGGCGTGCTACTTGGCTGGATGCTTATGATTGGGGTCGGTGACGAAGAGACTGGCACCGGTTCTGGGGCAACAAGGACGAGGCATGAAGTTGTCTCCGCGCCACTGCGCACAGTCACCGTGTGTTGATCAAGGCATGTCGGACCTAGGAGCTGTGCATTAAAAATCGGAATTGTGTCTGACGAAATAGGACAAAGGAGCCGAGGAGTATTCAGGGTGTAGCGCGTACTAAAGCTTGTCCCGGTGCCGGCGGACGTGGTCGCTCGTGGTGCGCTCCATTGATACGTTCCCGTGCCTCCAGTTGCGGTGAAAATTACCTCTTGTCCCGGTGCGACAACTCGTGATGAGGGTACGCAGGCAAGCGTTTGTGGGCCAGGTGTTGCACTGGGAGCCGGTGTTGTAGTGGGCGTGCGCGTTGGGGTTGGTGTGGCGCCAGAGCAGGGGATGCCAAGTATCTTATATCCGATGGCGCGATGCACTGCGCGAAGCGTGTCTCCATGTTCGCGCGTACCAGATGGACGACCATATGAGAACATGGTGATCGCTTTTACGCGGCGGTCGTTATAAGCCGCATAGTATGCCGGAGCCTGAAGGTCTTTGAGTGTAGTGAGATTTGTCCACGAACCATTCCTCGCGTACGCCATCATGACGATAACTATGTCTTTCGATGCTGGAACGCGTTGTTTCGCGCGAGAAAGGAATGAGGAGAGGGCTCCCACGTTTGTGCTCGAGGTGTTGCTACCTGGCGGATCGATATAGGCCTCAATGCCGACCCAATCGAGGCCGTCAGAGAATAGCATGTCTTGTTGCATGAGCTGATCATCTGTATAGACGACCCCCACTGGTCTCTGAGCAAGGTTT
This sequence comes from Candidatus Paceibacterota bacterium, assembly GCA_030583765.1. Taxonomy (NCBI): domain Bacteria; kingdom Bacillati; phylum Minisyncoccota; species Minisyncoccota bacterium. The sequence goes on from CP129474.1 coordinate 432,852, forward strand.
CGCGCTCGCAACTTTGCCTCAATGTCTTTTATGCGCTGCTCTGTTTGAGCTCGTGTCCAGTTTGGTTCGTCTCCGAGCTCAATGCGGGTCACCTTGCTCCAGTAGGGGCGCATCATGTCGAGCACACGGTTGATCGTTGTATCTGTGACCTGGTCGCGCTCCATGCCGAGGGCAAGGTAAATATTCTTATTGTCCTCAAATGCTCGGCGCACTGCCGCATCCATTTTTGGGATCCAGACATCATCGCTTTCTTCAGAGTGGGATTCATATCCACGTCGTACCCATGCGTGATATGTGTTGGTGAAGCTTGAGACTTCGTTATATACATCCCCATAGCGTCCATCGGTAAAGTAGTATGCAAAATCAATGGGATGGTTGGGGTTGGGAAGCGCGGCACACGTACTTGGGAACGGAGTCGCTATAGGCGCTGGGGTTGGTGTTGCCTGATTGCAGGATATGCCATAGTTAAACACTACATTAAAACCCTCTCCAGTACCTTCGCCATCGATAAGCCATTCGGCGCCTTGCACAATGCGGCCACAGTTATATGCGCCAGTGTCGTAGCTGATGCGCCATTGCTGATTTTTTCCTTGGCCAAAGTGCGTTTCGCCACGATCAAATCCTTGCGCCCACGTTGTGCCAGGCTCGCTGTTATTTCTACTCCACCCAGCAGTCGGTACGTGATCGGCATAGAATTTGAGGTTTACTTCTTTTCCAGTAGTGTTGTCCAACAAGCCTCCTGCAAAAATTTTGGAACACGAAGAGAGGGGATCGGTATTTTCCTGATCGCCAAATTTAGAAAAACTACACTCATCTGTTGAGCGCGAAAGATCCCACGAAAACGATCCTGGGGCCTGTGATGGAGGGTTGCATTCACCGTTCGAGCAACCATACTCACATGCGGGCTCTAGATTTTCTCCATTGCAATTACTGTAGTGCTGGAAAACATATTCTTTCCTCCCTACGCCATTGCATGAGCGATAGGTTTCTTCACACGCTTCTCCACTTCCGGATAATCCAGGATTCTCTACGTTTTCCGCGTTGGTAATGATGCTCTGGCTGCCTGTGGAATTGTATGGATCAGTAGGGCACGAACCAACCTCGGCGTAGGTGCCGTCCGGACATTCTTCAAAGCCACTTTGCTCGAATGGTCCAGGCGCTGCACGGAACTCAGACAAACGGATAGACAGAAGTGTCCCACCGTAAGCGACGGCAACAATAGCGAGCGTAGCGATACTAATAGTGAACCACCTTACTCTATGCAGTGCGTGCACAAAGAAGCCAATGCGCGAGGCTATGGCGCCAAAGAGTTCAACGAGAGAATCTCGCCCTGATTGCATTACTCACAGTATACCTCTGTGCATGCGAGATTGCATGCATTTTTGTCCACATCTTACTCAAAGACGCGCTCTGCATAGACCGCGATGCGACGATAGTTTGTGCCAACCGGCCAGCAACTGAGGAGCACAAGGCTGGGGGTGTTTGTCTGCTCGAGCTCGGTGAGGCGCGCATCATCGGCAAACGGGTTAAAGACAATAGATTTTTTCATTTCAAATACAAACGTTCTCCCGTCTTCATATCGCACATAGAAGCGCTCGCCTGGGTGGAGCTTGCCGAGCAAGGCAAACACGGAGCCGTATGCTCCACGATACCACGGATACGCTGAGCTGTGTCCTAAAACGATTGCGATGCCGTCTTGTCCCGGTTTCACGCTATTACCATAGTGGACAACGCCGTCTTCGAGGCGCTCATAGATATCATCGTTCTGTGGCGGAACGTTAAAGACTATTGGAGCATCAACGCCGAGCCGATCAATAACGAGGCGGGCGTTATGAGGGAGCGGACGCTGGGCGATGTCGTCGGCGAGAGGAAAGAGCGTCGGGATTCCAGCGAGAGAGTCGTCTCGGATAATAGTGCCCGGAGCAACGAAGTACCGAATGTTTGCGCCCACAAAGCGAATATTGAGGAGGCTAAAAATAATAATGAATGAAAAAGTAAAAATGCCCGCAAAGCGAATTTTCATGGCACGCGCATGGTTGTGGAGATGTGGGGGCATATAACACACAGCGCCCTCGCGGGCGCTGTGTAGTGTGCATCACAAACGTTATGCCGTTAGTGACCGCCCGCGCTGGCGAAGTAGCTGAGCTCCAGTATAGCGCATGTGGCCGTAGGTGACGAGCATACTGCCAACAAGTGCGAGCACGGCGGTGTCTGCTGGTCCTGTGGGAACCTTTCCAACAGTACCAATCGACGTACGGGAGATGGGCAGCGTCGCGGAAACCTGGGACGCATTATCTGCGCGCGCATACCCAACATTAATGACGTTATATGTGCCAGAAGGGAATGTGGTCCCTGTGTTTGTGCGCGTCGAGAAGCGAACGCTCGCCTCTTGATTTGGTGCGAGTGAGCCGATTTGGATACCTCCGCTGGTGACGCCATCGCCAACGGCAATACTGTTTACACCGGTTGAGCCACCGAGATACGTGAATCCTTCGGGAAGCGTATCCCATACCACGACGTTTGAAAGCGTCGTGCTGGTTGTATTGCGAACGCGGAGTGTAAATTCAATTGTTTCATTTGATCCAACGACGAGAGATGAGGACTCCGTAACCTGTCCACGCGAAATATTGCGTCCAGTTTTCTGAATAGACATCTGTCCGTTGCCCGGGTTGCCATAGCCTCGTGAAACATTCACGAGAGCGGTGTCGGAGACGCTCCCCGTATTGTTCGCAGTTGCAGTTGCAGTGTTGACGAGCGTGGTTGTGCCGCTTGAGAATGCAGAGTCGTTGTCGACAGTTGCGCGGAATCGCACTGTGATCGTGCGCCCCGAGCTATAGGATCCGAGGTTGAGACCGGAAGACGTGAGTGTGTCGCCAGTGTAGGAGCCATCGATAGTGGTGCTTCCCGAAACGTAGGTTGCGCGATGGGGCAACGCATCGGTGAGACGCAAGTTTTCGACATATGTGCCGCCATGAATATTAATGCGAATGACGTATTCCAGTGAGTCGCCCGGGTCGGCGGCAACGACGTCTTGCTCATTTGTGCCATCCGAGATGTTGCGTACCTGTTTCGTAAGGGAGATATTTGCGGATGAGTTATTGTTGCCAATGCGAACGGAGCACGTTGCGGTCTGGTTTCCGCTCGAGAGATACACCATATTCGTGGTGTCGTATGAGCTATACCACCGTGTCGAGAAGCTCGAGCCCGTGCCATAATTCGGATCGCCACCCGAGGCGTTCCATGAGTAGGAGCCAGTGCCACCGTTTGCGTAAAAGTACACCGTTTGGCCGCTCTGAGCGTTCTGATATGACGGTGAGCAGGAGAGAGATTGGTTCTGCGTCGGCTGTACGTATACGGAGCACGTTGCGGTCTGGTTTCCGCTTACCACCTGCACATTGCGTGTGCCAGAATATGAGAACGAAGAGGTGAAGTTTGAGCCGCTGCCAGTTGTTGGGTTGCCATCATACGCAAACCATGAATATGTTCCGTTGCCACCCTGTGCGAAGAAGATGGCGTTTTGGTTGATAGTAACTGTTTGGTTCGCTGGCGAGCAGGTAAGAGTCTGGTTCTGCGTCGGCTGTACGTTCACTGAGCATGCTGTGCTTTGGGTGCCGCTCACTACGTACACATTGCGTGTGCCTGGAGTACTAAACGTTGTGGCGAAGGACGCGTTTGAGCCAAAACTTGGGTTGCCGTCGTATGCGTTCCAGATATATGAGCCAGTGCCACCGCTTGCCACAAATTGTGCCAACTGTCCTACAAACACTGTTTGGTTTGCTGGCGAGCAGGTAAGAGTTTGATTTTGTGCGGGCTGCACTGTTACAACGCAGGTAGCGCTTTGAGTGCCACTGACAAGATACACATTGCGTGTGCCTGGAGTACTAAACGTTGTGGCGAAGTTTGAGCCGGTTCCGTATGTTGGGGTGCCATCATACGTGTTCCAGACATAAGTGCTCGCTCCGCCTGAGGCAGAGAATTGCGCGAGCTGCCCCACGACAACCGTTTGTGTGGTGGGTGAGCATGAGAGAACTGTTGGCGTTGGAGTCGGGGTTGGTGTGGGAGTGACGGTTGCGCCACAAGCTTGAGCGGTTACGGCAACGGCGACCGTGTTTGAAGAAACGAGCGGGTGAGCTTTTACACGGTAGGTGTATGTGTTGCCGAGAGAAACTGCGGTGTCGGTGTAGATGTTGCTGTTGTATGCCGGTCCTGGCGTGATGAAAAATCCCTCGCCGCCGTTGATGGTTTTAATGACTCCGTTCGAATTGCGATTCGCAACAAGATTCCACGTAAGGTTAATGCGTGGATTTGTGCCACCAACGCATTGCGCTGAAAGCGTAGGGGAGGTAGGGAGAACTGTTGGCGTTGGGGTCGGGGTTGGTGTGGGGGTTGGTGTTGGAGTGGGAGTTGCGATGGCGCCACAGTAATTTGGGTGTTCAAATTTATCTATCGATGCTACGAGATAGTGCCCACTTGTTGGTCCACCGAAAAATGGAGGCGTGAGCGGCTCGCCCTGGAACAAATCTAGCTGGTATTTGCAGGTTGTCGGGACGCTTACCTGCAGACGGGTTGAGCCAATGGTTTCTCCCGGTGCAAGAGTAAACGTCTTTGCATCATGAAGCGTTTGGTTAGCGAGTTCGCCATTTGGATTAACGCGATATGACGCAATGCCAATGGTGTATGTGCATGATGTAGAACGGTTCTCGATCCACGCCATTGCACGTGGGTCCTGGGCGCTACCAGTTGCGGTGAAATGTCCAAAAAGATGTTGAGACGCATCGTCACAGACATCGGCAGCAGTGACAGGTGTGCCAGAAAGGGCCCCAGAAAAGAGGAAAATGGCAAAAAAGACACCGATTCCTGCCCATGGAGTGAGTTTTTGCATATGCTTGTATTCTACAATAAAATGTTTTTAAAGTCAATTACGGCGGGTGGCGAAAACCAAAGGTTTTTCAAGCATTATATCACACCACTGGTGCCCTCGCGTGGAATCGAACCACGATTACAAGTTCCGGAAACTTGCGTCCTATCCGTTGAACGACGAGGGCTTTCATGAACTCTAGTATGCGCCACTCGGTGCTGACAAGCAAAAACCCGATACATCGGGTTTTTGCTTGTGGTGCCCGGGGTGGGAATCGAACCCACACGGCCTTTCGGCCACATCATTTTAAGTGACGTGCGTCTGCCAGTTTCGCCACCCGGACTTTGCTTTTGTTTTTTCCTCGATGCGTTGCCTGAAGGCTATGACAATTAGGGCAAAGAATGCGTAAGTTTTCAATCCTATTATCGCTGTGGTCGCCGTTTATATGATCAAGCTCGACTGGTATTCTGCCATCTTTTGCAGTTTTTGCCCAGCTGCACTCCTCGCATTGTGGCTGTTTTAATCCTGCCAAGAAAAGACGCTTTTTTAACTTAAAACTTTGGAAAGCGCTACCACGCACAAGGATGTCTTCTAGTGTTCTACGTGGTTTCCCGATGCCTCGGAGACCCTTATTCCACGCAGATCCAGTGAAATGATCTATGGGAACTTGTAGCGCTGTTAGCCTCGCCTTAATGCTTTGGTAGTTCCCGCCGGCGGGGATGAGGTTGAGGCGACTAATAACTTCACGGATGCTTTTGCTCCGTTGTGTGGCTGTGCGAAGTTTAGCGTCGCTCCACGTGCGTCCTCTTGGCATAAAGCTATTATACCACAGGTAAGCGTTTTAAAAAATGATGCGACTACCTAAACGAATGAGGCGCAGGTGGGAATCGAACCCACGCGTGGGAGTTTTGCAGACTCCTGCGTTACCACTTCGCCACTGCGCCAGAGATGAGTTATGAAAGTGCTTGGGCAACTTTCTCTTCAGTGTATGCCTCTAGAATGTCTCCTTCAGCGATTTCGCGTTGTGCGCCGGTGATATCAATGCGCAGACCCGCTTCTAACCCCTCGCGGACATCTGCGGCATCTTCCTTATTATGCTGGAGCTGGGTGAGCTTGCCAACATATGCATCGCCAACGCGTAAGAGGGTGCCGCGGCTCATCTTTCCTGAAGTTACGCGCCCACCCACAATACATGACCGCCCCTCTTTTTTAAAGACTGCTAAAATGCGCAACTTTCCTTGGGCGGTTGCGATTGTTTCGGGTTCGAGAAGTCCTGCCATTGCCTCTCGCACGGCATTGACCAATTCATAGATAATATCAAACGTGTGAATCGAAACTTTTTCTCGTTCTGCGAGCTTTTCAACGGATGCGCCAGCGCTTACACGAAATCCAAAAATTGCTGCTTGGCTTGTACGTGCTGTGCGCACGTCAGCATCGGTGATAGAGCCAACGCCGTAATCTAAAACCGTAATACCTACGCGAGTAGAGCGGATCGCGCGCAGTGCACTCTCAAGCGCCTCAAGAGAACTCGTAACGTCAGCGCGGAGAATGATGGGAAGCGTTTTCTCATATGCTGGCGTATCTGCCATCGCTTCTTTCAAAAACTGGAAGAGGGGAGCAATGTTTATGTTGGTATCGCGAGCTTCTTCCGCTTCTTCCTTTGTGGCTCGCGCATGGAGTTCACGACCAATAATAGGGGCCTCATTCCAGCCGGTGATGAGTATTGGTTGTGAGGGAACCGCTTCGGTCATAGACGCGCCCGTGAAGTCTTCGAGTGAGCGAATCTTTGCAACCATAGTGCCCACCGACACCCAGTCGCCAGTGTGTACGGTACCTTTCGTGACGAGCGCCGTTGCTACAAATCCTCGGCGCTTGTCGAGGTGTGATTCAATAATAATGCCTTCGCCGGGAACGGCTCGTTCATCGGGGAGTTCGGCGAGGTCTGCTACCAACAGCACCATGTCGAGTAGCTCATCAATGCCCGTGCCGTTCTTGGCGGAAATTTCTACAGCGGGCACGGTGCCGCCCCATTCTTCTACGAGCACTGACTCTTGGGCTAAGTCTTGTTTGACCTTTTGAGGGTTTGCGCCCTCGCGATCTACCTTATTAATAGCAACGACAAACGGAATTCCTGCCTCTTGAATGATAGAAATCGCTTCTTTCGTTTGTGGCTTGACGCTTTCATCGGCAGCAACCACAAGGATGGCGACATCGGCGACACGTGCGCCACGAGAGCGAATGGCGGTGAACGCCTCGTGCCCGGGGGTGTCCAAAAAGGTAATGAGACGGTTCCGTGCGGTGGCTTGGTAGGCTCCAATATGCTGGGTGATGCCTCCTGATTCGCGCTCAGCAACGCGCGTCTTACGAATGGTATCGAGAAGCTTTGTTTTGCCATGATCCACATGCCCAAGTACAACCACGATAGGTGGGCGTGCGGCTTGTGTGTTTGGTGTAGATGCTGGTGCCATAGTGAGCGACTCACCATACCACGCTTTTTTGGCGTTGACAATGAAACTCATAAAGAAAAGGCGGCTAACCGTGCGTGGGCACGATTAGCCGTTTAGAAAAGGCTCCGTTGCGCGGGGTGCTCCCGGAGGCCGCGGATGATCAGCTCACCGCGGACGTAGTACGGAGCAGCCGGGATAGTGAACCGGCACGTGTCTTGCACGGGACACGTGCGACACGATCGTTCGAATGCCCGGGTTTGGGCTTCATCCCACGTGACTGCGAGCGGGGTGAGCTCTGTTTTTCTTCCGCCGCCCTTTCCGCGGTACACAGTTGTGTTGCCGGGATGTTGTGTGCAGACTGCGCGGGACAGTCCCCACACAACCTCGGAGAGGTGAACGGGATCTGTGGCGTGTGTGTGGGCGTACCACGAGAAGAAGTCACGCAGTGCCGAGAGGACGATCGGATGGAAGTAGTTGAGTTTTCCATTCTTTTCGCCTCCCTCGATGATGCGCACGATGTCGTGTGCGACCATGACGCGGAGCACATGGAAGTCGATGGGCGCGGGGAAGGTGAATGGATCTCCAAACCCGGCTTCAACCAAGAAGTAGATCAGCATGCTGACCATCTTTTCTTGGAACCCAAGGAACCCGTGATGGTGCGGCTCGTACGCGCGCGCCTTTTTCTTCTTGTTTTGAATGCGCAGACACGCTTCTTCAAAGGTGGTAACGCCGTTCATGAGCGTGCGCGGGTCTGCGTCCCAGTGGTCGCGTAGCCGTCGGAAGTTCTCAACCCAGAACGAGCTAATCTCTTCACTGTTGAAGTTCAGGCCGTTACGGGCGAGGATGTCTCGAATCTCTACCGGATCGCAAGTACTCACGACTTCGGGACGAACCAGTTCCGGGCGCACTTCGTAGATGCGACTCAACGACTGTGCAGCCCTGTCACTTGTGATACCCCCTCGCATATAGAAACATAATGCGAAGAGGTAGCAGGCGTGGTCTCGATTGTCTGCGAACCCACCTCGGGGCAGATTCTCAGGGATCTGTGGCGGGAGAGCTTTCTTCAGAGTGAAGGGGAAGCTCTTTTCTCGAAACGCGCGCATGAGCGTGGTAAGGATCCGCGCACCATGTTCACGATCTACAACTATGCGCATTGGCACGGGCACCTCCTTTTCCTGCCAATAGGGCGGATTGAACCACAATGTTTAGCGTGATGCAATCATTGACCTCACGATGCACTTTTGTTAATGCGATATGGAGGAGGTGAAACAGTGCCTGCAGTATACACTGACGCACAACGCTCTGCGTTGATCGGTCGTTTTTTCGTATTCGCCACGCGCAAGATGTTCGGGGGAAACCCTGCGCGCACGAAGGCTCTTGGGGATGGTGATCTCTGGAACTTCGCGGATGAGTGGGCGATCGAGGTCAAGGCAACCAACCACCTTGATAAGCCAAAAATCTTCTTGTGCCAGGCTCGCGCGTTCGCCGATGGCGGATGGCCGCTCCAGCATCGTGTGGTGTGTACGTGGTTCTACCTGAACGGCTTGCGTCACAATGAGCGCATTCTCCGCGGCGCAAAGACGACACATCGGCTCGATACGCTTCTTGCGCACCGAACGCGACTACTGGTTGTGTGTGATGCGACGACACTGCTCCGTTTCGCCGAGAGGTATGGGACATACACTGTCGTGCGCGATGGCGCGAGTGCTGAGATCGTTCACATGACTTATGCACGCATGCGCCAACACGCCGAGAATCCGCAATGCTTGCGATCCGAACTCGGGCTCGATAAGAGCCACGTGGCGAGCACACGCGAAACAACACTTCGCTTTCGTGGGCGAGGGATGGCATTCACTATGTTGACGCTTGTCACGCGAGCAACGTACGATGCTCTGCGCTTTTCGGAAAAGTTCTAGCTCGCGCCCGCATTTCCTACGAAATGGGGGCGCGCTTTCTATAGCGCATGACTCGTTGCGTAAAGCCTATAATTCCAGTATAGTGTGACCCTAGGATGCGGATATATGGAGGCGTGTCAGAGTGGTCTAATGTACCTCTTTGCTAAAGAGGCAGGGGCGTTAAAACCCCTCGGAGGTTCGAATCCTCCCGCCTCCGCCACACTAACAGAGACTGCCAAATGGCAGTCTCTGTTAGTGTTCTAGTGAATCCTTCCGCCGCTTTTGCTATAGTTCCTTCATGCATTGGAGAGGTGGCTGAGTGGTTGAAAGCAGCGGTTTACTAAACCGCCGGGCTCGCAAGAGCCTCGTGGGTTCGAATCCCACCCTCTCCGCATATGCTTTTGAACATGCCTTTAGGCATATTTAAAAGCATCTAGTGTGGAAAGTGGGGCGGCATTCGAACGGCCGGAGTGATGTTGCGTCACCAGATGCAACCACGAGGCCCGGCCCTGAGGCTATGACGAGCGACGGCGAGTCAGAGACCGAAGGCGAACCCCACCCTCTCCGCCAAAATTGAAGTTATATCTCCCGCGCGATGACGAGCGCGGAGACAGAGGAAGCGCCTGCGGCGCGTAAAGCTGTGGCGCACGCATCAAGTGTGGCGCCAGTCGTGCATACGTCATCAATGAGCAGAATACTTTTTCCTTTTACGAGCGAAGGGTGTGGGCATGAGAATAAATTCTGCACTGATAAGAATCGCTCGGTACGCGAATGGTGCACTTGGGTTTCAGTGTGGTGGGTGCGCATAAGTGTGGCCGGCGCGTAGATCTGCTGTGTGGCGTGCGCAATAATCTCTGCAATGCGCCCTGCTTGGTTGAACCCGCGCCAGTTTAGGCGCCGCGTGTGGAGAGGCACGGGAACAATGAGGGGGTTTTCGGAAAAGATATTGCGCGTACGCGACATGCGCTTGAGTGCGCGCAACACTACGCGGCCGAGCGGGCGGTGCAAGTCTTCAATGCATCCATACTTATATGCGTGAAGTGCGGTGCGCACGGCAGGGTGTTGAAAGTGGGTGGCGGCGTAGAGCGCACTAATATTCCATTCTGGAGCGCACGAGGAACACGCTACGCCTTGTGGTGTGGCGCGAGCGCAGCCAATACATTGTCCGGATGCGCTCACAGGAATGCGGCCGGCACACGCGCGACAGAGGTAGCGATCGCGGGGATCGTAGGGGAGCGCGTCACACGCGACGCATCGCGGCGGGAAAATGGCATCGGCAAGGGTGGTGCACAGCTGGGCGATGGAGGGCATGGTATACTACAGGTGACGTTACCATGTTCAAACTTTTTCAGTCAAAAGGAAAACTCGGTGTCGATATCGGGACACATGCTATTAAAATTGTCGAGCTTGGGAAGGATAACGGGCGCTTTACTCTTTTAAACTATGGCATCTTCGCATTTCCCGAAACGGGCACAGGCACAACGCCCGAAGAGCGCGATGCATTCCTTACGCAGGGGATTAAACAACTCATCGAGCAGTGCAAGTTCTCTAGCGTAGATGCCGTTGCCGCAATTCCACCGTTTTCACTGTTCACGACGGTGATTGAAATGCCGTATCTTTCGGAAGACGATCTTGCAAAGGCGATTCCCTTTGAGGCGCGTAAGTATGTTCCTATTCCATTAAGCGAGGTGGTGTTGGATTGGTCTATTATTGGCGTGAATGAAGCGGCGCCAGGATCTACTACGCCACCAACCGTCGAGATTTTTATTGCTGCCGTACCTCGCGAAGAAACAGCTCGCTATCAGGCGATCATGCAAGCGGCTGGTTTAAATCTTGTTGCACTCGAATTGCAGAACACGGGGCTTATCCGTGGACTACTCGGTAACGATTTAAGTCCCACGGCGGTCGTTGATATCGGAGGGCGGGGCACAACTATTATTGTCGTGAATAAGGGATATGAACGAGTGAATCGTTCCTATGAGGTGGGGAGTTTTGAAATTACGAAATCCATTGCTCGCGCGTTGAGCATCAGTGAAGGGAAGGCAGAGGGATTGAAGATGCAGTATGGTTTGCGCGAGGGAGATGACAATGTTATTCGCGATTCAGTAATTTCGCTTGTCGACCTCATTGTATTTGAAGCAAGCAAAACAATCGCCGGATATGAGGAGTCTAAAAATACAAAAATCGGCCGCGTTGTCGTTACCGGAGGGCTCGCAAATATGCCAGGTTTTGTTGCATATTTTACAAAGCGTCTCGCGCGCGATGTTATTGTGGGGAATGCGTTCTCTCGGGTTGTCTACCCACAGCAGTTGGCGCCGGTGATTCAAGAGCTTTCAAACACGCTTGCGGTAGCCACAGGTTTAGCCATGCGCGAAGAAAGCTAATGGTATACTAGCGACAGGGAGCATTCCGCTCTCTCTTTCCTATGCCAGGCCGCGGCGGCATTCAACTTCTACCTACACTTCCCGGCACCAAGAAAATCGACGTAGCAACGCCGGGGGAATACACCGTACTCATTATTGGAGTACTTATTTTCGCTGTGGGCATTGGGTTTTCGCTGTTCGCGTGGCTACAGGTGAAGGCAAAGGAAGAAAAAATTGCAGCATTGAACGTAGAAATCGAGCAGATTGAAAAATCACGTATTGTAAAAGATGAGCAAACAATTATTGCGTTTCGCAAGCAGCTTGCTCCCGTGGGAAGCATTCTCGACAATCACATATTTGTATCTCAAGGCTTAACGGCTCTTGAGAGCCTTATCCACTCTAAAGTGCAAGTAAAAAACTTATCAATACAAGCACAGCAAGGCTCTGTGTCGGTGAGGGGATTTGCTCCAGATTACACAACGATCGCGCAACAGCTTGCTACGTTCTTGCGTAAAAATAAGCATGTTACCTCTGCGGTGCTTGGCGGCATGCAAACAAACAATGCGGGCGGACTTGATTTCGACGTATCGCTTTCAGTGAATAGCGATGCATTTTTCAAGAAGCAACCATCGCCAACGCCTCGGCCGAGCCCTTCTGGTAAGCCATCTCCCGCAGTTTCTCCTCAGCTATGAATCTCCCCGCTGCGCCAAAAGACATGATCGGTGCGACGCTTGCGGCCATTGGCGTCGCGTTGGGTTGGGGCTTGGGATACGCACACATGAGCACCTTGGGCGCCCATGATGATGCTATAGCTGAGCGCGAGAGCTTTGTAGAGAAACGCCTTCAGCAAAAAGCGAATTTTGAGGATCTGTTTGCGGCATACACCTCAGCGAGTGATATTAAGCGCGCAACGCAGGAGATTTTGCCCACCGAAGAAAATATTCCCGAACTTATTTCTGCGTTGCAGCAAATGGCTCGCGACTCTGGCGTCGGGGTAAAATCAATTTCAGTGACAGGCGCAGGAGGGGGGAAGGGCACACAGGCATCAGTGACGATCCAGCAAGTGGGTATTTCGCTGAGTGTGCAGGGTTCGTATAGTAGTATCAAAACTCTCCTCTCGTTTATAGAGAAGAATCGTCGCATCATTGATGTCTCAACAATAGATTTTGCTCCAAGTGCAATTGATACGACGATCATTGATACGACGATCTCCGCGAGTGCTTACGTTGCACCCGAACAAGCGCAGCGTGATGAAGAAACGCCGACGAAGAAGTAAATTCTTTTCATACCAATGACACAGCAATCTTCCGGATCACAAATATACATTATTCTCGGCGCGATTGTGCTCTTGGGGGCCGTTGCGGGATACATTGTTTCGGGCATGGTGAGTCAGGGTGTAGATATCCCTCCATACACTGTCCAAAAACCTGATACACTCAAAGAGCTTGATGGCCCCGGATTTCAATTTGGGTTGTTGCGCGGCAACGCAACATATACTTCGTTGCAGTCGTTCGGTGAGTCGACAGTAACAATCCCAGCAGGAGGTCGTCTCAACATGTTCGCGCCCGTGCAGTAATCATGTATGGCAAATCGTACCCCCATTCTCCTGATTCAAGAATTAGTTCGTCAAAACCTCATTACCGAGGATGCGGCGCTTGCGCTTGACGCGCGCGCACGTCAGGAGCGGAAAGATCTTTCAGATTTGCTTGTCGAGCAAAATATTATTTCAGAAAAGGATCTCACCGCACTTCGTTCAAAGCTATATAAATTGCCGAGCCTCGACGCAGGCACGCTGCAGCCAAACCCAGACGCACTTGCGCTTATCCCAGAAGATGTTGCTGCTTTTTATCGCATTGTCGCATTTGATCGGGATGACACTACACTGAAGGTGGCATTGGTAAACCCAGAGGATATCGATGCCCTTGAGGCGTTGAAATTCGTTGCTGTAGGAAAGGGGCTCCGCCTTGAAAAATACATTGTATCCGCCCAAGGGCTCGAAAAGCTTCTCGCGAATAATCGCACATTGAGTGGCGATGTTGGACTTGCGCTTGATGCGCTGGCACAAGATGCTACCGAAGTGAAGGCAGAAGCAGAGGCGAGTACGTTGCAGCTTGAAGAGATTACCGCAGAATCTCCGGTTATTAAGATTGTTGGCGCTATTTTAAAACATGCCGTTGAGTCTCGTGCTTCGGATATTCACATCGAGCCGTTTGAAGAGCGCGTACGAGTACGCTATCGCATCGATGGTGCGTTGGTGAAAACACTGCAACTCCCGCGGCAGCTGCACCCCGCAATTGTCACGCGTGTCAAAATTCTCTCCGAGCTCAAGATTGATGAAACGCGCATCAGTCAAGATGGTCGATTCTCGCTTCGCGTTGGTAGCCGCAAGATCGATTATCGTGTTTCCACGCTACCCACGAAACATGGTGAAAAAATTGTGATGCGTATTCTTGATCCATTCGGGAATGATGTCGGCATGGAACAGTTGGGATTTCAAGACGAACCGCGCGCCGCGCTGGAGCGTGCAATCGCAAAGCCATACGGGAGCATCCTTATCACCGGTCCTACAGGCTCTGGTAAATCAACAACGATTGCTGCGGTGCTGCGACGATTGAACACGGAAGATGTAAACATTGTGACCTTGGAAGATCCGGTAGAATATTTTTTGGATGGAGTAAACCAGTCTCAGGTGCATGAAGAAATTGGCTACACGTTTGCCACCGGGTTGCGTAGTATTTTGCGCCAAGACCCGGATATCGTAGTGGTCGGTGAAGTGCGTGACCATGAAACGGCGGGTCTTGCAACACAAGCCGCACTCACTGGCCACCTCGTGCTCTCAACGCTGCACACGAATGATGCGATCGGAGTCATTCCTCGTCTCATTGATATGGGAATCGAGAAATATCTTATTCCGCCAACCCTTAATGTGGTGGTGGGGCAACGGTTGGTGCGCAGACTATGCAAAGCGTGTGCGCTCACCGAAAAAGCGAACGCAACCGAGCAGGAAATGATTACTAAAGCGGTGCAAGAAATGCCGCGAGCGTATCAAGAGACATATGCGGTGAAGGACGGTTACACAATCCAAAAGCCAAATATCAATCCTGGCGGGTGTCCGGAGTGTGGCGGGAAGGGATACAAAGGCCGTGTCGGTGTTTATGAGGTGCTCGAAATGACCCCCGCAATCGAAAAGCTAGTGCTCAGCACCTTTTCCGAGGCTGCGCTTCGTCAGGAAGCGGAGCGACAGGGGATGCTTACTATGTATCAAGATGGTATTCTCAAGGTGCTCCAAGGCATGGCGTCGCTTCAGGACATCTTAGAGCTTGTTGGCGATTCTTCATCATGATTGATCCAAAAGCATTTCTTGCAGAGTTGCTCACTATTACCGCACAACAGGGTGCGTCCGATTTGCACCTTTCACCTGGGTACTATCCCGTGGTGCGCGTTGATCGTCGTCTCATGCCGCTCACTAATAAGCCGATCCTTGATCGAGAGACTTTGGAAAGTCTCGCCGACCTTCTCATGGGACCGGAGCGAAAGGAGCGTTTTAAGAAGGATCGAGAGCTCGACTTCTCATTTAGTTTTGAAGATAAGGCTCGCTTTCGCGTAAATGCCTACTATACCAAAGGGAATATCGCTGCCGTGCTACGTTTTGTCCCCGATAATATCCGGACCCTTGAAGAGCTCAAGTTGCCCCCGATACTGAATGTGTTCACGAAGCTTTCACAAGGTCTTGTGTTGGTGGTTGGGCCGAATGGACACGGCAAATCAACGACGCTCGCGGCCATGATTGAGCGGATCAACCAAGAGCGTGCGGAAAAAATTGTCACCATTGAAGACCCGATTGAGGCTATTTATAAATCGGAGAAGAGTATTATTGACCAACGTGAGGTGGAGCAGGACACCCTTTCATTCTATAAGGCGCTCCGCGGGACATTTCGTCAGGATAACAATGTGATTGTGGTTGGTGAAATGCGCGACTATGAAACGATGAGCGCTGCGGTCACTGCCGCAGAGACGGGCCGCTTAGTGTTCGCATCATTGCACACCAACAGTGCGCCCCAAACAGTGGAGCGTATTATTGACAGCTTCCCACCGGAGCAACAGCCGCAGATTCGCGTTCAGCTCGCAAATATTCTTTCTGGAGTTGTGTCACAGCGTCTCGTGCCGCGTATCCAAGGGGGGCTTGCCGCTGCCGTTGAAGTGATGATGGGCACTACCGCAGTGCGCACGATGATTCGAGAAAATAAGATTAAACAATTAGAGCAGGTTATTGAGACAAGCCAAGATGTGGGCATGATCTCGCTTGATCGATCGCTTGCCGACTTAGTGCGCAAGCAGGAGGTGAGTATTGAGAATGCTGAATTCTACGCCACAAACCCACAGAACCTGAGGTCAATGCTGCGCATATAATTATGGAATTTCTCTATCAAGCCAAAGACCAAACGGGTCGCGTGTTGCAGGGTGTGGTTGACGCGCCAAACGAGGGGATCGCAGTTGATACTCTGCATAATAAAGGGCTTACCCTCCTTTCTATTCAATCAGCGAAAAAACCTCTCGTCTATTCTGATATCGGCCTTCTTTTTTCTAAGCCAAAGCAGAAGGACATCGTTATTTTTACGCGCCAGTTAGCAACGCTCATTGAAGCGGAAATGCCGCTCGCCGAAGGCTTGCGTACGCTCGCAAAGCAGACAGAAAAGAAAACATTCCAGAAAATCATCAATGACATAGCTGATTCCGTTGAATCGGGCGTAGGGCTTGCTGACTCCATGAATGCTCATGTGAGTCTTTTCTCTCCTTTTTATGTCAAATTGGTAAAGTCAGGAGAAATCTCCGGTAAATTACAGGAATCACTTCAGTATCTTGCTGACTACTTAGAGCGAAGCTACGCCCTTACGGCAAAACTAAAAGGGGCCCTTGCATATCCTGCATTCATTATTTTTGCGATGGCTGTTGTCGTTATTATTATGATGACCTATGTGCTCCCGCAGCTACTCGTTGTCTTTGAAGAGGCGGGGAACATTGAACTCCCGCTCCAGACGCGCCTTCTTATTGCCACTTCAAACTTCATGACGGAGTACATCGTCTATATTCTTGTAGCCTTAGTGTTGGGTGCGGTTGGTCTTTGGCGATATATAAAAACGCCGACGGGCCGCGTACAATTTGACGCGCTCCAACTGCGCGTGCCTGGGTTTGGAAAGATTTTCCGTAACGTATACCTGTCTCGCATCGCAGAAATTTTTTCCACGCTTATTAAGTCAGGTGTGGGCATTTTGGACGCTATTAAACTTGTTGCAGATCTTGTTGGCAACAAATCCTATGAAGCTTTACTACTCAAGGTAGAGCAAACGGTTCGAGGCGGGGGAGGTGTTGCCACTACGCTTGCAGAAAATCCAACGCTTATTCCTGCGCTCATGAGCTCCATGGTCGCCATCGGTGAGAAGACTGGTAAGCTCGATAGCATGCTTACGTATGTGGCAAAGTTTTATCGTGCTGAATCTGAGTCAAGCGTGCAGTCCATCTCTTCGCTTGTGGAGCCTGTGCTCATGCTTTTCCTTGGTTTTGGTGTTGCAGTGTTGGTTTCTGCAATTCTTTTACCGCTCTACAGCCTTACTGCGCAATAGTGTTGTTGATAATATCCCTTGTGCCTCTGTGCGGTAAGCGCGATAATACAATGCAGCGATATATGAAACATTCCCACCTCCGCTCTCGGTTTGCTCGAGGCTTCACGCTCGTTGAGTTGCTGGTGGTCATTGCCATCATTGGTATTTTGGCAACTACTGGGCTGACGCAGCTCGGATCTGCACGCGCGAAAGCGCGCGATGCCCGTCGCATTTCTGACATACGTGAAATAGCGCAGGTGATCGAGTTTTATAATAATAGTGAAGATGATGGATATCCCGCCGACATTACTGCAGGTACGCTCGATGCGTATATTTCAGGCAATGTGGTACCAACGGATCCAGCGACCGGAGACCCATACAACTACGCGACGTCCGTAGGCGCCCCCCGCCGCTACTATCATCTCTGGATTGAGCTGGAGGCGTACTCCCGAGTTCTTGAGAGCGATGCGGACATTGATTCAGAGACCCTCACCGAATGGACCGGCGATACTATCGATGCGTCTGATAGCGCCATAACCGAGGCTTGCACAACTGCTGACAATGACTGCGTGTATGATGTGGGGCAGAAGTTATAATGTAGTTATAAACAATAATCGTGGCGAACCGGGCGGTCTCTTGAGAACACACGGCGCGCCACACCATTTCTAGTATGCGAAAAAAATTACAACAAGGATTTACACTGATTGAGCTGCTGGTGGTCATTGCCATCATCGGTATTTTGGCAACAACAGCACTCACTCAGTTGGGAAGTGCGCGCGGACGTGCACGTGATGCAAAGCGCTTAAGTGATATTGCGCAAATCGCACAGGCGATCGAGATCCACAATGATCAAGTGGGTGGATATCCGGACGATATCTATACAGATCTTATCAACTACATCTCTGGGACGACGGTCCCAATAGACCCCTCAACCGATGGGGAATATAACTATCTGTATCGTGGCGGTTCGGCTGGTAAGCGAACGGCGTACCACCTTTGGGCTGAATTAGAGTCCAATAATAGGGCGTTAAATAGTGATGCCGACATCAATTCGAGGGAAGTCTTAACGCCAGCATGGACTGTTGGCAGTGGTGCGGCGGAAGATGGCGCAGCAGAAACATGCACAAACTCGTCTTCTATTGACTGTGTCTACGACATCGGACAGAAGTAATTGTACGCACAAAAACAAAACGGCCCATATCGGGGCCGTTTTGTTTTTGGTATGATGACTCTATGGATATTATGACGCTGATCCTCGCCGGAATATGCGGTGCGTTTCTAGGAAGTTTTGTGAATGTACTCGTTATGCGCACGGGCAAGGGAGAGTCGTGGATTTCCGGACGCTCTCACTGTGTCGCGTGCGGGTCTCGCATCGCATGGTACGATCTTATCCCGATTCTGAGTGCTCTTTGGCTTCAATTTCACTGCCGTACGTGCAAGCAGAAGTTCTCTGCAGAATATGTGTGGGGTGAGGCTGGTATGGCCGGTCTTGCGATGCTCTGGGCCTCCGCTTACTGGCCGCCAGCTGAACCAATCGTCATTGCATATGCATGTGCACTGGTTCTCTTTGTTGCTCTCATGCGACTTGATGCAAGATACTTATGGCTTCCCGATGTGTTTACGGGGTGCGTGGCTGCTGTTGCAATAGTGGGGCACGTTGCTAGTGGGCATCCATTGCCAGAATATCTACTTTCTGGGGCTGGGCTTGCAGCTTTTTTTGGTATACTACATGGAGTATCGCGTGGTCGATGGATTGGTCTTGGTGATGCAAAGCTAGCGGGAGGCATTGGATTGCTTCTTGGATACCCGCTTGGATTTTTAGCAATTGTTGGTGGCGTGTGGCTTGCGGCGGCATGGGCGCTCGTACTTGTTATAACAAGGCGGGCAACGCTTCAGACCGCTATTCCGCTCGGAACATTTTTGTGTGCTGGTGCGAGTATTGTAATTCTTTTTCCTTCTTATGTACGATCACTGGAACGACTTTTCTAGTAAGGCTGCAACTGCAGAGCTTGTAGCGCGAACGCGCGCCGATGAAGTGCGTCCCCCCAGCATGTTCGTGCAGCTGCTCATCGTCGCAGTGTTTCTGGGCGCTCTTATCGTTTCGGGGGGCGGCGATCAGGGCACCGCACAGGTTGCATTTGCGTTACCGCAGGGAACGCGAGTATTTGAGGGAGATGTTGTTCGGGGCATGACGCTTGTCGATGCCTTGAATGCCGCTGCAATGGCTGGGAATATTACGCTTCGCTTCGCTATCGATGAGGGACGCGGCATGCGCATTATGGCACTCGATGGTATTGCAACGCGATCAGCTCAGGTAGCGGTGCCGGTAAAAATAATGCGCAACACGCAAGCCGTTGACGTGAGTAAAGCTCACGCGGTGCCTATTCGTCCCGGCGACATGGTGAGCGTTTCACTTGATGAATAATTTTCGTCGTTCGCTCGGCTTTACACTCATTGAGATTCTCGTTGTCATCGCAATTACCGGCGTTGTCACAACCGGTGTAGTTACCCGTTTCAATAAAACGACGGTTGTGACGCGAAAAGCCGCCGAACGATTTGTCACCGATGTGCGCTCAACACAATCGCGTGCGCTTTCCGGGACTCAATACGAAAATGCGTTTCGTTGTGGTTTTGGTGTCACCGTAACAACGGAAACAACATATGCGCTTTACGCAGGACCCGATGCAGGGAGTGTGGTGTGCGCAAACGAGAATAGAAATTATGAAGAAGGAACTGACGCGATCATTGAAGAATTTTCGCTTCTTGATCCAACTCTTTCATTTAAAACCGCGGTAGGAGATGTTTTCTTCGAGCCACCAAGCGGCACTGCGGCCCTCGATAATACTATTGGAGCGGACCAGGCTCCCATGGATGTTGTTATTGGGCCGACGGATACAGACTGTGATGCTTCTGCGGAGCAGTGTCAGCGTGTATGTATATTCGCAACCGGGAAAGTCGATCTTATCCGCGCTGATGCAAGTTGCGCCACGCCGCTATCATCTGGCCCACCCCCCACCCCAACGCCGACACCAACACCCACTCCGACCCCCACCCCAACGCCGACACCAACACCCACTCCGACCCCCACCCCAACGCCGACACCAACACCATTTGCAACTCTTTCCGCCCCAGCGAGTACGACAGGGGGCTCATCTATTCAGGTTTCCTGGCAACGTTTTTATTTTTCCGGGTATGCGTCTGATTGGATTGCTATCGTGCCCTACGGACAAACGTGGGTGAATACTAGTGCAGGCCTCCGCACGTGGCGCTACCTGAATAGCTCACAGTCGATTCCCGGGTCTACTGTGTCTGGCCCGAGCTCTATCACGATACCTGTTCCTACCACCGCTGGGACATATTGGGCGCTATTTTATATCAATAATAGTGTTGCTGACGGAGATATCATGGGGTCAAGCGCAGCGATTTCGGTTTCTGCGGCACCAACACCAACCCCAACGCCGACTCCAACTCCCACACCAACACCAACCCCAACGCCGGAGCCAATGACGTGTGCGGAAATGGGATGGTATGACGCTGATGCACTTGACCAGTGTAATGATGAGTGTTCTGGAACGTGCGTGAGTAAGCAGTGGTGCGGCAATGATTTTTGTCCGTGGCCAGGGTATTGCTGGAAATGCCAATGACACTCCCTCGTCCCAATGGTTTTTCATTGCTTGAATCGCTTGTCGCGCTTTTTCTTTTAACTATGGGCATCTTGCCCGCGCTTCTCGTTGCGACGGCCTCTTCTCGATCATCGGACAGCATTCGCAATAGCCTAATTGCATCGCAACTTGCACAAGAGGGCGCAGAGATTGTGCGCGCCTTACGAGATGCTGATTGGTTTGCTGGTAGTGCGTTTGGTACCCGTGTTACTGCAGGAGATTGGGAAATCGCATGGAATGAGGATACGTTAGCAGCGGCAACTAGCCAGCCATTGCTCGTCAACGCATCGGGGATCTATTCGTATTCCGATGGTGTTGCAACGCCTTTTGTGCGCACGATCCGCATATCGGCCGAAAGTGCTTTCGAATTTCTCGTACAAAGTGAGGTTGTGTGGGAAGAGCGTGGAAGGACTCGGAGTATCGTAGTTGAATCTCATATCTATGACTGGTACTAAAAATAAAAACGGGTTTACACTTGTTGAGACGGTTGTAGCTATTTTTGTTTTTTCCGTTGTGGTTATTGCGTCTCAGGGAGTTTTCGGTAAGGCGCTCACGGTGGTGAAGAGCGGTGCTGCGGCACAGCGCGTGCAGGAGAGTGTGCAATATGCACTTGAGCTTATGGCCCGCGATATCAGAATGAGTAGTATTAGCGCTGATCAAGAAGACGCATCGTGTGCGCTCTCTCAGCTCACTCTCGTACATCCAATCTTGGGTGCGGTCATTTATCGTCACGATGGCGTCGCGATCGAACGTACGGTCGATGGCGTTTCAGGACACATCACCGCAGGTGAAGTACTGATTCAGGACCTTTCTTTCTGTGTGCGCCACGCCGGTCTTGATGGCGAGCAGACGCGCGTCACCATTCTCATAAATGCGGTGTATGATAGCGAGAGGGTTTCCGAACAGAAAGAGCTGAACGTTCAAACGACCGTTTCTCTTCGAGACTATGAAACAGAATAATCAGAGGGGTTCTATTATTATATTTACAGTGCTCTTGCTTGCGGTGATGATGACCATCGTCCTCGCGTCGCTGGGTGGGTTTGCGGTAAGTCAGCGCTCTGCCGCGCAGGCTACGGAAGCGGTAATTGCGCTTTTTGGTGCGGACAGCGCTGCAGAATTTTGTTTATATGAAGCGCGTCGTGGGGCGGCTGACCTTGTGTTTACAGATCCAGACCTCTCCTATGAGCTCATCGATATTGCTACTGGAATTGCGTTAACAAGCTGTGAAAATCAGGGGGCGGCTGCATTTCGTGCGCAGGGCATATACCGTGGCACGGGTCGCGCCCTTGAGCTTGGTCAGTAGTGTTTGGTGTGATAGTGTAAAAACATGGTTTCTCGAGCCATAGAGCAGCGAATCGCAAAGCTTCGTGAGGCGATCAATCGACACCGCTATCTTTACCATGTTGAGGATAGGCAGGAGCTTTCTGATGAGGTACTCGATTCTCTTAAAAAAGAGCTTTTTGATCTGGAGCAACAGTATCCTGAACTCGTAACCCTTGATTCACCAACTCAACGTGTTGCCGGCGGTGTGCATGATGGCTTTAAAAAAGTGGTGCGTCCCGCGTCACGAAGCAGGATGAACTCATTGAACGACGTTTTTTCTCCGGATGAAATGAGGAGCTGGTTTGAACGACTTTCTTCTCACCTCAAGCGCGAGATTCCTGCAGAGTTTTATTGTGATCTCAAAATGGATGGCCTCGCTATCGAGTTGGTATACCGCGATGGGGTATTAGTCCAGGCGTCAACGCGGGGCGATGGATTTGTGGGCGAAGATGTTACGCAAAATGTACGTACTATTGAAGCGATCCCACTGCGGCTCGAAGGCGCACATGTGGGCGAGCTAGCTATTCGTGGCGAAGCTTTTGTCACAAAAGAGGAATTAGAGCGCATTAATAGAGAACAAGAGAGCAATGGACAAAAGGTGTACGCAAATCCCCGGAACCTTGCTGCCGGTTCTATCCGACAACTTGACCCGTTGGTGACCGCGGCGCGTAGGCTAAACTTTTTCGCATATGGCATTGTTGAAGAGGGGGAGGGGGGCGCTTTACGTTACCCAACCCGCAAGGCTCAATATGACGCCTTGACGGCGTGCGGGCTCAAAGTGAATCCGCACGGTACTATTGCTCAATCGCTCGATGCAGTTATTGAGTTTTGGGAGCGGTGGGAGAGAGAGCGAGAGCGCCTTCCCTATGAGATCGATGGGATTGTGGTGTCACTCAACGATCTCGCCCTCTATAATGAGGCGGGGATTATTGGGAAGGCGCCGCGGGGCGGGGTCGCCTTTAAATTCGCGCCTCGTAATGCGCAGACTGTTGTTGAAGATATTGTTGTGCAAGTTGGTCGCACTGGCGTCATGACGCCCGTTGCCATATTACGTCCTGTGCGTATTGGCGGCACAATGGTATCGCGTGCGACTCTCCATAATATCGATGAGATTGAGCGTCTTGGCGTACGTATTGGCGATACGGTAGTGGTTGGGCGCGCAGGTGACGTGATCCCTGATGTCATGCAGGTGCTACACGAATTGCGAACAGGAGAAGAGCGTCAATTTGTGATGCCAAAAAAGTGCCCTGTGTGTGCGACGCCGCTCATACGAGAAGATGGATTCGTCGCGTTTCGGTGTCCGAATCGTGAGTGTCCAGCGCAGCAGCGTGAGCGACTTTATCATTTTGTGTCCCGACGCGCCTTTCATATCGAAGGCGTTGGCCCTAAAATCATCGACCAGCTTATGGACGCGGGCCTTGTGGGGGACGCGGCAGATCTCTTTGCGCTCACTGAAGCTGATCTTTTGAACCTCGATCGTTTCGCAGAGGTGTCTGCGCACAATGTGGTATCAGCTATCCAGAAGCGCAAGCGTATTTCACTGGAGCGCTTTATTGTTGCTCTCGGGATCCCTCATGTTGGAGAAGAGAGTGCGCGTGTGCTTGCTCGCACATTTGAGTCTCTTGATCGTCTCCAGCAAGCGCCACGCGAAGAGCTCGAGCGTGTTCCTGATGTGGGCCCGATTGTTGGCGAGAGTATTGTCGCGTGGTTTAGCGACGCAGCTCACGTAAGACTATTGGAGCGACTTTTCGCAAAAGGTGTGCATGTCGAACAATATAAAAACGCACCCGATGCTAGCAAACTTTCCGGCCTTACCTTTGTTCTTACGGGGACGCTTTCTCGAGCTTCTCGCGATGTTATAACTGCTCATATTCGTGCGTCGGGAGGAAAGGTTGCGAGCGCTGTTTCTCGCGCGACTTCGTATGTTGTTGCCGGTGCGGATCCCGGGTCGAAACTTGCGGATGCGCAGCGTCTTGGCGTTGCAGTACTTTCCGAAGATGCGTTCCTTGAGCTATTACAACGTGCGGGCGCACCATTGTGATGCCGGAGACTTCCTGATAGGCTAGGCAATATGTCAGAGCGTATTGATATTAATCACGTAGCTCGCCTCGCGCGACTCTCGCTGGCGCCAGAAGAGAAAGAGAAGCTCGCCAAAGATTGCGATGCGATTTTGGCGTACATTGACCAACTTGCCGCGGTTCCCACAGAGGGAATCGAGCCGCTCTTACAAACGACGGGTTTACGCAATGCGTGGCGCGCAGATGACGGCGTGTCGATTGCCAGCAGCTCACTCGTGGACTCAGCGCCGCGTCACGATGAGGCCTTTGTGCGCGTGCATACAGTGTTACGAAAGAAAAAATAATACATGCAGCACACGCTTACTACATTTAAAGAAGCACAGCTTACGGAGGGCCTTGAAAGGCTCCTTGCTGAATATCGCGCTGCACGGGAGGCCCGAGCGGATCTGAATGCATTCATTTCAGACGCTACTGTGATGCCTGCACATACTCAGGGGCTACTGGCCGGCGCCCCGATTGCGGTGAAGGACAACATTTTAGTGCGTGGCGAGGCGTGCACTGCCGGCTCCCGTATTCTTGAGGGATATATTGCCACATATCACGCAACGGTCGTTGAAAAACTTCTCGCGGCGGGCGCGACTATCTTTGGAAAAACAAACTTAGATGAATTCGCAATGGGTTCATCGACAGAAAATTCTGCGTTTGGTGTAGTGAAAAATCCACTCGATACTTCACGCGTGCCGGGAGGATCTTCTGGTGGTTCTGCAGCTGCGGTTGCTGCGGGGTTGTGCGTGGCGGCGCTTGGCACTGACACTGGCGGATCAATCCGCCAGCCAGCGGCATTCTGTGGAATTGTTGGCCTTAAGCCAACGTATGGACGCGTGTCACGCCACGGCGCAATAGCTATGGGGTCGTCTTTGGATCAGATAGGGCCGCTCACTCGCAATGTGGCTGATGCTGCGCATATACTCGAAGTAATTGCTGGGCATGACCCATATGACGCTACAACAGTAGAGCGTCCAGTTCCCGCATATACAGAGAAGATGCTTGAAGATATTTCAGGTCTTCGCGTTGGTGTGGTGCAGGAGCACTTCGGAGACGGCCTTGCTCCTGAGGTGCGTGAAAATGTAGAGCAGGCGATAGAGGCATTGCGCGCACAGGGTGCGCAGATTGTCGATGTCTCATTGCCACATGCGCCACTCGCGCTTGCCGTGTATTATGTCGTGATGCCGTGTGAGGTTTCAGCGAACCTTGCACGCTTTGACGGTGTGCGTTATGGGTTCTCGGACACGAGCGCTGAGACTGTGTTAGAGGCGTATGAGCGTGCACGAAGTGGTGGTTTTGGCGCAGAGCCGAAGCGGCGTATTATTCTGGGAACGTATGCGCTTTCCGCCGGGTATTTTGATGCGTATTATATGAAGGCACAACGCGTTCGCGCTCTTATCTCGCAAGACTATGATCGTGCTTTCGAGAACGTTGACGTCATTGTCGGCCCGACAACTCCAACAACGGCGTTTCGCATCGGAGAAAAAAGCGACGATCCTTTGGCGATGTATCTCTCTGATATGTACACGGTCCCAGCAAATTTAGCCGGACTTCCAGCGCTTTCTGTGCCGTATGGCGTTGGACGTGAGAGCGGTATGCCGGTTGGCGTTCACATCACTAGTAAAGCGTTTGACGAAGAAACAATGTTGCGCATTGGGTATGCGCTCGAACGTGCGGTATAATAGAACTCTATGCAACCGGAGGGATTGCTGAACGATATTGTCGGAGAGCTGTATGCGAACATTGCTTCGGCGAGTCTTCCCGCGGCAAATATTCCGGCGCTCACTTCAGAGATTGCATCGAGAGCAAGTGCTTTTGAACAGGCACGTTTTTTATTCGATACATTCTCTGTTGCGTTCTCTGTAGTGAAGGGCATTGGCATGATTCTTTCAGTTGCTCTCGGGGCGGTGCTTATCTGGATTGCGTATAAATGGATTCTATTAAACAGTGAGGCAGTTGCCACGCCGGAAGCGTCAACTCCAGACGCACTTCCCGAACCAGCAGAGGGAGGGCCTTTCCAGGCGCGGTGGGACGAGATTGTGCGTCACATGGAGTCACCTCAAGAAGCGCAGTGGAAGCTTGCTATTGTGGAGGCGGACACGCTTCTTGATCTTGCGCTTGCACGAGCTGGATTCCCAGGATCTTCAATTGGCGATCGTCTTATGCGTATCACTGATGGACAGCTTCCTGGTCTCGACGACATTTGGGGTGCGCACAAAATTCGTAACCGGATCGCGCACGATATTGGGTTTACGTTATCATATGCTCAGATGCGCTCTGCTTTGAATGCGTATGAACGTGTCCTGCAAGATTTAGGAGCTATCCGATCATGATGAAAAGAATCTTCCTTTTTGTGGGCGGTGGCGTTGTGGTCCTTGGCGTGATCGCGGGCTTTGTGTTGCTTTCTCTTTTTTCAGACCGCTTTTTACCAGGAACGCACATTGGCTCGCTGCCTGTCGGCGGCCTTACCATGGGAGAGGCGGAAGGCGTGGTGCGCGATCGAGTAGAAGCACTCCTTGCGGAAGGCGTGGTGCTGCGCATCGATAATGAGCGCGAAGAGCGCGTGATGCTCTCTACTGAATCGTTCGCCGTAGATCAGGCGGCAAGCATCGCGCGTGCATGGAGTGTCGGCCACCGCGGCCCATGGTATGAGCGCCTTTGGGATCGGGCACGTGCGCTTGCGTCTCCTCGAATCATTGCCCCTCTCGTGACGCAGGATGCGTGGGCGCTCGAGCAGGATATCGCCCTTGTTTCACAAGTAGTCGATCAGCCGGCAAAAGACGTGCGTCTCCATGTGCAGGGAACCAGGATTTCTATTCTTTTAGATACAGAGCCTGGGTTGCGCATGAATGCAGAGCAAGTGCTTTCTGATGTCAGTGCACGCTTGTACCTGCTTGATGCTACTCCAGTTGTTGCGCTACGTACGCCGCATGCGCCGATTGCTGACCCCGTAACCGCTGCTGAGGCCAAGAGCGCTGCTGAGCGCCTGATTCGGACTCCATTGACGCTGCGCATCCAAGATGCAGAAGATGTCCTTATTACTCGCACACAGCTCGCCTCTTGGTTAGTTACGAAGTATGAGGGCTCGCGCGTAGTTGCTGGTATCAACGATCGTATGGTGAGTTCGTTTGTGACCAACGTTGCTGGGCGCACCAATATTCCAGCTCAAAATGCGGCGCTGACAATTGCTGATGGCCGCGTGACGTCCTTCACGCCCCCTCGTTCAGGCCTTGCTGTTCAAGAGGAAGACCTCGTGCGTGCTATCCTTGCCGAACTCGACGCTCGCGCCACGGGGTCGTCAGCGCGTGCAGCTATTGATGTGCCACTCAAAGTAACAAGGCCACAAGAAAATGAGCTCGATCCTGCTTTCGGTATTACTGAGCGCATTGGAGGCGCTACAACTAGCTTTAAGGGGAGCCCATCAAATCGCGTGGGGAATATAAAGAATGGAACGAAGTTTTTGAGTGGCGTTATCGTGCGCCCTGGTGAAGAGTTCTCTACGATCAAAACGCTGGGCGTCATTGATAATACACAGGGCTACTTACCTGAGCTGGTGATTCGAGGCGATCAAACAATCCCAGAATTTGGCGGAGGGCTATGCCAAGTTTCGACAACACTCTTTCGCGCAGTGATGGATGCGGGTCTGCCGGTGACGGCGCGTCGCAACCACTCTTACCGTGTTTCATACTATGAAAATGATGGTGACGGAAAATATATCGGGCCCGGCCTTGACGCAACGATCTACGAACCGTATCCCGATTTTCGATTTAAAAATGATACTGCACACCCCATATTGCTTTATGGCTTTGTGAAAGGGGATCGAGTGACGTTTGAATTGTATGGAACCGCAGACGGCCGGTCGAGTAAGATTGTCGGCCCCACAACGCTCACCGAAGTCCCTGCAGGGGAGCCTATTTATACAGATACTGACACATTGCCAAAAGGCGTTGTGAAGCAAACTGAAACACCGCACCCTGGCGGCACTGCAGTTGCCAGCTATTTCATTACCTATGCAGATGGAACGGAAAAAAAGCAAGAGTTTACGTCCGTCTATCGTCCGTGGCCGGCCCGCTTTCTCGTCGGCACAGGGGAGCCGGCTACTCCTGCAGCGCAGTAGAGATATGCACATGAGTGCTCCACGGCATGGGGGTGCATGCTATACTTTTTCTATACGTAGTGCGCACGCCATGTCCGCACCGCGCTCCGAGGGAGCGCATGTGCGTCCGCATTCGTTGCTTCCATCTAACTAAGCATGCAATCGAATATGAAATATCTTTGGTATGGTATCGGAGCCCTTGTGGTGCTCTTCGTCGTGTTTAATGTTACGTCAAATAGTCCGGTAACAGCGCCCGATGCAAATAATCCTGGTCAGGCGATGAACGCAACGCCAGTGCCGTCATCGGCGCCGGCACAAGCAACGCCAAAAGTTGCTGCAAAGCCGAAGAGCACAACGCCTTCGTCTTCGAGCAATATTTCGTATGAAGAGGCGCTTCGTTTGTACAGCAAATCGCGCATTCAATTTGGAGTGACGTGCCAGGCGAGCCCAAATTCAATTACGGTTTTGAATGGTACGAATGTGATGTTTGATAACCGTTCAGGAGATGCGCGCTGGATTGCCCTCAATGGCCAAGCATACTATTTGGAGGGGTATGGCTTTAAGATCCTCCCGATGAAGAGCCAGACGTTGCCGCAGACAGTCGTGCTTGATTGTGGTGCAGCAAAGAATGTTGGTAAAATCCTCATCCAGCAATAACCATCTGCGAGCACAGAAACCAAAACGGGGCACGTGCCCCGTTTTAGCTTCTGTTGACAAAATATTAATAGCGTATATGATGTGGCGTGCTTGAGTAACAATTGCCTGGCGGCCACCTCGTCGTAGAGAGGCGTTTGGGTTCAAGTCCCATTAGTTGGGGATTGCGGAGAGTATACGCGGTGCGCAGTATAGGCGGGAGGCATTGAAGCAAACTTTTCGGAGCTTGCTGAGCCGACAGTGAGATACCGCCCTAAGCGTGGAAACCCAATATCCTACTCAAGCACACCCTCATGCCCCGCACATCGCGGGGCTCTTTTTTAACTGGTCTCGTAGAGCTGGATTCACCCGCATACGTCTCTTGACGTATTATTATAATGCGAGTATAATCGCTTTATTAACAATTAAATATTAATTCAAACGCATTGACGAAGAAAGAGTAGGATTGAGCTAGAGAAAAGCGAGCCCAGGACAGTGTGAGCTGGGTCTCAAATTCTTTCCGAACACATCTTCCGAGCGGCTAGTGAGAAAGCCATACAGCAAAAACTAGACGGGGGTCACTCCTCGTGAACGCAAAATCGAGTGCTTAGATTTACCGAAAGGGCGTCTAAGAATAAAGGATGGGACCGCGGGCAGTCGTTAAGACTCTCGTTCCTTTTGTTTGCTATTCAATTTTTGGATAGTGCAAAAGGAATGGGAGTTTTTGCGTTTTTAAGGCGAAAGGAGGCCTATGCGCAAGCAACACCATCGAGCGCTGGGCGGCATGGGACCGCACTAGGCTCGGGGAGGAGATAATCTCTCCTCCCGCCGTTCTGGTTCTGGTAGCTCAATAGAAGAGCGGTGCCCTGTGAAGGCATTGGTTGCGGGTGCAAGTCCCGTCCAGAACCCATGAGTTATAAAAAGAAGAAACAACAAAAGAGCATTGTTAACCAACTCAGCTATCGCGTTGGGTTGGTTAAAGCTGCGCTTTTGAAGTTCTGGTCACAGTTTAACAGAAAGGAGAAATGTGTGCGCTTACCACAAACGCAACGCGTAATGGAAACGCTCCGGATTCTCAATCGGGGCGTTCGCAAAAACAACAAGCGGGTCGATGGTTGGGTGGATGAATATGTAAATTCATGCGCTCTCAATGGACAGCCAGTCGAGGTATTACTTCAATGGTGCACCGCCCTAGGATTGGAGCGGCGGAAGGCTCAGCAGGGAGGCAGATTCATTCCACTTCCCGCAGAGCGTGAGCTTATTGAGAAAGAAATGCCACGTATCCTTAATCTCTTTACTCAAAACAGCATCGAGGTGACGTGGTTCGTCACGTTCAACCGTTCCTATGTGCAAGAACGACGTTTGCCGGCAGAACCCTTCCGAGAATATATGGACATGATCCGAGAGCTCGCTCAAGACATTCCTGAGCTATCTCGTGTTGTCTTTCTTGACTGGGAGGCTGATGTCCTTGGAGGGGAGCCGAAGCCAAGTCCTGCAGTGCTCACTAACTTCGATGCCTTCATCTCGAAACAGGCGCTTTTAGTGGAGCTTCAAAACTTCACTCGCATGCTTGCGGCATATCCTGGGAAGCAGGCAACTCCAGAAGAGCTTAAAGAAGAAGCAAAGCTTCGTATTGCTTGCGAAGCTGAAGAAGCTCGCTTCTTGACGGGCGGTGACTCACCGTTCCGAAAAGGGGAGTTCATCCTTATCCCACTGGAGGTGCCAGAGCGGTACGCTTTCTTCCGAACGCTGGTTCCAGACTTCGATAAGAGGATTGTCTCGGTCGTGAAGCAGTATCCTTGGCGAGTGTCGTAGCAGTGCAAAGGGCTCCGCAGTTACGGAGCCCTTTTTTCTTGTACCCGCCGCCTACTGGCGCGGGGCACTGCGTCGCCTTCGCTCGCATTACGCTTGTACCCCTTCGGGGCACTGCGCAAACGGCCATTTGTTTTTTCTATTGAGCGTTTGCTTGTTGCGGGGGCTGGATTCGAACCAGCGACCTCCAGGTTATGAGCCTGGCGAGATACCACTTCTCCACCCCGCGATATAAGTGCCCTGTGAATATACCAGCAAAAAGAGGGGAGGGCAAGTCGGCTCCGTTGAAAAAACAAAGGAAATCGTGTACGATGCTGATACTTTTGCCGGCGTAGCTCAGTGGTTAGAGCGAAGCATTCATAACGCTTAGGTCGGAGGTTCGATCCCTCCCGCCGGCACCACACTATGAACCTTATCCATTCCACCCACACGTTTCCTTCAGGTTTGCGCGTTGTCACTATCCCCATGCCTGCCACGCAGACGGCAACCGTGCTCGTGCTTGTGGGTACGGGTTCTAAATACGAGGCAAAGGAAATCGGAGGAATTTCGCATTTCTTGGAACACATGATGTTCAAGGGAACAGAGCGTCGCCCTGGTCCGCTTGATATCGCGCGCGAGCTTGATGGCATTGGTGCGGATTACAACGCATTTACGAGCAAGGAAGTCACGGGTTATTACGCAAAAGCAAGCGTCGCGAAGCTCGATGTGATTACTGATGTTGTTTTCGATATTTTTCAGAACGCGCTTCTTGATGAGACGGCGATTGAGCGTGAAAAAGGTCCGGTGATTGAAGAGATCAACATGGATAAAGACAATCCTATGCGCCATGTGGCTGATGTGTTTGAAGACGCAATGTATGGGGATCAGCCGGCAGGGTGGGACATTGCGGGGACGAAAGAATCAGTTGCTGCACTCACGCGCGATCAGGTCGCTGATTATTTTCATTCACACTATGTTGCAGCAAACACGGTGATCGCAGTGGCGGGGAATGTGAGTCACGAAGACGTTGTTGCTCGTGTCACAAAAGCATTCGTGCATGTCCGAGAAAGCGCAGCGCCCACGAAACTTACAACGCGCCATGCAGACGCTGGCCCAGTTGTGCGCGCCATAAATCGCGACACAGATCAGACACATTTTATTCTTGGCCTGCGCGGCATCGATTTAAAAGACGAACGTCGCTATGCTATGGGTCTTGCGAGCACTATTCTTGGTGGTGGTATGAGCTCGCGTCTCTTTACCGAAATTCGGGAGAAGCGAGGGCTCGCATACTATGTTGGCTCACGACATACTACGTATACGGATAGCGGATATCTCATGATGCGCGCTGGCGTGAATGCTGAAAAGGTGCAGGAAGCGGCGACGGTCATGCTTGAGCAATGTGCCGACATAGCAATGCGTGGCGTTTCTGAGGAAGAGCTCAAGCGCGCAAAAGATAATATGGAAGGCTCACTTGTGCTGGGTCTTGAGCACTCGGACACGGTTGCCGATACATACGCTATGTCGTGGCTCCTTGACGGTTCTATTTTGACGCCCGAGCAAGAACTCGATAAACTAAAGGCTGTAACTGGCGAAGAAGTTCGTGCTGCAATGCGTGAAATTCTTGCTCCTGAACGCGCTGCACTCGCACTCATTGGCCCACAGAGTAACGAAGGGTCATTACAAGAGCTCATCATTCAGTATGCCAAACGATAATACTCTTACTCTTGAAATCTCTGCCGCGAGCATTATGCGCGCTCTGGCACTGACTGCCGGGGCGCTTTTGCTCTATGCGCTTAAGGAGATCTTCGCCATTGTGCTCTTTGCGATTATTATCGCTTCGGGCATTTCTCCGTTTGCGTCTTCGATGGAGAGGCGGGGCATTCCGCGTATCTTTGCCGTACTTCTCTTATACGTAATTGTCTTTGGGCTCCTGCTCTTCTTAGCATCCCTCGTGATCCCTTTCTTGTCTCAAGATCTTGCACAACTCACGTCAGCGTTCCCGCGCATTCTTGAGGGCGTTACATCTTCTCTCGATACAGTACAAAATGGTTCTCCGCGGTATTTTGACTTCGTGAGCGAGCTACAAAATATTCTCGCCATCTTTAGTAGCTATTTACAGCAATTTTCGCAATCGAGCATCAGTTTTGTGATCAGCATCTTCGGTGGTCTCTTTGCGTTTGTCGCTACCATTGTGATCTCATTTTACTTCTCTATCATGAAGGATGGTATTGACGCGTTCATTCGTTCAGTAACTCCCACAAAATACGAGAACTATCTCATTGACCTATGGCACCGTGCGGAGGTGAAAGTCGGACGTTGGCTCCAGGGGCAAATGCTCCTTGCGCTTATTGTTGGCTTGCTGGTGTATGTGGGCCTCGAGCTCTTCAATGTAAAGTTTGCGCTCTTGTTGGGCATCCTCGCTATGGCGCTAGAGATTGTTCCATTTGCAGGTCCCATCCTTGCGGCGATTCCCGCTATCGGCCTCGCGTTTCTTCAGGATCCGATGCTTGGTGTGTGGGTATTCGTTTTCTATGGCTTGGTGCAGCAGATTGAAAGTCACGTGTTGGCTCCTCTCGTGTTAGGAAAAACAACCGGCATGAATCCGGTCGTGGTTATTCTAGCATTATTGATCGGTGCGAAACTCTATGGAATTGCAGGGGCGCTCCTTGGCGTGCCCGTAGCGACGGTTGTGGTTGAGGTGATTGATGACCTTGCGCGCCGTAAGGAGCTCCGCCGACAGCAGTCGGCATAACATGGGAACTCTTTTTATCGTTGCAACGCCGATAGGGAATCTTGACGATATTACCTTGCGTGCAATCAATACGCTCGCAAGTGCAGACGTTATCTTTGCGGAAGATACGCGCACTACCCGGGTGCTGTGTGAGAGGCATGCCATTAAGACGCCACTCGTTGCTTTCCATCAGCACAGCAGCGCACATGCTTTTCGGAAGGTTGCTGATGCGCTCCGTGGAGGTCAGCGCGTCGCGCTTGTTTCTGACGCAGGGACTCCAGGGATTAACGATCCGGGCGGCATGCTCATTGCGTTTATCCGTGAGGCGGTTCCTGACGCGCACATCGTTCCCATTCCGGGTGCCAATGCAGCCGTTGCTGCGCTTTCGGTGAGCGGGTTTCCTGCAGATCGTTTCGTATACCTTGGTTTCCCACCACACAAAAAGGGCCGTCAGACCTTCTTCCGCTCTCTTGCAGAGATGCATGATACATTGGTACTCTACGAGTCGAAGCATCGAATCTTAAAGACGCTTGAAGCGTTGCGCGATGTTTCACGCATAGGAGAGCGGCAACTGCTAGTGGCCCGTGAACTCACGAAACAGTTTGAGACTATTGTGCGAGGCACTATCGAAGAGGTGATTCGCGAGTTCTCTCGAGGTGATCCACGCGGAGAGTTTGTGGTCGTTGTTGCTCCAGAGAAGCGAAGTGTGCGGAAGAATAAAGAGTCAGAAGAAGACCCAACCGAAGAAGATGCAGAATAATCGCTTTTACATTACGACAGCTATACCATATGTGAATGCCCAACCCCACATTGGTTTTGCGTTGGAACTCGTGCAAGCTGACGCACTTGCGCGATATCATCGCATGCTTGGCGAAGACGTGCGCTTGGTAAATGGCAGTGATGAGAATGCGCTCAAAAATGTACAAGCGGCGGAAAAGGCCGGTGTCTCAGTGCAGGCATTTGTAGATGAGCATGCCCAGCGGTTCCAGGGCCTCTCAGATGTGCGGGTGCTTAATATTTCAAATGATGATTTTATCCGTACCACGGAAGAGCGTCACGTGCGCGGTGCTCAAAAGCTTTGGGCGGCATGCAAAAAGGAAGACATTTATAAGAAGACATACGATGGGTTGTATTGCGTCGGGTGCGAAGAATTTAAGACCCCCAAAGAACTTATTGACGGGCTGTGTCCTGAGCACAGAGTAGCGCCAGAACGCGTTGCTGAAGAAAATTATTTTTTCAGACTTTCTCACTACCAAAATGCACTGCTCGAGCTTATCGAGTCGGGCGCGCTTACTATTACGCCAAGTACCCGCAAGAACGAGGTGCTCTCATTCATTCGTGAAGGGCTCGAAGACTTTAGTATTTCTCGGAGTGTCGCCCGCGCAAAAGGGTGGGGCATCGATGTGCCAGGAGATTCAAGTCAAAAAATGTACGTCTGGTTTGATGCGCTTACCAACTATATTACCGCACTCGGATATGCGGATAATGCCGAGTTGTTCCAGCGCTACTGGCTAGAGAATGACCAGCGGGTGCACTTGGTAGGCAAGGGGATCACGCGCTTTCACGCTATTTACTGGCCCGCCATGCTTCTCTCTGCTGGCCTTCCCGTGCCCTCAACTATTTTAGTGCACGGATATGTGACTGTTGACGGAGAAAAGATTTCTAAATCACTGGGCAACGGTATTGATCCCTATGCTGCTGTAGAGCAGTATCGCACTGATGTCGTGCGCTACTTTTTATTGCGCGAGATACCTTCCGGCGAGGACGGTGATTTTTCTTTCGAAAAACTAAAGGCACGCTATGCAGGCGATCTTGCAAACGGGTTGGGAAATCTTGTACAACGCACCGCGGTTTTGGCTCAGACTAAAATCGGAGATTCATTTATGTGGGACCTTGCGGGGGAGCGACGCTCTGAGCACTGGCATTTTGTACATGCTGACGAAAATTATCACGCCGCATTTCAAGAGTTCCGCTTACATGATGCTGTCGCCGACGTATGGAAAAAGATCGCTACAGTGAACCAATACATTAATGAAGAAAAGCCGTGGGCTCTTGAAGCCGGAGAGCGTCAACGCGACATTCTTTTGCACATGATTGGTATGGTTGCGCACATTGCGTGGCTCCTTCAGCCATTGATGCCAGAGACTGCGCAAAACATCTTTGCATTGTTCGGTATTGAGTCAACGAAGGAGCTTATTCCTGGTACGGAGTTGCGCATAGAAAAAGGCGAGGGGTTGTTCCCTCGCCTCCAGCGGGCGATGCTTAATCGCCCTCGGTGTCGCTGAGCTGTTTGTCCGCGACCCCGCTTTTGTGGACGTAGTAGCCGAGCGGCCAGATCACGAGCGTGAGCCACATGGCTCCCGTCACGGTGACGCGTTCCCACTTGTTCTTCCAGTTTGCCCGCGAAAAACCACAGAGCAGGGCAAGGTCTTCGCGCCCCCACGTCTCGTATCGGTGCAGGAACCAGAAGCCGAGAGCGAAGTAGCAGGCTAGGCCGATGGCTACCGAGCCGAACAGCATGCCGACGACGATCGGCGTGAGCGGCAAGAACCACCACCACGCATCGGCGATGCTTTGACAGGTTGCTTTGAACACTAGCGCCTCCTTGGTGCGGTATGGTACGCTTTTCCTTACATTATGCAATACCTGTTCGATACCCACGCACATCCGCAGATGAAGAACTTTGATCGCGATCGCGACGAGGTACTTGCACGCGCAAAAGAAGATGGAGTGCGCATGGTGTGCGTTGGCGTTGATTTGGATTCTTCACAGGCTGCAATTGAGCTTGCGGCGGCACATGATCATGTTTGGGCTTCGGTGGGTCTTCATCCTAACGACAACCTTGCTGAGGTGTATGATCAACGTGTCTATGCTGAACTTCTGGCTTCGCCACGCGTTGTTGCTGTTGGAGAGGTTGGGCTCGATTATTATCGCACGCCGGACGCCGCACAACAGCGAGTACAGTATGAGCGGTTAGTGCAACAGTTATCGCTTGCCCGTGATTCGGGTAAATCGCTGATTATTCACTGCAGAGATGGAGCACATAAAAATGCGCACGCTGATATGCGCGCACTTCTCGCGTCTTCCGAGTTTGTAGGGAAGGTGAGGGGGGTGGTTCATAGTTTTACGGGCACGTATGCAGACGCAAAGGCGTACATTAATCTCGGCTTCATGATTGGCCTCAACGGCATTATTACCTTTGCGCGACAGTATGACGATACGGCTATGGAAATTCCTCTTGAGTATATCGTGCTTGAAACCGACTCGCCCTACTTAACGCCTGAACCACATCGCGGTGAACGCAATGAGCCGGCATTTGTGCGGTTTGTTGCAGAGCAGCTCGCGCGCTTGCGCCGCACCTCTTTTGAGCGTGTTGCAGAACAGACAACGCGGAATGCAGAAAAGCTGTTCACTATTCCTTCCGTTTTGGTATAGTGCGCATACACCTATGACCTCATATCAGCCGAACGATATTGAAAAAAAGTGGCAGAAAGTGTGGGCGGAAACGGAGGCGTATACAACGCCAGACCATATCGAGGGCCGTGCGAACAAGATGGTGCTTGTAGAGTTCCCATATCCTTCCGGCAATTTACACATTGGCCACTGGTATGCATTTGCGCTTCCCGATATGTACGCGCGCTACTGGAGGATGAAGGGCTTTAATGTGTTGTACCCTATGGGATTTGATGCGTTTGGCTTGCCTGCAGAGAACGCTGCACTGCAGCGCGACATTCACCCAGGAGAGTGGACGAAACAAAACATTGCGTACATGACAAATCAACTCCATAGCATGGGGGCGATGTTTGATTTCTCGCGCACTGTTTCAACCATAGATCCGGAATACTACCGCTGGACGCAATGGATGTTCCTACGCATGTATGAAAAAGGTCTCGCATACCGCGCAAAGACGACCGTAAACTGGTGTCCAAAGGATCAAACGGTACTCGCGAATGAGCAGGTTGTCGATGGCCACTGTGAGCGATGCGGTACCGCGGTGCAGCAACGCTCTCTAGAGCAGTGGATGATGAAAACGACTGCGTATGCTGATAGGCTCATCTCTGGGCTTGATGGCCTTGATTGGCCAAACACGGCGCGCACTGCTCAAGAGCATTGGATCGGTAAATCAGAGGGCGCGATCATCACATTCCCGCTGTCGGGAATTTCTGGCCAAGAAGACGGAAAGCATTCTGTTGACGTATTTACTACGCGACCCGACACTTTATTCGGTGTAACCTTTCTAGTAGTTTCACCAGAGCTTGCGCAGAAATGGATTGATGTCGGATGGCAGGCGAGTGATGCAGTGCGCGCATATATTACTGAGAGTCGCTCTAAGCGAGAGCTCGAACGTCTTGAGGGCGCAAAGGAGAAGACGGGTGTCGCTCTGGGTATCTTCGCAACACATCCACTCTCTGGAGAAAGTATTCCAGTGTGGGTTGCAGACTATGTGCTCGGTAATTATGGCACGGGAGCTATCATGGCGGTGCCCGCACACGATGAGCGGGATCGTGCATTCGCCCTTGCTTTTGACCTTCCGATCAGCGACGCTCCACTACGTGATGCGCAGGAAGTAATAGACCAGCTTATTGCGAAGAGTGCCGGACATGTCAAAACAACTTTCAAGCTTCGCGATTGGGTGCTCTCTCGCCAGCGCTATTGGGGCGTACCCATTCCAATCATTCACTGCGCGACATGTGGTTACGTTCCTGTTCCCGATGATCAGCTACCTGTAGAGCTGCCACCCCTTCGTGATTTTAAGCCTGCAGACGATGGGCGTAGTCCGCTCGCAAAAGCGACTGAGTGGCTTTCGGTCCCGTGCCCGAAGTGCGGTGCGAATGCGCAGCGTGAAACAGACACTATGGATACGTTTGTAGACTCTTCGTGGTACTACCTTCGTTATACGGATCCGCACAATGCTAAGGAGTTTGCGAGTAAAGAGAAAATGGCACAGTGGCTTCCGGTGCCCATATACCTTGGCGGGTCTGATCACAATACGATGCATCTTTTGTACTCTCGCTTCTTTGCTAAGGTGCTCTATGACCTCGGCTATATTGCGTTTGAGGAGCCGTTCTTGAAGCGTGTAAATCGCGGATGGGTGCTTGGTCCTGATGGGCAGAAAATGTCAAAGTCTCGCGGCAACGTTATCGATCCCGATAAAGAAGTAGCGCAATATGGCGCTGACACGGTGCGTATGTATCTTGCCTTTATGGCGCCCTACGAGCAGGGCGGTCCGTGGGATCCACGTGGTATTGTTGGAGTGCATAGGCTGCTTTCGCGTATCTGGACGTTGTTTTCTCAAGAGCCAGCAGGCGAAGCATCTCCTGACGTAGAGCGCGCATTGCATGAGGCAACGCGGAATGTGAGTAGAGATGTTGAGCTCCTTTCTCTAAATACCTGTGTAAGTGAGTTCATGAAATTTATGAACGTAGTTGATGGCGCGAAGACAACGCTTACCGTTGCACAACGAGAACACTTTGCTCGACTTCTCGCACCGTTCGCGCCGCACCTTGCTGAAGAAGTATGGCATGGTGCGTGTGGGCATAGCGAATCAGTACACCAAGAATCGTGGCCAGCGTTTGATGCGTCGCTGCTGGATTCGCAGCTGATTACCATCCCTGTTCAAATAAATGGCAAGGTGCGTGCGACTATCGAAGTTGCTCCAGACGCTTCAGAAGAAGCATTGAAGGCGCTGGCGCTAGCGGCAGATGGTGTGGTGCGTGCGCTTGGCGGTGCGCAAGTACAGAAGGTCATTGTTATACCGAAGCGCATGGTAAGTATTGTGGCACGTTGACGCCAGCGGGCGAATCTCTATACTGGTGGGCGATAGCATGATGGTACGTGTTTGCGCGTGGGCATGACATGACCGGCGCACGCATATTGCCATTCTTTTCTCTCTATGGCGCAGGAAGCCGACCGTGATTTTGTAGCATATGTTGTGCAATCGATCGTGAGTAAGCCTGAAGAGGTGCGGGTTACTCGTACCGTTGATGAATTGGGGGTTTTGATTTCAGTCAAAGTGCACCGTGATGACATGGGCCTCCTTATCGGTCGCAGCGGCGCAACAGCGAAGGCAATCCGAACGCTTGCGCGGATTGTTGGTATGCGTCATGAAGCTCGTGTAAATTTGCGCATTGAAGAGCCAGATGGCGGGAAGATGGCCGGAGCCTCAAAAGACGTTGATGCGGTAGTGAGTGAGCTGGGCATGTAGGCATAGGGGATACAAACAGCGGCATCTTGCAAGATGCCGTTTTTTATTGCATAATAAGACGTTCACTCCATGGGAGTGATGGGAGGCAGCACATGAGCATGAAGATGACTCGTGAGGAGCAAGAAATGCTCCGTCAGATGTTCGCGGAAGTTGCGACTGTCTTTCTCGAATGCGATGGGATTCGGGAAGGGGAGCCGGCCTCCGTATTCATTCCGGACGCCTCGTGCGTGAAGGTTTTCGTCCTCGAGGTGCTTCGCCAAGAGCTTGCTGAGGCGGGGCTCGAGGTGGAGGTCAAGGAGTGGCCATACGATGCGAGCCCAACGTTCCTCGAGATCTCCAAGGCGCCCATGCTGGAGAACTAGCATGAATAAGCGCCGGCCACGCTGTAGACGGCGCCGAGAGGGCGGGGCAGAAAGCCTCGACGATCTGCTCCTGAGGAGCGTGGTGGCGGAGCTTCAAGCGGCTCTACAGCCGCCCCTCACTCTTGCCGACGCCGTGCGCCAGATGGTGTGGGAGGGCCGCCGGCGACCAAGAAAGACGCCACGGCCACGACCCCATTACGGCGCTCGCCGTAGTAGATAATTCCTTCGCGCCGTCTATCCCATGGGTGGGCGGCGCACTTCTTTATACGATATGCGTATTGATATTATTACTATTTTCCCAGACCTTTTCTCAGGATTCCTTAGTGAATCCCTTTTAGCGAAGGCGCAAAAGCCTCGACGCGTGAAAGGGTCGGGGTCCCGATCGCAAGCATCGGGAAAGCCATTGTTAACTATACAGACTCACTATCTGCGTGACTGGACGCACGACCGACACCAAACTGTTGACGGCAAGCCCTATGGTGGTGGCCCCGGTCTTGTGATGAAAGTAGAGCCGATCTATGCGGCTGTTCAAGAACTATTGAAAAAGAAAATTACGAAGGTCGCGAAGCCAAAACGGAAGGTTATTCTCTTTAGCCCACGAGGAGAACAGTTCTCACAAAAGTATGCTCAAAAGTGGGCGAAGGTTGATCAGCTTATTCTCATTTGTGGACGCTACGAAGGCATCGATGAGCGTATCGCTGACCACGTCGCGGACGCGGTTGTCTCTATTGGCCCCTATGTTTTGAACGGTGGGGAAGTCCCTGCGATGACGGTTATTGAGGCCGTGGCGCGTCTCCTTCCAGGCTTCATGCATGACCCCGAGAGCCAGACAAAAGAAGATCACGCACAGTACACAAAGCCTGAGATTTTTGAGCCCAAAAAGGGTACGCGTTGGCGCGTGCCAAAAGTGCTGCTTTCCGGCAATCACGCTAAGGTCGCGGAGTGGCGAAAAAGGGGCAAAAAGAGCTCTTGACGGGCGCAATGCCACTAGGGTATACTGCTCGGGCCCCTGAACTATCTATTCAGGTGTTGCACTTTCCCAATTCATACTCGCACACCAGTCTATTAAATTTGAAGAGAGTTTGATCCTGGCTCAGGATGAACGCTGGCGGCGTGGATAAGGCATGCAAGTCGAACGGGCCATGTTTGCGATTACATCAAGATCATGGCTAGTGGCGAACGAGTTAGTATCACCTTGGTACGTACCCCCGAGTCGAGCATAACGGGTCGAAAGATCCGCTAATTCTCGATGGCCTCGCAAGAGTAAAGTCGCAAGACGCTTGGGGAGCGGCCTAGGTCCTATCAGCTAGTTGGCGGGGTAACGGCCCACCAAGGCTATGACGGGTAGGAGGCGTGAGAGCGCGACCTTCAACGACGGAACTGAGACACGGTCCGTACACCTACGGGTGGCAGCAGTCGAGAATATTCGACAATGGGCGAAAGCCTGATCGAGCGACGCCGCGTGCAGGAAGAAGTCCCTCGGGATGTAAACTGCTTTTGCGTGGGAAGAATTTTGACGGTACCACGAGAATAAGGGGTTGCTAACTCTGTGCCAGCAGCAGCGGTAATACAGAGACCCCGAGCGTTATCCGGAATTACTGGGCGTAAAGCGCGAGCAGCTGGTTATATTAGTCTGATGTTAAAGCCTCCGGCTCAACTGGAGAATCGCATCGGAAACGGTATAGCTTGAGCAGATGAGAGGTACGCGGAACGTGCAGTGTAGGGGTGAAATCCACTGATATTGCACGGAACACCAAAAGCGAAGGCAGCGTACTGGCGTCTTGCTGACAGTCAATCGCGAAAGCGTGGGGATCAAAAAGGATTAGATACCCTTGTAGTCCACGCCCTAAACTATGCACACTAGCTATTGGGAGCATCGACCCTTCCAGTGGCGAAGCTAACGCGTTAAGTGTGTCGCCTGGGAAGTACGATCGCAAGATTAAAACTCAAAGGAATAGGCGGGAACTCGCACAAGCGGTGGATCATGTGGTTCAATTCGACACAGAGCGAAAAACCTCACCAAGGCTTGACATCTAGCTGCATGCTCTGGAAACAGAGAGGCCTTCGAGGGTGCTAGACAGGTGCTGCACGGCTGTCGTCAGCTCGTCTCGTGAGAGGTATCCTTAAGTGGATTAACGAGCGCAACCCCTATCGTGTGTTACAAGTGTCACACGAGACTGCTTCGGTAACGGAGAGGAAGGTGGGGATGACGTCAAGTCAGCGTGGCCCTTTGATGCCTTGGGCTACACGCATGATACAATGGACGTTACAATGGGTCGCCAAGTCGCAAGACGGAGCTAATCCCATCAAAGGCGTCCCCAGTTCGGATAGGAGGCTGCAACTTGCCTCCTTGAAGCCGGAATCGCTAGTAATCGCGGATCAGCACGCCGCGGTGAATACGTTCTCGAGTTTTGCACTCACTGCCCGTCAACTCAAGGGAGTCGGTAATACCTGAAGACCCATACTTTCATGTGGGGCCATGGTAGGATCGATAACAGGGAGTAAGTCGTAACAAGGCAAGGGTAGCGGAAGCTGCT
Source organism: Candidatus Paceibacterota bacterium (assembly GCA_030583765.1). Lineage (NCBI taxonomy): Bacteria > Bacillati > Minisyncoccota > Minisyncoccota bacterium. The sequence goes on from CP129474.1 coordinate 475,418, forward strand.
CTTGGATCACCTCCTTTCTATTCAAGCAATTCACTTCGGTGGGTTCGGGATAGAAAACCAAAGGTGTCGATAGAGGGTATGCACAGTTTGTTTGTCGATAGACAGATTCTGTGCATGGTCTCTGCCGGGTCCGACGGCGAAATCGGAGATCAATGACTGTCTGATCTGAATGTCAGTCATGACTGGTGGGCGAGTATGAATGGGGAAGGGAACTGAACACCCCGCGCACATGCGCGGGGTGTTCTTGTTTCTTGCCCATGGTACAATGCAGGGGATGGCAGACTTCTCAGCTATAGCAGAGCGCATCCCGTGGGGGCTGTTGATAAGTGCGGGAGTGTTTACAGTGTTTTGGATTGGCGTGTTTGCACTCCTATACCACCTCATTCGCTTTGGCATTGGTGTTGCACCCAAAATTGCGTCACTGACGCTTTTTATTGGTGCGCTTTTGTTGTTTATGATTGCAATTGCAGCGCTACAGAATGTGCATCTTGCTATTGCCGCCGACGCGCTCACTCCCCGCTTCCCTCTTCCTGATATTCTTACACCATGAAGACACTCGACGCACTCACCCATTCTGAAAATTCTTTTGAGGGCCAGAAGTCATATGAAGTGACGAAGATTGTATTGCGTCGGCATCCGTTTGTTCTGCTCGTTCGTTTTGTGGGGATGGCGTTCCTCGCGCTTGCGCCGCCGTTTCTGTGGGCGCTCTTGGGCGATCTTCTTACCACGCTGGGACTGCGATCGGTTGCCATCGCCGCCGGTGCACTCTATGCGCTCGTTTGGTGGTACGGGTTATTCTACCGCATCACCATGTACTTGCTTGATGTATGGATCGTAACAGACCACCGCGTTATTGATAGCCAGCAATTCGGGCTCTTCCGTCGTACGCATGCCGAACTAAACCTCGGAAAGATCCAAGATATCTCCGTATCGGTAAAAGGTGGCATGCCAACCCTCTTAGATTACGGCGATGTAGAAATTCAGACAGCGGCGGCAGACAAGAAATTCCTTTTTGAACAAGTGCCTCATCCACATCACGTGAAAGACCTCATCATGAAAGCGCATACGCGGTATGTTGCGGATCACCCGCACGGCAAAGAGACGCATATGGAAGTGTAAGTGCTAGCCACTGCGCGAGCATATTGACGCCGCTGTCGTATGGGCGTACCATCCCGCCAGTCCTTTTAAGGAGCAATAGACATGGCGAAGGCATGGTTGGTCCAGTTTACGTTCGAAGAAGAAAGCTTCGACCAGTGCAAGGGTCGACGTACGCACATCGAAATGATGACCGGGCTGGAGATCGAACTTCTCGACGGTTCCCGCGTGATCTTAGCAGGTCGCGCTCAGGATGTGGGCCAGCCCGGATACATGTTCCTGATGCGCGGGGATGAGATCGAAGCTCTCGAAGATCCTAACCTTCGCCCAAAGGTGGAGCGTATCCTCGCTGGGAAGTGCGAAGTACTGTGGAAGTGTCGCGATTTCTCAGACGATGCAGCTATCTGTTTGGCCGCTCGCATGAGGGACAGGCGACGCTTTCTTGACTCCAAGCTTACTGCGCTTCGAGTCTTGGACGAGGAGCGGGAGGAATATCTTCGCGGCGACGTACCGTTCTAGCGCTCTGTGCAAAAGGGCACCCCACCGAGGTGCCCTTTTTCTTTAGGGATCTTGACGCCCTCGCACCAGAGGCGTACCATCCCGCCAGTCCTTTTAAGGAGCAATAGACATGGCGAAGACGAGGTTGGTTCGGTTCGAGTACGAAGCTAGTAGCTACGACCCGTGCAAGGGCACCACCAGGTACATGCAGAAGGTGCTTGCCCTTGAGATCGATCTCCCCAATAACCATCGTTTGGTTTTCGCGGGGTATGATCAGGATCTTAGCAGTCTCGGCTACCTGTTCTTGATGTGTGAAGAAGGTCTTGCTGCAGTTGAATGTCCCGCACTAAGAATTGATATCCATCGCATGCTCGCTGGAACGCGCACGGTTCTTCAGGAGGGTCCCGAGTTTTCTGATGATGCTGCACAGCGCATCGTCGCTCGCATGGAGGGCGAGATGGCGTTCCACAATGCAAAGGAGGGCGGAATCTTCGCCCTTCAAAGTGAGCGCGAGCGATATTCGGAGCGCTTGCGTTCCGAGCGCACCAAGGACAGCCTGCGCCTCTAGCCGGTCTCGCAAAAAGGGCACCCCACCGAGGTGCCCTTTTTCTTTTCTAACACTACCAGCTACTTGATTTGATACGTGATCTGAACGTTTACGGAGATTTCATTCTCTCCGCCCGGGATTGCTGGACCACCACCACCCATGCCGTAGGCACGTTCCGACATAGCATCTTTATACATCGGCACTGGCATTCCAGCACCGCTTTCAGAGAAGTTCACGATGCGACCGAGTTTTACGCCAAGCTGGCGTTCCAGTGCGCGAGCTTTCTCTTTTGCATCCGCGATTGCTTCATCACGCGCGTCAGCGAGAAGCTCTTCAGAATCATCTACGGTCAGTTGGAAGTTGTTGATCTGGTTTGCGCCAGCAGAAACAACGCCATCAAGAATGGTATCAACCGCATCAAGGTTGCGGACGCGGACCTGAATCATTTGGTTGACCTGGTATCCAGTGATGCGAGCCTTCTCATACTGGGGATATGTGTACTGCGGGTAGATGTTATATCCCGTTGTCTTAATGTCTTTGTCTTCGATGCCTTCCTTTTTCAGGAACTCAACGAGACGCTTCGAGCGATTCGAGTTCTCATTCTGTGCCGCCTTTGACGTCTCTGCTTCCGTAAGAATAGAGAGATCAAGGAGTGCGATGTCTGGTTTGGCGACTACCTTGCCTTGGCCAGAGAACGAAATAGTGTTTGTGGTTGCTGCGGTGTTGGCTGCCTGATTGGTGCTTACCAAAAGGAACAGCGTGAGCGCCACAAGAACTGCCGAACCGAGCCAGAACAAGATGTTCTTTTGCTTTGGATCCATAGTGTGTGCGCACAACGCGGGTCTGGCGTCAGGAGCTCTGCCGCTCGTCCCTAGCGTTCAGTGCACGGGCAGTATACCATAGTTCCATGGACTTGGTGAGGCGCTATGCTGTGCAGCTCAAAATACACTGGAGGCTCGTCTTTTCGCTCGCTCTGGCCGCGCTTTTGTGCTGGGTGCATATTGTCATTATTCTTGATACGTTTGTTATCGATGACTCGGGCGCAATGCGCACCACGTATTCGGGATACGGTGATATCCCGCTCCATTTGACGCAAGTTTCTCGCTTCGCCTTTGGACAATGGGGAGATCTTGAAGAGCCTATTTTTGCGGGAACACGCATTGCGTATCCTTTCGGAATTAATGCTGTGAGCGGTCTTTTGTTGCGCGTAACGGGGGCGTGGCACTTTTCTTTTCTCATGCCGATCGTGATCTGCGTGCTTTTGGCGCATGCGCTTTTGTTTGCTGTAGGGCGCATGGTGACTGGTAGTGTGTTGTGGGCACCGGCCCTAACCATACTGGTGCTTCTTGGTGGTGGGTGGGGCGGATGGTCGGTAGCGCGGGACGCTATCCAAAACGAATTTTCGTGGAGCGAATTTAAACAGCATCTTATCGAAAACAACATCTCGACGGTTAACCGCTGGGATGCGCAGTGGCCAGAACAAAATATCGCCTTTGGGGCGCCGCTGGGCTTAGTATTGGTGCACCAGCGGACATTCTTTCCCGGGCTCGTAGGTGTTTTATTGATGTGTGTCTTGCTGTGGGAGGGCGCTGCGCGTCATTCGCGTGCTCTTATGTATGCGGGGGGTATTGTTCTCGGCATACTTCCCATGTTTCATACACACTCATTTGTCGCTGGTGGTTTGGCGCTTGTCTCGGTGACACTTTGGGGGATGTTTCGTGGCATGTGGTGGTGGCGAGCATTTCTAAAAGTAGGGGTGCTTGCACTCGTGCTTGCTATACCACAGTTGTGGTTTCTCATGAGCGGAAAGCCACTTGGGAGCGATGGGGCATTTTCAGCAATGCGCCTCGGATGGATGGTCGAGCCTACTATTGGTAGTTTTAAGCCAGAGCCGGGGCACGCGCCTAGTGTGTTTTCAATGGCATATCTCCATTTTTTATGGACGAACTTGGGCGTTCCGTTTCTCGCGCTTATCTCTCTGTCCGTGGCCTATCTACTACGCAGTGTTCGCGCGCGTTTTCCGTATGCGGGCATTTTGGTTGTAACTGCCTGGGTTTTCTTTGTCGTTGCGCAGACAATTCGTTTCCAGCCTTGGGATTATGACAACAATAAAATTCTTGTATATATGCAACTTGCAATCATGTGCGGAATTTTATACGTGGGTGCGCGCATGAAGTTGCGCGCACTTGCAGGCATTGGGGCTGTGCTTTTCGTAGGGGCTTCTGTGTTTTCTGGGGTCATTGATGTCATTCCGCGCCTGAGTATGCCCGCAGAGCGTCTCCCCGTTATCTTTGATGCTCATGCACAAAACATTGCCACCTTCATTCGAGAGGCGTTGCCACGTGAGCCCATTATTGCATCGACGACTCATACAAACCCGATACCCGCACTCACGGGCAAGTCTGTATTTGTTGGATACCCTGGCTGGCTGTGGACGCGTAGCCTTCCGTATGGTTACCGTGAATCGTTGGTGCGAAACTTTTTCTATGATCCGGTTAGAGGCGCACCGCAGCTCGATGCACAATACCCAGCGAGATATGTGCTTGTGGATGATGCGGCGCGTAATGATTTTGGTGCGCGCGATGACGTATTCCAAAAGGCATTTCGACTCATTGTGCAAAGCGGGCAGTATTCGCTCTATGAGCGCGTGAGACCATGATAACTCCCACCACAGAGCGGGAACTAATACTATGCGCCTCTGGTTACGAGCGTGTTATTGGTGTTGATGAGGTGGGGAGAGGTTGTCTCGCGGGGCCCGTCGTAGTGTGCGCTTTTTCGTGCTCCGCAGAATCTCTCGCCTCTCCATTGGCGGGGGTCCGTGATTCTAAGCTGCTCTCGCCTCGTCAACGCACCCGCATTGCCGAAGAACTTCGAAAGCTTCCCGGAGTATCCATTGCTATTGTAGAGGAAAGCTCGGCTACAATTGATCGCGTGAATATTCTTCGCGCAACTGACATGGCGATGCGCGGTGCAGTGGTATCGGTACTCACGTCCCACAAGAGCATGGTGCTTCTTGATGGTAGCCATACCGTTCCAGATCTGCCGTGTGCTCAGGAGGCAATTGTCGGAGGGGATAGGAACGTCTATGCGATTGCGTGTGCTTCTATTCTTGCGAAAGTATTTCGTGATGAGCTTATGGAGCGCATGGCGAAAAAATGGCCTGAGTATGGATTTGAAGCTCACAAAGGATACGGTACTTCAGCACATCTCGCTGCTTTAAAAAAGCATGGCCCTTGTCATATACACAGACGTACGTTCGCGGGAGTGAGAGAGCTGGTATAGTGAAGGCATGGCAACCGTCGCAATTAACGGATTTGGTCGTATTGGCCGAGCATTTTTTAAGCTTGCACGTCTTCATCGCGAGCTTAACATCGTGGCGATCAATGATCTTGGAGACCCAGAGGCGCTCGCATATCTTTTGCGGTACGACTCTACCTATGGACGCTTTGATAAGCCGGTATCGGTTCAGAAAAGTGGTTCACAAACATTTTTAATCGTTGATGACGTAGCCTATCAGCTTATTTGTGAAAAAGACCCAGCAAAACTTCCTTGGGACGACATGGGCGTTGACCTTGTCGTCGAGGCAACCGGAATTTTTGAGAGCTACGAAAAAGCAAAAGTACACATTGATGCCGGAGCTCAGCGCGTTGTACTTACTGCGCCTGCGAAGGACGCAGATTCAGAGAGTGCGCGCACGGTGCTTATGGGTATCAACGCAGATGCGCTCCAAACATGCACCATTTCCTCTAATGGTTCATGTACTACAAATTCTGCAGCCCCCATCATTCGCATTCTTCAGGATGGCATAGGAATCCAGAAGGCATTTCTTTCTACGGTGCATGGATACACTGCGACACAGAGTCTGATTGACGGCCCTGTGAAGGGTGGCGATGTGCGTCGTGGGCGAGCGGCGGCAGTGAATATCGTACCTTCAAGCACAGGGGCGGCCATTGCGGTGACGCGCGCAGTGCCAGAGCTGGTAGATCGCTTTGATGGCGTGGCTATGCGCGTGCCAACTATTACCGGGTCTCTTTCAAGTATTACGTTTCTCGCAAAGCGTAAAACAAGCGTTGAGGAAATTAACGAGCTTCTTAGCGCGGCTGCGAAGCGTGATGAGTGGAAGGGTATATTCCGCGTGAATGCGGACCCGATTGTATCGACTGACATTGTTGGCGATCCTCATGCGGCTATCGCAGACCTCACGCTTACCAACGTAGTTGATGGAGACCTATGCACTGTGTACTCGTGGTATGACAATGAGTTTGGCTACACGAACGCGCTCGTGGAGCACGTTCGCGCAGTCGCTGCTCTTATTTCTCAATAATGTTTCGAAGATATCGCGCATTTGTAGAGGCATTTGGATGGTACGGCGTTATCGCTGTGGTGCTTGCATATGCGATGCATAACGTGGGCGTATGGACCGCTCGCGACATTCCCTATGTCTTTCTCAACATTTCTGGAGGAATCGGTCTTATGATTGATAACTGGATGCACAAGGCGTACCAATCCATGTCTGTAAATATTGTGTGGATCGTTGTTGGGTCATACGCTTTTTGGAACATTATTACCGGCGCATGAAGCATCTCCACGATGAAGATATAAAAAAGCTTGAAGTGATCGCGAATGATATTCGCCAGTCTATTATCGCGATGCTTGAAAGGGCAAAGAGTGGCCACACGGCAGGCCCGCTTGGTATGGCGGATATCTTCACCGCATTTTATTTTCATATCTTAAACCACGACCCTGCGAATCCCGAGTGGGCGGAGCGCGACAGGCTCATCCTCTCCAATGGACACATCGTGCCGGTGCGTTACGCAGCGATGGCGCATGCCGGCTATTTTCCGAAAGAGGAGCTCATGACACTTCGAGCTTTTGGCTCGCGTCTGCAAGGACACCCAGAGCGCGAGCGATTGCCCGGTGTGGAGACGACATCTGGTCCTTTGGGGTCCGGCCTTGGACAAGCTGCTGGAATCGCGCTTGCTGCGCGTATGGATGGCAAATCGTTTCGAACCTACTGCCTCATGTCTGATGGCGAACAAGATGCGGGGGCTATCTGGGAATCAGCACTCTTTGCTGGTAAATATAAGCTAGCGAACCTTACCGGGGTTATTGATCGGAATATGATCCAGATCGATGGCTCTACTGAAGTGGTTATGCCCCTTGAGTCATTGCGTGCAAAGTGGGAAGCATTCGGGTGGTATGTTCTTGAATGTGATGGGCACAATTTCGCGGAGTTTATTAGCGCCATTGGGCAGGCGCACGCCGTTGTTGATCGGCCGACGCTGATCATTGCCCATACGATTCCTGGAAAAGGCGTCCCAGAAATCGAGTATGATTTTAAATGGCACGGGACGCCTCCAAATGCGGAGCAGGCGAAGCGATTTTTGCATGCGTTGCGTACGTTACACGGCAAAATTGTCAGTGAGCATGAGTAGTATGTGGTATGCTATGACTATGAACATCAGAAAGGGGGTGTCGGCATGAAGCAATGTAATTGTGGTCACCACGCGCTGGCGCGCGTGATCCCTGCTTTGTCATGGGTGAGCGGTATCTTATTTTTCTGGGCTTCGTTTAGCGAAGGATTTGTATTTGGCTTTGACACCCAGTTTTACTTTGAGGCGGCGGTTTTGCTCGTACTCTTGGGTATGGGTATGAGAGCGTGTGGATGCTGCTGTGAAAGTGGCTCGTGCGGGAAGATGATCTGTGGCTCGTGTGGCCCAGACGAGAAGCGCTAACCTATGGCGCCGGCCGCCTTTTGGGCGGCTCCGCAATAGGTGAGTGATTGTATATGCTCGCAGATAACATAACACAACGAGATGCACTACAGCAGATTCCTATCCGTGACGGCTACGGTCGCGGGTTGGTGCGCGCAGGAGAGGCCGACGAGCGCGTGGTGGTGTTGTGTGCAGATCTTACTGAATCGACTAAGTCGCATTGGTTCGCGGAACGGTTTCCAGAAAGATTTATTCAAGTGGGTGTTGCAGAGCAGAATATGGCACTCGTTGCTGCTGGTATGGCTCAGTATGGGAAAATTCCATTTATTGCGTCATATGCAGCGTTTAGTCCTGGGCGCAATAACGAACAGATTCGCACGAATGCATGCCTCAATAATGTGCCGGTAAAGATCGCGGGATCTCATGCGGGCATTTCTGTGGGCCCCGATGGAGCAACGCACCAAGCACTTGAAGATATTGGGCTCATGCGCATGATCCCTCGCATGCAGGTGGTGGTACCATGCGATGCGTTTGAAGCAGAAAAGGCGACCATAGCTATTGCTCAGAATGGTGCCCCTTCATACATTCGCCTGGCACGAGAAAAGACCCCCGTTTTCACGCTCCCTGACACACCGTTTGAGCTTGGCAAGGCGCTCGTCTTACGCGAAGGGCCTGATGTCGCCCTTATCGCGTGTGGTTCGCTTGTGTATGAAGCGCTTCTTGCCGCCGAGCAGCTTCAGAGAGAGGGTATTTCATGCACGGTAGTCAATAATCACACCGTGAAGCCTTTAGATACAGAAACAATCAAGGCCGTTGCGCAGCGCTGTGGTGCGGTGGTCACTATAGAAGAGCATCAACGGGCGGGTGGCATGGGTTCTGCGGTTGCGGAATATCTGATTCAACATGCACCCGTACCCTTAGCGTTTGTAGGCATGGCCGATTCGTTCGGGGAGTCGGGAGCTCCAGAAGAGCTTCTCAAACATTTTAGGCTTGATGCAGAGGGAATTATTGCGTCCGCCCGTGCGGTTTTGAAGAATAAATAGGCTCAGTGTTGATAACGGTGCTTTTCCGTTGTGTGAAAAGGGGCGTATACTGGATGGAATATGTATAAACGCCTCATCATCTTTTTTCTCGCTCTTGTAGTAGCTAGCCAACTTGGTTCTGTAGCGCTCGCGTACACGCCAGATGATATAGCCGCCGAAGCGCTTGCAGCGCAAGCGCAACCACAACAAATAGCTGGGTGGAAAATCCTTCTTAACAACATTACCAAGATTTTCGGCTTTGAGGCGTTTAAAACAGAGTTCTCGGGAAGTTTTGCGTCTAGGGGCTATGGCAACGACCCTGCGCGATGCGAAAAGGCTGGTGGTACTTGGACGACCGATCCTGAGGGTAATAATGGCAAATGTAGCGTTGTGTATACCGAAAGCGGGACTCCAGTTCAAACTAACCCATTTATTCCAAATAATCCGAGCAACGCTGGTGGTGGAGGTGGTGGCGGTGCCCCCGTTCCGAACGATCCAAGTGGAAGAGTCCCTGGCGCTGGAGGCGCTGGCCCTGGTGCTCAAGACATAGATAGCGATGGATATCTCTTGCGCAACGACTGTAATGATCGGGACCCAGAAGTAAATCCTGGCCGTCCCGAAATTCCTGGCAACGGGAAGGATGATGACTGTAATCCGGATACTCCCGATGATCGTCCTACTGCCAGCAATGACGATCCGCAGAACGTGGTAGTCATCGCAACACCTGTTGCAACGCCCGCGGCAACACCAAAGACTGTCACTGGAAAGCCGACAATTGATGGCGCGGTAAATCCTGTTGCTGTGCGCGCAGTTGAGCGGAGTAATACATCCCCATCTCTCTCCATTAGAGAGTCTGGTGATAGTGTTCAGGTGTCGTGGAGCTTTGGTTCCGGAGAAGCTTGGCCGCTTGATTGGATCGCGGTCTTTGATGCCCAATCAGGATTTCCTCTTGATTCTGGAGCATGGAGTAGGGTAGAGCAGCGCATTTGGAAATATGCCCACAATGGCAAGGATGTTCGCACCACAAGTGCTGGCGCATCGGGATCAGTTGTTCTTCAAAAGCCCGAAGGAGCAGCGGATGTTATTGCGGTGTATTACCGCGACAATGGATTTACGGTGCTTGCGAGTGCCGTATTGCGTGGTGCGCCAATCCGTCCGCAAATAGTTGAACCTACGGCGGTAGTTACTGCACTGCCAACTCCATCAAGGGTTCCTGTGGCAAGCGTTGCTCCAGCTGAGGAGTTTGCCGACTGTTCACTTGTTGAAGCGAAGAGCGCCTCAACCAGAAGGCTTACTTCTAATATGGGCCTCTTTGAGAGAATCCGCTCTGCGGTGTCTGGGTCATCAGCCTCACAGCTTCCTGAAGATAACTGTCCCCGTATTACATCGGTGACACCGTCTGCTACCTCTCGAGATGGCGAACGTGTCGTGATCGCGGGCTCAGGCTTTACCACCAAGGGGAATGTAGTGTATTTCTTGCAGGGGAGAGTTGAAAAAGCGCGCGTTGCTGGTTCGGTTTCATTTAATCGCACTTCGCTAACTGTTGCCGTCCCTACTTTAACGCCAGGCTTATATGATGTGCGCGTTATGAATGAGGCGGGGAAGATAGGAAATGCTATGCAGGTAAACGTACTCGGTGGGGTTGTGGGGCCAACGATGCTGCCAGCTGCAAGTGTTGCCCCCCTCCCCACACAAATTGCATGCGTCCAAGTCATAACCCCAGCACGCAACAATGAGACGGGAGTGTGTCGTGAATTCGCTACACCATGCGATGTGCCCACGGGATGGACTGTACTCCAACAAGGAGAGCAGTGTACTCGTACCGCAACACCCGCCCCTACCGTACGCCCAACCGTAACACCTCGCCCCACACCAGTGCCCCGTGTAGGTTGCTCACCAACAACACAAACTGTTCGCGTGGGAGACCCTGTAACACTCACTGCTCTCGGTGGCTCGGGAAGGTACACGTGGCGCGCACCCAAGTCAGCTGTCCTTGCTGGCGACGGACAGACCTTCACCACAGTATATGAAAAGAAGGGCCGTTATTATGTGAGTGTGAGTGATGGTGCCCGCTCTCGCAGTTGCCGCGTTATCGTAACCCAATAACAGATGCTCATGAAACGAATTTTTATTCCCCTACTCCTCTTGTGCGCACTGGTAGCTCCTGCCTCTGCCGCAAACGACGCAGCGCAAGATCCCGGACAGGTTGCTCGCATTCGGATTCGGATTAATAGGGTCATCTCGTGGCTTTTTGGAGTACAGCTAGAAACATCCTCTGGATTTGCCTCGCAGAGGAGTGGTATCTCATGCTCCCCAAAGACACAGACTGTTTTTTCTGACATCCCCACACTGCTCATGGCTCACGATGGCGTGGGTCCGTATACGTGGCGAGTCGGCGACACGGTTGCGCAAGGCGAGGGTCGTGATCCATCGCTCCGCGCATCATTTGCAATGCCTGGAGTTTACACCGTCTCTGTGACTGACAGTGCGGGCGATTCGGCAACGTGCTCGGTAACTGTTCGCAGAAATCCTGCCGTAACATCTTCCAGCGTGGACCTTTCATTTGGAGACACGCTCGCCCATATGCTCTCCGTCATGACGAAGAGCTTCCTTGGTGTGCAGGAATAAGCCTTCGGTGCAAGAAAAAACCACTCACATGAGTGGTTTTTTCTTGCACGCACTATGCGCGTATTATGCAGTGTGCGTAGCGATGATCTCTTTCAATCTCATAAAATCTGCCTCTAGTTGTGCCCGTGATGTTGGATCTGTAAGAGCTGCGCTTGGGTGGGCGGTGGGGAATACAGAGTAGCTGCCCATATTGAGCGCTTTGCCTCGTACATTGGCGAGGGGCTGACGGAGCCCAACGCCGTTAAGGGCGAGCGTCCCCATAGTAACTACAATGCGAGGAGCAATCGTTTTGAGCTCCTCTTTGAGAAATGTTGCGTGGAGACGTAGCTCTTTTGGATGCGCCTCAAGGTGTGACCCAAGCGAATGCTTCATCGCGGTAGTAATGTAAATTTTACGAGGCGTGAGCCCTGCATGCTTAAGAAGCTGATTGAAAAGCTTCTTTGCCGGACCTGCAATTGGCGCTCCTTCTTTCTCTTCGTGTGGTCCAGGTGCTTCAGTTACAAAAACAACTCGTGCATTGAGGTCGCCGCTGCCGAGGACGAGGGTGCGGTCCTTAAATTTTTCTTTCAGCTCAGCATGGATGTGCTTGAGGGTCTTGGGAGGTTGCATAGCTTCTTAACTAGACATATTACATCATTTCTTTTATTTTGGCAAGGTTTTCTGCGGCGTGCGTGATCTTGCGATATTTGCGCAGAGTGCGCATGTCTGGTATGATTTTCGTGCCTTTTTGGCGTCGGTTTGGGCGATTAGTTCAGTGGTAGAACGCTGTCCTGATCAAAGGCACTTTGTCACTGGTTCGTTCGGCTGTCATACAACCTTCTGTTTCGGGGGCGATTAGTTCAGTGGTAGAACGCTGTCCTGATAAGACAGAGGTCCTAGGTCCGATTCCTAGATCGCCCACATTCAGGTTGTATGCAGTCTCACTGCCAGTGATAAGACAGAGGTCCTAGGTCCGATTCCTAGATCGCCCACACGTAGTACATGATGTGCCTTGAGGCACATCATGTACTCGTAGCATTGGAAGATCTAGGAAGCGGACGCCGGAGCAATGCCCCGCAAGCTTGCGGGGCCGCGAGGCGGTGCCTAGCCCGAGACTTGCGGCGGCAAGTCGAGAGGCGAAGGAGATTCCTAGATCGCCCACAGATAGTGTTGGGCTCATAGCTCAGCTGGTAGAGCGCCTCATTTGCAATGAGGAGGTCACCGGTTCGAATCCGGTTGGGTCCACAAACCGTCCACTGACACTTCTTGTACTGCACACTGTGCGCAGTACAATGAGGCGTATGGACATATCTTTAAACATCTGGGCAGTTGTTGGTGCCGCAGTTGCGTATGTGGCGTTGGGTGCGCTTTGGTATGGCCCGCTGTTTGGGAAAAAGTGGCGCATGCTCGCAGGAATTTCTGAAGCGGACATGTCGCGCATGCCCCTTACTCCTTGGCAGGCAATGGGCATGGGATTAGTGTCGGCCGGCATTATGGCGTATGTCCTCGGCGCGTTCATGCAGGTTTGGGGCGCCTTTAGTAGTGGCGACATCGTCAGGCTCGTTTTTTGGATTTGGATTGGCTTTATAGCCGTCGTGCACCTCGGGAGTTTTCTCTGGGAGGGAAAGCCCTTGAAGCTTTTTGTGCTGAACGCGTCGTATAGCTTCTTCGCGCTCTGGCTCATGGCGTGCATTTTGGGACGTTGGGCATAAGCTCCGAATATGCGGATAAACAACAACGGGAATAGCCCGTTGTTGTTTTTATAGAGCCACGGTACACTGCGTATATGGAAACAGTATTTTTGATACTCGGCATTGTTATTGGGCTTGGTATCCTTGGCGCCCTCCTACTTTTAATTAAGCGCTCTCGTGAGCAAGGGGGCGCGGGAGATGCGGTCAGTGTTTTACATCAACGCCTTGACGCCCTCACGCAGCTAATTAGTCAGCAATTAAGTGAAGGGCGACAATCGACAGAGCGCGCAACACAGTCGGTGCATCGGCAGGTTCAGGATTTTACGGCCGGTATGACGCGCCTTCAAGAAGAAGTGAGGCACATGCAAGATCAGGTAAAACACGTTGTTTCATTCCAAGATATTTTCCGTGCTCCAAAACTGCGAGGGAGCTGGGGTGAGTATTCGCTTGAGTCTGCTCTCGGGCAGTACTTTCCGCGTGCGAGCTGGAAAATGCAGCACATGTTTTCTACGGGCGACATTGTAGATGCTGTTGTGACGCTTCCTAATGGGCTTCTTGTTCCCATTGATAGTAAGTTCAACTGGGAGAATTTTAAGAAAATGATCGATGCAGAAACAGATGTAGATCGTGATCCGTTTCGTAAGCTTTTTATTGCTGACGTCAAAAAGAAAGTTGATGAGATCGCTGCAAAATATCTTTTGCCCGGCGAAGGTACGACTGACTTTGCGCTCATGTATGTGCCTGCCGAGACGGTGTATTACGAAATGATAAACAATATCGGCGATACGGACATTGCCGACTACGCGCGCAAACGGAAGGTTATTCTTTGTTCTCCAAATACATTTTACCTGACCGTGACGGCTGTGATGCATTGGTTCAAAGATGTGCAGTTCGCCCAACAGACTCGCGATATCTTCAAGCGCTTAAAGCAGTTAGAGACCGATGCGAGTAAGTTGTCAGATGAGTTTCGAGTCCTCGGTAAACACCTTTCTAATGCGCAGGGCGCCTATGATGAGAGCGAAAAGCGTGTGGGATTATTTGTAGACCGCGCGCAGCGAGTACTGGAAATGGCAGACGAGCAGGTTCCTCCTGGGAAGGATTCCCCAACTACTTTAGAGTAAAGTCTCTTGATTGAAGTGCCCGTGATGCGGTATGCTGTCCGCCATGGATATTCTTCAATTTTCGTTCCTGGCGTCCCTTGCGTCGCTGGGATATGGCGCCATACTCATTGCTGGCGTTTTAAAAAAGTCGGCAGGGAATGAGCGCATGCGAGATATCGCCAATGCCATTCAAGAGGGAGCGGAGGCATATTTACGCCGCCAGAATATGACCGTTCTCGCGGTTGGGCTCGTGCTCATGCTCGTTTTAGGAACGTGGCTCGGCACCGCAATGGCCGCCTCGTTTGCGGTGGGCGCATTTGCGTCTGCACTCGCCGGCTACATTGGTATGATGGTTTCTGTACGTGCAAATGTGCGCGTTGCTGAAGAAGCTCGTCATGGAATTTCTCGGGCATTTGCTCTTGGATATAAGGGTGGGGCAGTAACCGGATTTTTCGTAGTTGGACTTGCTCTCCTCTCTTTAACGGCAGTATTTTGGGCTACGGGAAATGTAAAAGATCTCATCGGTCTCGGGTTTGGGGCGTCCCTTATTTCTGTTTTCGCACGACTTGGCGGCGGCATTTTTACAAAAGGCGCTGATGTTGGTGCGGATATTGTAGGAAAAGTTGAAGCAGGCATTCCAGAGGATGATCCGCGCAATCCAGCAGTGATCGCGGACAACGTCGGTGACAACGTCGGTGACTGCGCTGGTATGGCTGCCGACCTTTTTGAGACCTATGTTGTCTCGGCGATCTCTGTCATGCTGTTGGCCCATCTTTTAGTGCCCGCTGCTCCGGCGCTCGTCTATGTGCCGCTTCTTATCGGCTCCGCCGCTGTTCTCGCCTCGCTTATCGGCTCCCTCTTTGTTCGCCTCTCTTCTGGAGGATCTATTATGGGTGCGTTGTACCGTGGCTTGGGCGTTGCCTCTTTGATTTCAGTGGCATTTTTCTGGTTTATCGCTCAAGGCATGGACGGCCTTTCTGAGCTCTCTTTCGCGATTGGCATGGAGGTTACCGCGCTTCAGGTGTTTTGGTGTATGGTAACAGGCATTGTGGTCACTGCGCTCATGATGATGATCACGGAGTACTATACTTCAAAGAGCTTTTATCCTGTGCGCGCTATTGCGCACGCCTCGACAACGGGTCATGGCACGAATGTGATTATGGGTCTTGCTATGAGTAAGCAATCAACCGCGATGCCGCTCATCGTCATCGTAGCTGCTATGTATGGTGCCTATTCGCTTGCTGGTCTGTACGGTGTAGCGCTTGCAACAATGAGCATGCTCTCTCTTGCGGGCATTGTGGTCGCTATTGATGCGTTTGGCCCTATCACCGACAATGCTGGTGGGATCGCAGAGATGGCGGAGCTTCCTGATGAGGTGCGTGACGTAACCGATCCGTTGGATGCTGTTGGCAACACTACTAAGGCGGTGACGAAAGGGTACGCGATTGCATCTGCTGGGCTTGCGGCAATTGTGTTGTTCGCTGCGTATACTCAAGAGCTTGCCGAGTTTGGACGCATTGTGCAGTTTGATCTATCCGATATCCGCGTGCTTGTCGGGCTCTTTATCGGAGGCATGATGCCGTACTTGTTTGGCTCTATGGCCATGCAGTCTGTGAGTCGTGCGGGCTCTGCTATCGTTGATGAAGTGCGTCGTCAGTTCCGGGAAATCCCTGGTATTATGGATCGCACCGCGATTCCAGAATATGGTGCTGCGGTAGACATCGTCACTCGTGCGGCAATCCGTGAAATGACACTCCCAGCACTTGTGCCCATAGTATTTCCTATTGTGGTCGGCTTCACATTGGGTGCAGAGGCGCTCGGCGGTCTTCTCGTGGGCGTGATTATCACGGGCTTATTTGTTGCCATCTCAATGACTTCAGGCGGGGGCGCTTGGGATAACGCGAAGAAGTTTATTGAAGAAGGCAACCACGGTGGCAAGGGATCGGATGCCCACAAGGCAGCGGTCACGGGTGATACGGTAGGAGATCCGTACAAAGATACCGCGGGCCCTGCGATCAACCCAATGATCAAGGTGGCAAACATCGTTGCTCTGCTCATTGCTCGGTTTATCTAAAATAAAAAGTGGCTACCCTCAGCATGGCTGTGGATAACCACATTTTTCGACCGCCTGCGGCGGAACTCAAGGATCAAGAAACCAACAGATCCAAGGGTTCAAGACCGCAAGGGTCGATTACTGCTACACGAAGCCCGAGACGGAACCGTAGTAGCCGTGCGCATAGTCGAACCAGTACGTGCCGAACTTGGCCTCGCCGTCGCTGAAGTAGAAGACCGGCGCGTGCGAGAAGCGGCCATCGCCGTCGGGATCGTCGAACTCGTCACCCGAGCAGTCCATGTCCAGCTCCTCCCAGCGAACGAGTCGCTCGGGGTGAACCAGCACGATGGAACCGACCGCGAGGCTGGTCAGACCGAACTCGTTCTGCACAAAGACCTCGCGCGCCCGGCGAACCGAACGACCGCGATGCCGAAGCCCCAGCTGTGCTGCGATGATCAGGATGTCGCCCGGCTGCTTCTCCGCGACGAGATCGAGCGCATGCGCCGTGCGAGCCGAAACTCGCAACTGCGCCGGCGTGATCTGGCCGTCACGGTAGTTGTAGAACGAACGCGACTCCCCGATCTTCGTGTGCACGAGCTGAACGGCCCGGCAGTACTTGTCGGCGGGATCGGTCACCTCCGGGAAGTACTTCACGGCGATGGCGTCCACCGAGGGAACCGCGAACCATCCTTCGGCTCCTTCGGGGAGCGCGGGCAGGTTCTTGGCGTACTCGAGCGCCTGGGTCGGATCGAGACCGAAGATCGTGGCGACTGCCTTGATCTGGTCGACGATCGGCTTCGGGCCCTTGTACTCCTTCGGGTACGTGTAGCTGGAACGGACTTCCTCGTCGGCGTACCGATCGGACTGGGACAGCTCGGCGATGAGCTTGGCAATCCCGTCCTGCAGTTCGCCGCCGCGCTCGTTGAGCCGCTGTGCGCGGGAGTCATCGAGCTTGGACTTGTTGTACGCGGCCTCGAAGAGACCGGTTGCGTGGAGACCTTTCGGGTCTCTGCTGGTGATCAATGTCTGTGACATCGTCATCCTCCTTCTTCGTTGAATTACCCGAACCGCTCGGGCGAGCGTCTTGCCTCAACATGAGACGAGCACGATAGGTACAAGAGGTCTTTTACCCATTGTGCTCGGCTCAAATAAGGCCTTTTCAAAGAACTAACTTTGACGCTTAAGTATAGCAAAAATAAGCGGTTTTGTCAAGAATGGAACCTGTCCCCTTCTATGCTGTATAATATGCTTGAGCTTAGGCTAATGTACAGCCGTCCACGGATTGCTGTCGCCGAACTCTATCATTTCAACGATAACAACCAGAGTCCCGGAGACTACGGTTTCCGCGAGCGTGTTGTGTTGAGGAGATACTGCTTGCTTTCGCCTAGTGCAGGTTCCTTACCGGATGCTGCCGAATTAAATTCAGGACTGAGAGAATATAGGTCTGTTTCCAACAGGCAGTAAATCTCAAGGTTCGGTGCCACGGATGGGTGGAAGCAATTATCCCGACGACGATGACCGCTTCTCGCACGCGCCGATCTTCAACTTCAACGACGGCAAGGCCAAGTTCGACACGAACTGGTTCGACAATGCGAACGACAACTACGGTTCCGTCTCGGGCTTCGTGTCGAAGTCTCTCCAAGACAGAAAGGGTATCCATTTTGGATACCCTTTCGTTTATTCGGCTTTGATTGAGCGTATCCACCCGCCCAACATTCGGCCTATCTCATCTATTGGTGCTTCAAGCGCAATGTACTTCTTATTGTCTATGGTTTTCACATCCTTCATGAGTCGGATAAACATGCGAAGCATATTGAGTTTGAGGCTGGCACGTTCAAGTGTTGGGAGTTTTTTCTCCCGGTGCTCTCCGCTCGCCTGCATGATTGCTTCCAACACATCGAGTATCGCGCACTCGCATCGTTCGAAGACCGTGAAGCGATCTTGTTTGGGTACGAGTTTCCGGTACTGATTGAAGGTTTTGTACAAGTCGTAAGACTTTTTGAAGATTGGTATATCGAATTCGTTCATAGTTATGAAGGTTTATAAGAATCTATTTCAACAAATCGTCTCGCTAGAAAACCTATTCACGGCATGGGAAGAATTTCGAGCTGATAAGCGGCACAAAGAAGATGTCCAGGAGCTTGAATTTAATGTGGAGCAAAATCTTTTTGCGCTTTATCGAGAGCTGGTCTCGAAAAAGTACACTCACAAGCCGTATTTTGGCTTCTATATTCGTGACCCTAAGGTGCGACATATCCATAAGGCCACGGCCCGGGATCGGGTTTTGCATCATGCGGTGTTCCGCATTTTGAACCCGCTTTTCGACAGGACTTTTATCCCCACTTCCTTTTCTTGTCGGGTTGGTAAGGGATCGCATAAAGGAGTTATGGCATTGGAACAAATGATTAGGGCTGAGAGCAGGAATTTCACTCGGCCGTGTTTTGTCCTGAAGTGCGACGTGCAAAAGTTTTTTGATTCGATTGATCACCAAACCCTTCTGGCCATTCTTCGTAAAAAAATAGCCGACATGGACACCATGTGGCTGATGGAAAGAATTATTGAAAGCTTTTCGACCGGACGGACTACCTTGTTCGACCGCCAAGGTGTGCCGATTGGCAATCTCACCTCCCAGCTCTTCGCCAACGTGTACATGAATGAGTTTGATCAGTTCGTCAAACAACAATTGCGAATCAAACACTATGCCCGCTACACGGATGATTTCGTGATCGTCTCCACCGATAAAAAAGAGCTGACGAATTTGCTTGATCCTATACAGCAATTTCTCGGTGGCTGTCTGAAGCTGAAACTCCACCCCAAGAAAATATCTATTCGCCCCTGTCATCAAGGCATCGATTTTCTTGGTTATGTGGCCTTGCCTTACCATCGGCTGATGCGCCCCAAAACAAGGCGTCGAGTATTCCGCAAATTGAGAATACGGATTTCCCAATACCGGGCCGGAGCGATCAGCGAGGACGCTCTTTCCCAGTCTCTGCAATCTTATTTGGGTGTGCTCTCTCATGCGAATACTCATCAACTGAGCGAGAACCTAAAGAACCAGTTTTGGTTTTGGCTGCATATGTAACATTCTCCACACTCATTCCGTGCTCTTAGTGGTACAATGAAAGCATCTTTATGCCTGACCTCGCGAAAGTGCGAGACATCATGACGACCAAAGTATTGACGGTCGGCTCTGATGACACGCTCGAAGTTGCTACAAAATTATTCGAACAGTATGACTATGACGGTATTCCTGTCATAGATAACCAACGCAAACTCGTTGGTATTATCACTGCATATGACATGGTCGTGCAGAGCTCAGGTATGCACTTGCCGACCCTTATGGAAATTATGCGCCAGATGTCAGCGAATAAGGCGGATAAAAAGGACATCGATGAACACTTTACTAAATTGCGGCAGATAAAAATAAAAGAGGTGATGAATACGCAGCCCTTAGTGGTGGGGCCTGACCTGAGTATCGAAGAGCTCGCTCGCGTGTTTGCAGAGCATCACCGAGTAAATCCTATTCCCGTCGTTGATGATCAAGGCATTCTCGTCGGTCTTTTAAGTCGCTACGATATCATTAGGTTTTTCAACGAACGTTATTTCCAACAAGTAGTGGGCGAGGTGAGCACGGTGCGTGGCGGAAAGGGAGCCCCGGAGGCTATCAACGCGACAGTTCAAGACATCTCGAAGGAGTTTCTCATTGTGAATCGTCGCCGGCCCCGTATTTGGAAATATGCGGCAATTGGAGCTTTTATTGCTGGACTTGTGGTGGCGACCGCTATGATTATTCGGATCGTGCGGGACGAAGAAACCGTATTCATGCCCCGTACCATTGCGGTTGTGATATCAACATTACGCTAACGTTATTTTATACACAAACGCTATACTACAAGCGTGAGATACATCAGAAAGGGGGTGCGAAATGATTGAAACATCAGCTCCGGATATTGTCCGAGCATCGCTTCTGACGCTCTGGTCGGGTGTGGCCGGTTTTACGCCGCGCCTTATCGCCGCCATTATCGTGTTCGTTGTTGGGTGGCTCGTCGCATCACTTCTTGGTAAGGTGGCGTTCCACATTGTACGCGTGTTGCATCTCGATGCAGCGCTCTCCCGCGTTGGATTCCGTCAAGCATGGGAGCGAAGCGGTTTTCGCCTCAATAGTCCGGTATTTTTTTCTGATCTTGTCCGCTGGTTCTTTGTTGTCGTGTTTCTTATGGCGTCAACGAACATCCTGGGCCTTGATCAGGTGAGCCGATTCCTTGAGACTGTCGTTCTCTACATACCAAACGTTATCGTAGCGACGGTCATTCTCTTGATCGGTATCTTGGTTGCAAAGTTCTTGGAGAATGCGGTTCGTGCATCCGTGCGTGCAGCGGGGCTCGCATCCGGGAATTTCCTTGGTTCGCTAACAAAGTGGGCGGTATTCACGTTCTCTCTCCTTATTGCGCTAGTGCAATTGCGAGTAGCAGAAGATATTATCCGCATTGTTATTATTGGCCTTGTGGCAGCAGTGTCACTGGCGATCGGGTTATCCTTTGGTCTTGGTGGCGTCAAGCATGCTGAAGAGATGGTGGCATCGCTTCGTCGACGCATTGAGGACTAGCGTCCGAACGCATAACAAAGAGCGCCCATATGGGCGCTCTTTGTTATCGGACGGCAAGTGGGGTTGATGCTAATTTTTTCCAAATACTTGCGTGTACGTGAGTGAGCTTCGTGCGTTCTGTGGGTGAGAATTTTTTTAGTACAAATGTTTTGATCGCCTCATCTTTTACGCGAGCGGTTTGTGAGTGGGCTTTTACAACGGCACGCGTGGCTGTACCAACGCGTACTCTCCAAAACTTCTTGGTCTTCAGAGCGCGCATAACACTCTCTACGCCTTTATGACCTCCCGAGTTCTTATCAAATGAGACCTTGCCACCACCAAAGGGAATATCGAGGTCATCGTGTGCGATAAGGATGTGCTCTGGCTTGATGCGGAGTCGTTCGGCAATGGCCTTCACAGGTTTTCCGCTCTCATTCATAAAGCATGTTGGGAGAAAAAAGTGTGCCTTGTAGCGGGCAGATCCAATGGTGAGTGTCCCTGTTGCTTCCATGCCCTGAGGCCCCTCTTCCCACGCCGAAGCGCCCTCGTGGCGCGCAAGCCATCGCGTCCACAGCTCTCCTGCATTATGGCGCGTGTTGGCATATTCTTCGTCAGCATTCCTGAGTCCTATGACAAGCAGTGTGGGTATCATAGGAGCAAGTATACTGCCTTCCTCACGACTGTCTATCCTTTTCTAGGCTTCGTTGGCGTGGTATACTTGTTTCGCATGAATGAACAACGTCCTCCTCTTTCTGGGCACGGCGTGACGGATGGCGTAGGCGGAGAGGTTCTCGCCTTTATTTGGGAGACTGCCAAGATCGTTTTGATCTCTCTTGCCATAATCGTCCCGATTCGGTATTATCTTGTCCAGCCGTTTTTTGTAAAAGGGGAGTCAATGCTCCCTAATTTCGAGGATAAAGACTACATTATCGTTGATAAACTCTCGTATCGGTTCAGCGAGCCGCGGCGGGGTGATGTGGTGATATTCCGTTATCCTCGTGACCCACAAGAGTACTTTATCAAGCGGATTATTGCCCTCCCAGGCGAAACCATCCTTATCCATAAGGGGCGCATCATTATCTACAATGAGCTTTTCCCTAATGGTGGTGAGCTGGACGAATCCTTGTATTTGCCGAAAGGCGTTGAGACGCAACTCTGTTCTATACAGATGCCATACCGCCTTGATCAAAACGAGTACTTCGTGATTGGCGATAATCGAGATCACAGCTCGGACTCACGGTGTTGGGGACCTGTAAATGAGTCATTTGTTTCCGGCCGCGCATGGCTGCGCCTCTGGCCCCTTGATCAGACATTCTTCATTGAAAGATTGAATCCGTTCGTAGAACGCTTAACCGAGCCACTCCGTTAGTCTTTCTTGCACCATATGACCAAACCTAAAAAGGCGAAATCCTACCAAGCGCCGCGGGGAATGCACGACATTCTTCCAGAAGATCAAAAGTACTGGCGCTATCTTCAGAAGAAGGCCGAGTCGCTCCTTGAGGACTACGGCTTTGATCGCATTGATACTCCTATATTGGAAGACGTCGATGTCTTTTTAAAGGGCGTTGGTGATGCGACCGATATCGTTTCTAAAGAGCTCTATACGTTGAGTACAAAAGGTGGAGATCGTTTTGCTCTGCGCCCTGAGGGGACCGCATCTATTGCGCGCGCATACATTGAGCACGGTATGCACGTGCGTCCACATCCATTAAAGCTCTACTACTGGGGAGCTATGTTTCGCCACGATCAACCGCAGCGCGGTCGCTACCGTCAGTTCTTTCAGTTTGGCCTTGAAACCATTGGTGACGCGTCCGAAGCGGTCGACGCGGAGCTTATTTTTGTAGGATGGCGCTTTTTGGAGAGCATTGGCCTGAAGGGAATAAACGTACACATCAACACAATCGGAGACCAGAACTGCCGTCCCGCATATATTCGCGCCCTCCGCGATTTTTATAAGGCGCGCACGAAGAAAATTTGTGATTCATGCAAAGAGCGCGTGAAAGAAAACGTATTGCGCGTGCTCGATTGTAAGGAGCAGGGCTGTCGGGCGGTGATGCAGGAGGCTCCGCAGATCATGGATTTTCTTGATGCTGAGTGTAAGAACCACTTCCGTCGCGTGATGGAATTCTTGGATGCGGCTAATGTGCCCTACGTACTCAATCCGTATCTTGTACGCGGCTTAGACTACTATACGCGCACCGTGTTTGAGTTTGTCCCCGAGGATCGTGCTGATGGTGCGCCAGCACTGAGTGTCGGCGGTGGAGGGCGCTACGATCGTCTTATGGAACTTTTGGGCGGTTCAAAAACTCCCGCCGCTGGTCTCGCGCTTGGCCTCGATCGCATCGTCGCAGAATTAAAAGAGCGCGAAGTGAGCGTCCCTGACGCTGTGCCAAAGCCGAAAGTGTTTCTCGTACAGCTCGGCGATGCGGCAAAGCGAAAGAGCCTCCCTTTATTTGAAGAGATTCGTCGCGCGGGTATTCGCATCAAATCTTCGCTTGGACGTGATAGTGTTAAAGCGCAATTGCGCATCGCGCACCGTCTGGGAGTAAAGTACGCACTCATTTTCGGACAGAAAGAAGCGCTCGATGGCACTGTAATCGTGCGCGAGATGGAGACGGGCGTACAGGAGAATATCCCATTGGAAAAAATCGTCGACGAGCTTAAGAAGCGTTTGCGCGAATAAATATGCAAGATATTTTTTGCTCCATTATCTCCGGAGACGTGCCAGGTGAATTCGTTTTTCGCGACGAAAAGGTTGTGGTATTTAAGGATATTCATCCACAAGCTCCTGTTCACTTGCTCGTAGTTCCCGTGCGCCACGTTGAGGGTATCGGAGATGCGGATCAAGAGATGCTTGGTATTCTTATGAGTACGGCACATCGCGTGGCGCAAGAACAAGGATTGGTCGACGGCTATCGTCTTATTGTGAACGATGGCGAGCACGGTGGAAAGCTTGTACCACACCTACACATTCACGTACTTGGGGGCAAGCACCTAGGGCCTAAGATGGTCCGAGAGGGCGACGCGATATGATGCAAGCGAGGGGCCGTAGACGCGGCTCGTCGCTTGCGGCATATACCGCAGGCAAGAAAGGAGGTCTTCTATGGTTGATGTAAAACGAAAACCAAATGAAAGCACGGGCAGCCTTCTGCGCCGTTTCTCTCGTTTTGTGCAGGTAAGCGGCGTGGTATCGAAGGCAAAGCAGTCCCAATTCCGTCCTAAGAAGCAGAATTTGCGACGCATGAAAAATAGCGCCATTATGGGCGTGCATTTAAGCGCGCTCCGAAAGCGTCTTGAAAAGATGGGCGTTTATTCCGATGAGCGTTTTGAAGAGGAGAAGCGTAAGCTGAAGCAGACAATCAAGTTGTAATGAGTGCCAGGCGCGCCATCTGGCGCGCCGCGCGCTTTTTTGAAGATATGAGCATCACCGAACAGGTGTTAAAAGATGAGCTGAAAGCTGCGATGAAGGCGGGCGATACTTTGCGTCGATCTGTTATTGGTCTCATCCTTTCTGTTGCAAAGAACCGTTCTCTGGAAAAGCGCATGAAGATGGTAAGGGGTGGTGCAACTACCGAAGCTGCCGATGCGGAGAGTGTGCTTTCTAGCGATGAGCTTATGGATGTCGTCGCAAGCGAGGCAAAAAAGCGTCGCGAATCTATCGCAACATATGAGCAGGCGAATCGTCCCGAGCTCGCGCAAGCCGAAAAAGACGAGCTTGGTGTTCTCCTTTCATTCTTGCCGGAACAAATGAGCGATGAGGAGCTCCGTTCTGTCGTCGCTGAGGTAGTGGCCGCTGCTGGTGCGGTTTCCGCAAGTGACCAGGGTAAAATCATCGGCCAGGTGGTCGCGCGCACAAAAGGCCGCGCAGACGGATCGCGGGTGAGTGCGTTCGTTCGCGAGGCGCTTTCGTCATAGCTCATGCAGTCACGCATTGATCTTGTGTTTCGCAATGAGGCGCGTGTGAAAGGATTTCCATCCTCATTCTTTCAATCTCTTATCGCGCAGACTCTACACACTGCTGGTATTTCTGGTCAGCGTGGCATAAGTGTGAGTTTGGTGTCCGCAAGGCGTATGCGCACTCTGAATAAGGAGCACCGGGGAGTTGACACAACAACAGATGTCCTCTCATTTCCTCTAGGCGATGGGCCAGAAAATGCGTATACTACACCTGTACTTGGAGACCTCTTTATTTGTGTCTCTTATATTCGCATTGCCGCAAAAGCAAGGGGCGTTCCAGCAAAACGCATGTTGGCATGGGCAACTATACATGGGACGTTACATTTGCTGGGGTATGACCATGAGCGTTCGCGGCATGAGGCAGAGAAAATGGAGAGACTTGAAGAGCAAATCCTTGCTGCACTGTAATGACCAAGCAACCTATTATCACGGGCATTGATGTCGGAAACGCCAATATTAAGGTGGTGGTTGCGACAATTGACGCTGAAACATTTCGTCCCGTGGTAATTGGCGCAGGGCTTGCTCCGTCGCATGGTATGCGTAAGGGTATGGTGACGGACATGGAGGAGATTATTCAAAGTGTTCGTGCTGCTGTGCAGCAAGCTCATGCAACGGCGCAGACCTCTATACGTCGAGCCTTTCTCTCGGTGAGTGGTATGCATATGCGCACGCAGATTTCCCGTGGCGTTATTGCCGTTTCGCGTGCCGATAATGAGATCTCTCAACACGATATTGATCGTGTCATTCAGGCTGCCTCGGTTATCAGTCTCCCGCCAAATCGAGAAATTGTGCATGTCATCCCTCGTACCTTTATCGTTGACGGCACTGAACATGTGAAGAATCCACTTGGTATGAAGGGCGTGCGCCTTGAGGCTGAGGTGTTGATTGTTGAGGGTATGGCGCCGCACATTCGTAACGTCGTGAAATGCATCAATGAGGCAGGTATTGAAGTTGCCGGTCTCGTGTATGCGCCTCTTGCCGCTTCTCTTGGCGCCCTTGATAAGAATCAAAAAGAATACGGTGTGGTGCACCTTGATATTGGAGGCGGGACATCGAGTCTTGCCGTGTTTGAGGAGTCTGATCTTATCCATACAGCGCTTTTTCCTGTTGGTTCCCGACACATCACCAACGATGTTGCCATCGCGCTCCGCACTTCTATGGACGTCGCTGAGCGTATAAAGCTGGAGCATGGCTCAACATCTGATGCGATTGATCTGCGTAAGAAAGACGAAATTGACCTCTCGGTACTCATGCCGGACGAGCCTCGCACATTACCGCGTAAGCAGTTGGCGCGCGTCATTGACGCTCGAGCTCACGAGGTGCTCGATATGACCATTGCTGAGTTAAAAAAGATTTCTCGCGAAGGCAATCTCCCGGCCGGCGTTGTACTTACTGGGGGAGGCGTGCATCTTCCGGGATTCGCGGCGCTTGCGAAAGAGAAGCTGCGTCTCCCCGTGCGCATTGCCCACTCTCCTCACGTTGATGGAATGCCCGAAGTTATCGCCGACCCAACGTTTACGGTTGCTCTTGGTTTAGTTATGTGGGGTCTCGATATGGAATATGGTTCGGGTAAGACGCGTATAAGCTCGGTGCACGGCGAAGGAGATGGGCTTTTAGGCCGTGCCGTTCGATGGATTAAAAACTTCCTGCCGTAATACATATCCCCGAGGTTATCCACAGTAAAAACGAGCTTCCTTGCGCCCGTTTTTCTTTTGTGATAAGACGCACCTACGCTTTTCAGGAGACTGTAGCGTTTCTGCATATGCCACAAGTGAAACCCCAATTTGAAACATTTGCCCGCATTAAAGTATGTGGTGTCGGGGGCTCGGGCGGTAATGCGCTTGCACGAATGATTGAAGCGCGTATTCATGGCGTTGAGTTTATCGCAATTAATACGGACGCACAGGCGCTCCACAACTCGAACGCTCCGGTGAAAATTCACATCGGGAAGAGCCTCACTAAGGGTCTTGGGGCTGGGATGAATCCAAACGTGGGCCGAGAAGCTGCAGAGCAAACTCGTGAGGATATTCTCACCGCATTAAAGGGGGCGGATATGGTATTTATCGCATGCGGCCTTGGGGGTGGTACAGGTTCCGGCGCATCACCCGTGATCGCTGACATGGCCCGTGAAGTTGGGGCACTTACGGTTGCCGTAGTGACAAAGCCTTTTAGCTTTGAGGGCGCTCAGCGCATGCGCATCGCCGAAGAGGCGCTACAAACGCTTCGCGAACGTGTTGATGCGATCATTGTCATCCCGAATGATCGACTCCTTTCTATTATCGATCGCAAAACTCCTCTTCTTGAATCTTTTGCCATTGTCGACGATGTGCTGCGACAGGGCGTGCAAGGTATTTCCGACCTCATCACTATTCCGGGTCTTATCAATGTAGACTTTGCTGACGTGAAGGCGGTAATGTCAAGTTCTGGTTCCGCGCTCATGGGCATCGGTCGCGCGAGTGGAGAGGAACGTGCTCTTGAGGCGGCGCGGCAGGCGATTAATTCACCGCTGCTTGAGCTTTCTATTGATGGTGCGCGCGGCGTCCTCTTTAATGTGACGGGTGGGGATGATATGACGATGGCAGAAATTTCTGAGGCTGCACGCGTTATTACCGAGCACATTGATACCGATGCGAAAGTTATTTTTGGTGCCGTAGTAAGCGATAACCTCAAGAAGGGCGAGATGAAGATCACGGTTGTTGCAACTGGCTTCGTGAACGGCGGGATTGGCCCCATGCCACAACGTCAGATGACCGGAGATGGACTCTTTGACATTCTCAAGAAGCCTGAACCTATTTCATCTCCATCCTCACAGGCGACGCTGAACGGCTCGGCACAGCAACCACAAAAGGATCCAGTCAAAGAATTTATTGATTCTTCAGTTGAGGATGATAGTCAATTCGACATTCCTGCTTTTATTCGACGTAAAATGCAAAAATAGCTTGCGCATTTCAAGAAAGTGATACAAAACATACCCCCACGATGCGTGGGGGTATGTTTTTTCCTGTGTTTTAGCGCATGTACATTATCAACAGTGCAGAGGAGCTCGCACTATGGTTCAATAGTGTCAGGATTTGTTCTCGGGAGTTTCTATGTAGCGATGCTCGCACCGTGTTTGTGCGAGCGGTTACGTCATAGGCTCTCGTTCTGTCTATGACTGCACCACACATACACTCCCCATTGCCATCGTCGGAACGGCAATCGGGCAATGGTCACGCTTCCGACGAAGCACGCGGTTCTGCTATGCCAGCGCAAACTTCAAGAGGGCTCTCGTGGGAGCGCCGTTTTGGCGTTGGCCACCCGTACGATGCCATCTCGTGGGAGCGCCGCACGGCAAAAATTACCAAAGGCGATGGAACGGTTGTGTTTGAGCAGCGTGATGTTGAAGTGCCGGCATTCTGGACACAAACAGCAACCGACATTGTTGCGTCTAAGTACTTCCGTGGCAAGAAAAATACCCCACAGCGTGAAGCGAGTGTAAAACAGATGATTGATCGCGTTGCAAAAACCATTGGTGCGTGGGGTTTGCAGGGCGGTTACTTTGCCACGCCGCTTGATGCACAAAACTTTACCTTCGACCTCACTTATTTACTGGTAAACCAGTACTTCTCTTTCAATAGTCCCGTATGGTTTAACGTCGGTGTTTCTGATCATCCCCAATGCTCCGCATGTTTTATCTTGGCAGTTGAAGACACAATGCCATCGATCCTTGAGTGGTATCGGGAAGAGGGACTGATCTTCAAGGGTGGTTCGGGATCGGGATTGAATCTCTCAAAGCTGCGCTCATCAAAAGAACAGCTTTCAAAGGGCGGTTATTCATCGGGGCCGGTTTCATTCATGAAGGGGGCTGACGGCGTTGCAAACACCATCAAGTCAGGCGGCGCGACGCGTCGTGCTGCAAAAATGGTGGTACTGAACGTTGACCACCCAGATCTCAAGGATTTTATCTACGCTAAGAAGCACATTGAGGACATGACGAGCGCCTTGGTGGCAAGCGGGTTCACGAACAATCTCGATGGCGATCTTTTTAGCCCGTACACGCTCTTGCCGTATCAAAATGCGAATAATTCCGTACGTGTTTCTGACGCGTTTATGCAAGCAGTCGAGGCAGACGGTCCCTGGGAGTTTAAAGCGGTGACAACAGGGGAAACAATCGAACAAGTTCGTGCCCGCGAAGTTATGGACTGGATTGCCGATGCGGCATGGCACAGCGCAGATCCGGGCATGCAGTATGACACCACTATTAATCGCTGGCACACCTGTCCGAATACAGGTCCTATCACTGCATCGAATCCGTGCAGCGAATATATGCACATCGATAACTCAGCATGCAATCTCGCGTCACTCAATCTCTTAAAATACGTGCGTGAAGATGGTGTGTTTGAGACTGACTTCTTCCGCAAATCTGTCGATACGATCATCCTGGCGCAGGAGATTATCGTTGGCTTCTCGTCATACCCGACGGAAAAGATTGGTCGCAATGCTGTTGACTATCGTCAGCTCGGGTTGGGGTATGCAAACCTCGGCGCCCTTCTCATGGTGCTTGGCCTGCCTTACGATTCCGATGAAGGCCGCGCTCTTGCGGGCCAAATTACATCTCTGATGTGTGGTGAGGCGTACCGCATGTCGGCAGATATAGCATCTCGCATGGGGCCATTTGCGGGATACGCAAAGAATCGCGAGCCTATGCTCCGTGTGCTAGATATGCACCGTGCTGCTGCGGAAGATCTCTATCGTGTTGCTCAGAACTCTGGAAAAACCGACACGGCACTCGCCCATGCGTCGCGTACTGTGTGGCATGAAGCGCGCGAGCTTGCTGAACAGTACGGAGTGCGCAACGCGCAAGTTACCGTTCTCGCACCAACAGGAACTATCGCGTTCATGATGGATTGCGATACGACGGGCATTGAGCCAGATCTCGCACTTGTAAAATACAAGAAGCTTGTCGGTGGCGGCATACTCAAGCTCGTCAACGGTCAGGTGCCGGCGGCACTTGCTCGCCTCGGCTACAGCGACTCTGAGATTCAAGACATCACCGCGTACTTGATGGAAAAGGATACTATCGAAGGTGCGCCACACCTCCGTCCTGAGCACCTCGCCGTATTCGATTGCTCATTTAAAGCTCAGCATGGCACTCGTAGCATCAGCTATATGGGCCACCTGCGCATGATGTCAGCAGCACAGCCGTTTATTTCGGGCGCCATCTCAAAGACGGTCAACCTTCCCCATGATGCAACCGTAGCCGATGTGCGTGATGCGTATATTCAGGCGTGGAAGTTGGGCCTCAAAGCTATCGCGGTCTACCGTGATGGATCGAAAGGTGTTCAGCCACTCAATACGAGCAAGGAAGACAAGAAAGACCCGGCGGGTGATGTCATGGCAGCTGGGACATATCGTCGCGATCGACTTCCAAATGAGCGACCGTCAGTGACGCATCGCTTCTCAGTGGCGGGCCATGAAGGCTATTTGATCGTCGGCCTCTATCCAGAGTCGCGAATGCCTGGCGAAGTATTCATCTCAATCGCAAAGGAGGGGAGTACCGTATCGGGGCTTCTTAACACAATCGCTATTCTCATTTCAGTCGCACTTCAGTCTGGAGTTCCGCTCGCATCACTTGTCCGTAAGTTCAAGGATATGGCATTCACCCCCGCTGGCTTTACAGAGAATCAAGATATTCCTACGGCAAAATCGATCACAGACTATGTGTTCCGATATTTAGGCCTGAAATTCCTGCCGCCAGAGGAGCGTGAGGCAATCTTTGGTCCTGGATTTGATCACGTTGCACCTGTGAGCGCCCCGCTTGCAGAAGTAATGGAGAGCACTCAAGCGCCGCTGCCTATACCAACCGCTACTGAGCATGTCACTAATCGTGTCGCTGCTCAGACGAGCGTTGATGCTCCCGTGTGCCAGTGCGGTACTCTTATGGTGCGGGCAGGCTCCTGCTACTCATGCCCCAACTGTTTTGCGACTACGGGGGTGTGTAACTAGTATCTGTAGGGTGGGCGAAAAGTGGGCGAAAGCCCGCTTTTCGATTTACCAAGGACGCGCTACACTGGTGCATGCATTCTTCCGTCTGGCTGGCGTGGCTCGGCGTCAGCTTCCTAGCAGGTGTCGCATTGGTATCGTATATGCCTTGGGTTGTTGGTGCGTTGCTATGGGTTATCTTGCTGGGCACTGCGATTCTCTGTATCTCCGTGTGGCGTGGTACGTTTGGTGAGTCGCGGAGCGGCATACAAAAGCGTCTGCGGGGCGTCCTCATAGGCCTCTGCGTGTTGTCGTGCGCTTTCGGTATGTGGCGTTTTGATACCACCGCCACGCTTCGTTCTCGACTTACTGTTTTTGCTGATCGGCGCGCTGGCGATATTGCTGTACCCTTCTCGCTCCATGGCTTCGTTGACGGAGCGTTTGTGACACGAGGAAACGACGGCACATTTTCGTTGTATGTTACTGCGGTGCAGGCTGGGGAGCGTCTCGTACCCATCGGTGAGCGTGTGCTTGTCGAAACAAGTGCACTACCCGTGCATGTGCCGGGTACTCGGATGCAGGTTGACGGAAGTATCGTGACGACCACCGATCGCGATGTGTGGTTGTTGCGCGATGGTATTCGGATGAAGGTGCGTGCGGCGGCGGTTCGCCCCTATGACCATACGCCGTATGAAATAGATGCGATACAAAATATTCGCATGCATGCACTCGGAGGCGTCATGGGTGTCCGATCGCTGTTTGAACGCGCCATACGCGCGAGTGTCCATGAGCCCGCGAGCGCACTTATTGAAGGCGTGTTGCTCGGAACGCGTCAATTTCTGCCCGACGCTATCCGTGACGCATTCCGCGCTACAGGAATGACGCACATTCTTGCAGTGTCTGGATATAATATTTCCGTTGTTGGGGCGGGAGTGCTTGCGCTCTTGTTACGCTGGGTGCGAAGGCGTCGAGCTTTTTGGTTTACGCTTGCTGTACTCGTGCTCTTTACACTCATGACGGGCGCTTCTGCGTCAGTGGTTCGTGCGGCGATTATGGGCGGCCTCTTATTTTTCGCGCAAAGCTATGGGCGATTACCCTATCTTACCAATGCACTTATTCTGGCGGCATGTGCTATGGTATTCGTACAGCCATTTGTATTGCGCTATGACGTTGGGTTTCAGCTCTCATTTCTCGCGGTGGTAGGTTTGTCATGGGGCGCTCCCGTGTTGACGAAGATGTTTGAAAAGACGCGGATGCCGTCCGTCTTACGCGAACCTCTTGCGGCAACACTTGCCGCGCAGGCGGCCGTGCTCCCTCTTATTCTCGTGGTCTTCGGATCGCTTTCTATCGCAGCGCCCCTCGCTAACATTCTGACGGTACCCATTGTGCCGTTCGTCATGGCAACAGGGTTTTTTGCTGGTGTTGGAGCTATGCTTATTCCTCCGCTCGCGCCATTACTGGGTCTCCCCGCGTGGCTGGGATCTTCGTATGTCCTTTGGATTGTTGAACACATTGCGCGCCTTCCAGGGGCATCTATAAGCGTATCCTTGCCGTGGTGGGGTGGTCTCCTTCTTGCGTGTGGTATATGGGGCGCGTGGAAGTATCTTTCTCGATCATATGCAACTGTGGCTTCGGCGTGAATGGGCGCGTATCGCCCTCTTATTGGTGTTGGGCGTTCTCTGCGCGCTTGTTGCATACGCGCCCGACGCAGGCTCTGAGCGTCTTGTTGTATCGCTTCTTAATGTTGGGCAGGGGGAAGCGCTTTTTATACAGACGCCGCAAGGTCGGCAGATACTCATCGACGGCGGTCCAGATGCTTCGGTATTAGAAGAATTGGGATCAGTCATGCCCCTTGGAGACAGGACTATTGACCTTGTAGTGCTTACTCATGCGCACAGTGATCATGTTTCGGGCTTAGTACATGTCTTAGAACGGTACAACGTTTCCGGTATTCTTGAGACGGGCGCTCCGTATACAACAGGAGTATATAGTGCGTGGCGAGAGGCAGTGGCGCGCGAAGGTGCAACAGCAGTTCAGGCGCTTCCAGGACGACGCATTGTACTTGATAGCGACACAACGCTTACCGTGTATGCGCCAAATCCTACACGTGCGGCGGCGGAAAAGAACCCAAACAATGCATCGGTGGTACTCATGCTGCAACATGGTGTGGTGCGGATGCTGCTGACAGGCGATATTGAGGCGCCAGTCGAACAGCGTCTATTGGCGCAAGGTGCGGATCTAGCCGCAGACATCCTAAAGGTGGGGCACCAGGGTTCGCGCACATCGTCGACCTTACCTTTTGTCATGCGCGTTTCTCCGCGCGTTGGAATTATGAGCGTTGGAGCGGGTAATACGTACGGACATCCTCACCGAGTAGTTACTGAACGCCTTGCGAACCTTGGGATTCCATACTATCGTACAGACGTACACGGACGAATAACCATTGAAAGCGACGGCACCGCATTCGCAGTCCGTCCGCAACACTAACACGCATGCATACCGAAAACGGATTAGAACGAACGCTGGTTCTGTTAAAGCCCGATGCCATTGATCGCGGCATCGTAGGAGAGGTGATGACGCGCTTTGAGCGCGTGGGCCTTAAAATGGTGGGTCTCAAAATGCTTGTGTCGGAAAAAGACACCGCAGAGAAACACTACACTGAAGATCTTGCGCGGCGCCGTGGAGAGGCGATTCGTAATCTCATGATCAGCATGCTCACATCGGGGCCGATTATCGCGCTTGCTCTTGAGGGTGTCGATGCCGTTGAGGTGGTGCGCAAAATGATCGGCGCCACAGAGCCAAAAGCTGCGGCTCCTGGAACGATTCGCGGCGACTACACGCATGTGAGCTACCGGTATGCCGATGCAAAAGGCATGGGTATATTTAACCTTATCCACGCGTCAGACTCTTCAGAGAACGCACAAGCTGAATTAAGCGTGTGGTTTAAGCCAGAAGAGCTCGTATCCCACAAGCCGGGATATACGAAAATGACCTTGCGCGAGGACTAGTTGCGCAGGTTGTTTGGGAGAGTATACTGAGGGTACCCTTTCGGGATTTGTAAAAGCCTTACCGTATTTAATGCACAGGGAGTCTTATCCGGGCTTCGGCCCAATCCGAGAGTGCCGGTGAGCGAGCAATCGTTCCGACGTCCTCTCATGCGGACACCCACCAAAGCCTTAAGGTAAAGCGCTTTTACAGATTGCGGGAGGGCCAGAACGTCACCCATAAGGGTGGCGTTGTGTTTTAGAGGATAAGTTGGTAGTGTGCCATGCAAGGAGGCAGGAAATGACACTGCACGATTACGAGCAAATTGGCCCCATTCATCCTCGGGATGATGAGCCGGATAACCCGAGTGACCACGGCGAATGTGTCGCCGCTTCCGAGTTGCTGGCGCTTCGTGCTGACGAAGATCGAGACGAGGTAGTCGAAGCACTCTTCATACTCACGACCTGCGAGGGTTCTGATCTTCAGAAGGGCATCGAGGCGCTGCACGAAATCCTCTCGCAGCGCTGGAGCGAGTGCGGATCTGTCCCGCAAGGCCTTGCGAGTCTCGTGCGCATGAGGATGCGCTAGGCGTTTTGAGGAGCCCCCCACGGGCTCCTCTGTTCTTTTTAAGAGTTCGTTGATACGCTAGAGAAGTTCGTGCGGGCTGTAGTATACCGGTAGTACGCGTCCATGGGGTGGATGTAGACCGGGTTCGATTCCCGGCAGCCCGACTTATGAAATAAAACAAGCACCATTTGGTGCTTGTTTTATTTTTATGATATGGCGCTGTGGGGAATCGAAGGGCGGAGCGCTTCTGTTGTTCAGCAGAACAACAGCGCGAGCCCTGGCCCGGAGCGCGCGTTGAGCGGCGGCGAAACGCGACGCGAAGGGGATTCCCCGCGGTGACCGAGCGCGAGCGAGGAAATACCAAAGCCAGTAGGCGTGGTGCCCGACAGTAGATACCAAAAGAGACCCTCACGGGTCTCTTTTGGTTATACGATGTGCTTAGGCTACTGCGCCTTTTGCGATGGTCTTGATACAGTCTGTGCAGATCTTCAAGCGCTTGCCGTTTACGCGAGCCCACTGGAGGTTCGGATAGCGGCGGGAGCGGCTGGTCGGGTTGTAATGGCCACGGTGAAGCTTACGGGTGGTGACCATAACGGATCGCTTTGCACAAGTTGGACAACGTGTTGCCATAGAGATTTGAAAGCGCCCTTTGGGGACGCGAAGTACGTGGACAGGATAGCAGAACATTGGTACGCTGGTCAAGAGATATGCCTGACAGCTTCTTTCTTGGCGCCATTTCCATCGCAATGCTTGTGATGTCTGTTGTTGCGCACGAATATGCGCACGGCGCCGTTGCCGATGCCCTGGGTGATCCAACGGCTCGACTTTCTGGGCGCCTCACTCTCAATCCTCTCAAGCATCTTGATCCATTCGGTTCCGTTATCCTCCCATTTCTGTTGGTGGTGAGCGGTTTGCCAGCTTTTGGCTATGCTCGGCCAGTGCCGTATGACCCGCTCCTACTCTCTGATAGGCGGCGTGGGCCAGCTATGGTGGCCTTTGCGGGGCCAGCGACAAATATCATTCTCTCGCTCTTGTGCGCGCTTGCGCTACGAGCGGGGGTTGTTTCAGTGGACACAATCCCCGGAGCCCTAGTGGCGACTGCCGGCTTTATGAATGCCATTCTCGCGCTTTTTAATCTGATTCCAATTCCGCCGCTTGATGGCCACTGGATCGCCGGAACGCTTGGAGGACTTACGGGTGCGCGCCTTATGGCTGCGGCTCGCCGTATGCAGGTTCCGCTTTTTCTTGTCGCCCTTTTCTTTGTGGTGCCTATTTTGGGCAACATAGCGTATGCGATCTTCGCTGCCCTTGCTGGGATTTGACGGTCGTTTCTGTTTCTGCTACGATGCACACCGCACGTTGTGCGCTGTTTCTTGCGCACGACGCTTACTGGCTCATGCCAACATTGAATCAATTACTCAAGCGTCCGCGTGTCGCGGTCCGCGCAAAAACAAAAGCACCAGCGATGGTGTTCGGCTTGAATACTCTCAAGAATCGTCCTATTCGCTATCCAGCCCCATTTAAGCGCGGCGTGTGTGTGAAAGTCACTACGATGACCCCGAAGAAGCCAAACTCGGCTATCCGTAAGATTGCTCGCGTTCGTCTCTCAAATGGCATGGAAGTAACCGCATACATTCCAGGCATCGGCCACAATCTCCAAGAGCACTCTGTAGTGATGATTCGCGGCGGTCGCGTAAAAGACTTGCCAGGTGTCCGCTATCACATTGTGCGCGGTGTCTTGGATGCAGCTGGCGTAGACGGTCGCAAACAAGAGCGCTCGAAGTATGGAGTGAAGCGTCCTAAGTAATCTTAATATTCTATGCGTCGTCCTATAAAAAAGCGTCCGATTGTAGATCCAGATTCTGTATATTCTAGCGCCCTTGTCGCGCGCATTATTAACTCCGTCATGAAAGACGGAAAGAAATCTATTGCGCAGCGCACTGTGTATGCTGCGTTGAATGATCTTGAAAAGCGCGCCGAAAAACCAGCGCTTGAAGCCCTAGAGCTTGCGGTTCAGAATGTCGCCCCAAACGTCCAACTCAAGTCTCGCCGTGTCGGCGGTGCGAACTATCAGGTTCCGGTAGAGGTTGGGCCAGCTCGTCGCCTCGCGCTCGCAATTCGTTGGATTGTCGGCTCCGCGCGCTCTCAGAAGGGCAAGCCGATGAACGTGAAGCTTGCTGATGAACTCTTTGCCGCATTCCAAAATACTGGTTCTGCAGTGAAGAAGCGCGCCGACATGCATCGCATGGCAGAGGCAAACAAAGCATTCGCACATTTGGCATGGTAATGATGATGTGAGTACTCGCGGAGCGACCACCCTATGTTGGTCGCTCCTGCGCTCTACTCTCCACGTGTATGGCTGATTATCCTATTGAGAAAATTCGTAACTTTGGTGTCATCGCACACATTGATGCTGGTAAGACGACAACGTCTGAGCGCATTCTTTTCTATACAGGCATGAGCCATAAAATTGGCGAAGTGCACGAAGGCGATACGGTCATGGACTGGATGGAGCAAGAGCGTGAGCGTGGTATTACGATTACCGCCGCCGCAACGACTGCGTACTGGACTCCTACCGATGCGGCAGGAGATGCGAGCAAGAAGGTTCGCATGAATATCATTGATACCCCGGGCCACATCGACTTCACGATTGAAGTGAAGCGCTCTTTGCGCGTACTCGACGGCGCCGTGGTGGTGTTCGATGGTGTCGCTGGTGTAGAGCCACAGTCAGAAACCAACTGGCGCTACGCAGATGACTACAAGGTGCCTCGCATCTGTTTTATCAATAAACTCGACCGTCTCGGTGCTTCATTTGAGCGATCCTATCTCTCCATTCTTGATCGTCTCTCGCCGAATGCAGTAAAGGTGCAAATTCCTGACGGCCATGAAGATCAGTTCAAGGGAATTGTTGATCTCATGACCATGGAGTATGTTTCGTTTGAAGGTGAGCGCGGTGAAAAGATTATTAAGGGCGAAATCCCAGCACACCTAAAAGAGGCCGCTGAGAAAGAGCGTGCAGTGATGATCGAGCGCATCGTAGAAAATGACGATGTTGCGATGAGTGAATATCTCGAAGGCAAAGAAATCCCACTCGCGCGTCTTCGCGAAATCCTCCGCAAGGCAGTCATCGAGAACAAAATTTTCCCCGTATACTGCGGTTCTGCTCTGAAAAACAAAGGTGTGCAGTTGGTGCTTGATGCTGTGGCATACTACCTCCCATCGCCAATTGATATCGCTGATACAAAGGCAAAAGACGGCAAGACCGGCGAAGATACAACGGTGAAGCATGACGATAACGCTCCGTTTACGGCGCTCGCAT
Source organism: Candidatus Paceibacterota bacterium (assembly GCA_030583765.1). NCBI lineage: Bacteria > Bacillati > Minisyncoccota > Minisyncoccota bacterium. Next base: position 513,119 of record CP129474.1, read on the forward strand.
TTAAAACGGCAACCGATCCATTCGTTGGATCGCTGACGTTCTTCCGTGTGTATTCCGGGAAGCTCACCGCGGGTTCATACGTCTTAAATACTCGCTCGGGCAATCAAGAGCGCATCAGTCGTATCGTGCGCCTCCACGCAGATCAGCGTGAAGAAATTAAAGAAATTTTTGCAGGCAACATCGCCGCAACGGTTGGATTGAAAGACACAAAGACGGGAGATACGCTTTGTGACCCAGCAACGCCAATGTTCTTAGAGGGCATCGATATCCCAGAGCCAGTCATCTCACTTCGCATTGAGCCAAAGACGAAGGCAGACCAGGAAAAAATGGGCTTGGCACTTAAGAAGCTTTCTGATGAAGATCCAACGTTCCGCATCCGCAGTGATGAGGAAACTGGCGAGATGATCATCGCGGGCATGGGTGAGCTCCACCTTGAAATTCTCGTGGACCGTATGAAGCGCGAATTTAGCGTTGAAGCGAATGTCGGTCGCCCACAGGTTGCCTATAAAGAAGCTATTACTGATAAATCACAGGCGGAAGGTAAGTATATTAAACAGTCGGGTGGCCGCGGTCAGTATGGGCACTGCTGGTTGCGTATTGAGCCGCTTGAACGAGGCGAAGGCTTCACGTTTAAGAACGCCATTAAAGGCGGATCAATCCCTCAAGAGTTCATTCCAGCTATTGAAAAAGGCGTGCGCGAAGCGCTCGATAAGGGCGTTGTCGCAGGTTTCCCACTCGTAGATTTGAAGGTTGAAGTGTACGACGGCTCCTACCACGACGTTGACTCTTCTGAAGTCGCATTCAAAATCGCGGGCGCTATGGCACTCCAAGAAGCGGTACGGCGTGCAAAGCCAGTCATTCTTGAGCCGGTCATGAATGTTGAGGTTATTGTTCCTGACAACTTCTTGGGCTCCACTACGGGCGACCTCTCCAGCCGTCGTGGCCAGATTGTTGAAGTGACTGATCGCGGCTCGCTTGGGCTGAAGGTGATCCACGCCCACGTGCCACTTTCTGAAATGTTTGGCTATGCAACTTCGATCCGCTCGTTCTCTGAGGGCCGCGGCACGTTCACTATGGAATTTAGCCACTACGAACCAGTGCCCGCAAATATTGCGACTCAAATCGCTGCAGGAAAGAAATAAAGCACACAACCACTCGCCCAAAGAGCGCCCCATGTGGGGCGCTCTTGCTCGTTTATGGAATGCGTGGTATTAATGCATAACTCTAAAACGAGAGGAGGTGATAGTATGGAGGCACTGTTCTGGTACAGCGGCGTGATGACTCGCGCGAGCCGTGGCGAGTTGCGTGCACGCTGTATCCGCGCGGCCATTCTTGCAACCAGTTTCGGTTTGCTGGTGGTGCAGGCGCAGTTGCAGTGGATCATGACGGATTCTCCCGGCATGCACCACTTCCTGCGGGCCCACTGGACGCGCGTGGCGCCCTGTTACGGCCACTAGCCCCCCCGCCCGCAGTCACTCATCATGAGTGGGTGCGGGCTTGCTTTTTTTAGCGGGTGCGGTAGAAGGAATGTACTATGCTTGATATGCGCGAACTCAAGCCGCTCTTGCGGCAAAGCGGATCTGTCGTGGTAGTAGAAGATGGCCAACCATCTGTGGTGATCGTTGATTATGGTGTGTATCGGGGCCTTGTGAGAGCTCCCGCAGAAAGTGCCGTCCAACAGGGCTCCTCGCTAGCTTCGGCGGCTCCAAGCACCGCGGATGCGGAGTTTGTTGAGCGCCTCAATAAAGAGATTTTAGCCCTGAAAAACCAGATTGAATCAGAAGAGCGAGCTTTGGTAGGGGCTGAGGTAGGGGCTGAGAATGAGTAGGCATTGACTTTCGTTTAGTGTTTGCTAGAATAGTCGGTACGCGTTTTATATTAAACAGCGCGGTACCGTGGTGGTTACTACACGAACGGCTTTCGAGCGGGTTTCGCGTCGTGTCCCTCACGAGTATCGCCTCGTCACAACCCTAAGCATATGGCAGACACAAAGTTTGAGCGGACAAAGCCGCACTTGAATATCGGAACGATCGGACACGTAGACCACGGGAAGACAACCCTCACTGCGTCGATTTTGCACGTCTTAGACATGCACAAAGGCGAAGGGTACGGTGCCCGCGTTGAAGGTGTTGATGGTATCGACAATGCTCCAGAAGAAAAGGCACGTGGTATCACCATCTCTTTGCACCACTCTGAATATTGGACCCCAAAGCGTCACTACGCACACATCGACGCTCCTGGTCACGCAGACTATATTAAGAACATGATCACGGGTGCCGCTCAGATGGACGGCGCAATCCTCGTGGTTGCTGCAACTGATGGCGCAATGCCTCAGACCCGCGAGCACATTCTCTTGGCACGCCAAGTCGGCGTTCCTTCCATCATCGTCTTCTTGAATAAAGTAGACATGGTAGAGGACCAAGAAATGCTTGACCTCGTTGAAGCAGAGCTCAAGGAATTGCTTGCAAAGTACGGTTACACTGATTCTCCAATCATCCGCGGTTCTGGCTTGAAGGCCCTTGAGTCCAAGGATGCTAATGACCAGTACGCCCAGGCAGTGAAGAAGCTCATCGATACATGCGATGAATTTATTGCAGAGCCAACGCGTGAAATGGATAAGCCATTCCTCATGCCTGTTGAAGACGTGTTTACGATCGAAGGTCGCGGCACGGTAGTCACTGGCCGTATTGAACGTGGCCAGGTGAAGGTGAACGACGAAATCGAAATCGTCGGCATTCGCCCAACAGCCAAGACCGTGATCACGGGTATCGAAATGTTTAACAAGTCCCTCGATTCTGGTATCGCAGGTGACAACGCCGGCCTCTTGCTCCGCGGTTTGAAGAAAGAAGATGTGGAGCGCGGCCAGGTGCTCGCAAAAGCTGGCTCCATCACGCCGCACACCGAATTTGAGGCTGAAATCTACGTACTCACGAAAGAAGAGGGTGGTCGCCATACGCCATTCATGAAGGGCTACAAGCCGCAGTTTTACTTCCGCACCACGGATGTAACCGGCGAGACCTTCCTGCCAGAAGGATCAGAAATGGTCATGCCTGGTGACACTGTCAACCTTCGCGTGAAATTAATTGTACCGATCGCCATGGAAGAAAAGCAGCGCTTCGCAATTCGCGAAGGCGGCAAGACCGTTGGTGCCGGTGCTGTAACAAAGATTATCGCCTAACCGTTCTATCGTTCCCGCCGCCGATGGCGGCGGGAACACACCGCTCTTTCTCAACACCATGATGGCTAAAAAGACACAAGACGCAGCCCAGCGCATTCGGATCAAGCTGCGTGCATACGATACGAAGATCATCGACCGTTCCGCAAAGCAGATTGTTGAAACGATTGAGCGCTACGGCGGGACTCTCACGGGCCCGGTACCGTTGCCGACCGAGATCAAAAAGGTCACAGTCAACCGCTCTTCTTTCACAGATAAAGATTCCCGCGAGCAATTTGAGATGCGCATTCATAAGCGCTTGATCGAAATCGGGAACCCAAATCCAAAGATCATCGAGGCACTCACAAACCTGAGTATGCCGGCGGGGGTTGATATTGAGATCAAAATGGTGTAGAAGGTATAGGCATTGTTACTTTCCTCTCCCCATCATGCTGTGGTGGCGAGAGATAAAGCAATAATCCGGCTCGTGAGGCACTCTGTGTGCCTTGCGACAGAGCAGAGGCGTGTCCTTCATGGGTTCCCGCTGTTCGCGGGTTTTTGTTTGCAAAATGGCGAAATTCATTCTTGGCACAAAAGAGAGCATGACCCAAATCTTCCGCGAAGATGGTGTTGTCGTTCCTGTAACGGTGCTTTCTGTTCGCCCTAACGTTGTTTTGCAACTCAAAAACAAGGAGCGTGACGGATATGTCGCAGTGCAAGTTGGCACTGGATCTCGTAAGCACGTCAAAAAGCCACAAGCAGGCCACTTCCGTGGTCGCGGCACATTTAATGCGGTGCGTGAATTTGCGTATACGCATCTTGGCGATAAAGAACTCGCAGAAGGTGACTCCTTCGATGCCTCCGTGTTTGCGGTCGGAGATACAGTAACGGTAAGTGGCACTTCAAAGGGTAAAGGCTTCGCGGGAGCTATGAAACGTCATGGCTTTTCGGGCATGCCTGCAAGTCATGGTCACCGATCAGTTCAGCGCCACATTGGTTCCACGGGTCAACGCTTCCCGCAACATACGCTTAAAGGTAAGCGCATGGCTGGGCACATGGGCGTTGCTCGTGTTTCGGTCCGTGGATTGAAAGTCGTTGCCGTTGATCCAGAGCTTGGTATCATTGCTGTTCGCGGTGCTGTCCCTGGTCAGCGTGGTTCTATTGTTGAAATTGTTTCACGATAATATGGCAAACGTCCCCCTTCTTAATCAGCGTGGAGAATCTCTCGGCACCATGACATTACCGGATGCCGTCTTTGCAGTCCCGGTAAACATGGAACTTCTTGCACAGGTTATTGCCGCACAGGAAGCAAATCAGCGACAGGGGACGGCGCACTCTAAGGGTCGCGGCGAAGTTCGTGGTGGTGGCAAAAAGCCTTGGCGTCAGAAGGGCACGGGCCGCGCACGCCATGGTTCGATCCGCTCTCCTATCTGGAAAGGTGGCGGTGCGACGCACGGCCCAACGTCGGAAAAGGATTATACGCAAAAGATTAATCGTCGTATGGCGCTTGCCGCGCTTCGTTCAATTCTTTCTGGTAAGGTTCGTGATGCGGAGCTGGTTGTTGTCGATGCGTTCGCTATCCCTGAGGCAAAAACAAAAGAGGCCGTCTCTTCGCTTCGTGCGGTGATCCGCGCAATTCCTGGTGTTCGTGCTACAGACCGCACACTCCCGAAAGCTCTTGTGATCTTGCCGGGCGGCGAGGGTCATACCTCTGTTGTGCGCGCGTTGCGAAACGTGCCGCGCGCTGAGGTTGAGTCAGTGCGCAACGTTCAGGCGCTGAGTGTCGCGGACCATCAGTATATTATTGTGCACAAGGATGCCGTTGATGCGCTCGTTGCGCGTATGGGTAGCGCTGCATAATACACTTTGTATGAAATTCCCATTTTTTGGATCATCGGAAAAGAAAGAAAGCCCCAAGAAGAGCGCGTCTCCAAAGAAGGCGCAGGCTTCACGCGCGGTCAAGCCAACAAAAGGAGATGCGCCTGCAACTTCAGAGGGGCAAATGCTAATCGTTCCTGCAGGAGCGCATCGCGTTATTCGTGCTCCGTTCATGAGCGAGAAAGCATCCCGCCTTACTCAACAGAACCAGTATGTCTTCTTGGTTACGTCTGGGGCGACGAAATCAGAAGTAAAGAAGCATATCAGCACTCTTTTCAAGGTAAAAGTGATTTCGGTGAATATTGTAAACTTGCCTCGTAAGAAAGCGGGGATGATGCGCCGCCATTTTGCAGGCGTGCGCCCGCAGGTACGCAAGGCGATTGTTACGCTCGCACCGGGTAACACCATTGGTGCAACTATGGCACAGCCACAATCATAATCTGGTATGAAACGCTATAAACCAACAACTGCATCGCGTCGCCACATGTCCGCATATGATACGGCGGGTTTGACCGATATCGCACCGCTTCGTTCTCGTACGAAGGGTTTCCACCGTGCGGTTGGGCGCAACAACCAAGGCCGCATTACCAGTTTCCACCGTGGCGGCGGCAACAAGCGTCTTTTCCGCGACATTGATTTCAGGCAACAGAAATATGACATTCAAGGCATTGTCGCGGCTCTTGAGTACGATCCAAATCGTACAGCACGCATCGCTCGCGTACACTATCCAGATGGCGATAAGCGCTATATCATTGCGCCTCAAGGCCTCTCGGTTGGCGACACCGTCATTAACGCGTCACGTGCACCTATTCGTGTAGGAAATCGTATGCAGCTCGCGAACATTCCTCAGGGCACTATCGTGCATAATATCGAGCTGCGCCCGGGTCAAGGTGGCCGCATTGTTCGCTCCGCTGGCAGTGGCGCCACCGTTCTCGCGAGTGATGCAGGATACGTACAGGTGGTCATGCCTTCATCTGAAGTGCGCCTCGTTCCTGGCGAGTGCTATGCCTCGATTGGTCAGGTTTCGAATGCAGAGCATGCTCTCGTTACATTGGGTAAGGCTGGCCGCTCACGCTGGCTCGGCCGTCGTCCAAAGGTTCGTGGCACTGCTATGAACCCAGTGGATCACCCACATGGTGGTGGTGAGGGTCGCCAAGGTCGCGGTACGCGTCGTCCAAAGACACGCCACGGTAAGATTACCGGCGGTCACAAGACCCGCAACAAGAAGAAGCGCTCAGCACACCTTATTGTTCGCCGACGTTCGAAGTAATCATTTCCATTTCATTTTATGTCACGAAGTCTCAAAAAAGGTCCCTACGTTGATGAGCGATTGCTCAAGAAAATCGCAAGCCGAAAGGCGGGCGATAAGACCGTGATCAAAACATGGTCTCGGGATTGCACGATCGTGCCGGAGATGATAGGCTTCACCTTCGGTGTACACAACGGTAGGATCCATATCCCCGTTGTTATCACAGAAGATATGATCGGGCACAAGCTCGGCGAGTTTTCGCACACGCGCACGTTCCGCCGTCATGGTGGTAAGATGCAGAAGGAGCTTGAAGCTGCTGCGAAGCAGCGTGAAGTCGATGCGGCGAAGGCTGCAAAGGCTGAGGCGCCCGCAAAATAATTATCTACTATGCAACAAGTCCGCGCACAACTCAACGGTGTCCGCCTCTCGCCTCGCAAGGTTCGAGCGGTTGCCGCATTAGTGAAGCGCCACACTGTTGTGTGGGCACTTGATCAGCTTGCGCACACCGTGCTTCGCCCAGCGCCAGTACTTGCAAAGCTTATTCGCTCAGCAAGTGCAAGCGCGGAGCACACGTACAAAGCCTCAGAGGAGCAGCTCTTCATTTCAGATATTATTGTGAATGAAGGCATGAAGCTGCGTCGCTGGCTGCCTCGTGCCCAGGGCCGTGCCACTGAATTGCAAAAGAAGACATCGCGCATCTGTGTCGTGCTTGAGATCCACAGTAAGGCGCCTGAAAAGGAGGCTGCTGCAAAGAAATCGACACGTCGCACGACGCGATCCGCAACGCCCGCTGCAACACAATCGTAATTATTATGGGACAAAAAGTTTCTCCAACAGGACTTCGCATCGGTATCATTCGTGATTGGGCATCGCGCTGGTTTGGCGGTGCTTCATATCAGAAGTATCTTGCCGATGATCTGCGTGTTCGTCGCTTTTTGGAAAAGCGTCTTCGCGGCATGGCTGTGGATCATATCGATATTGAGCGCAACACTGACACTATTACCGTCGTCATTGCTACTGCGCGCCCCGGGCTGGTGATCGGCCGAGGCGGAAGTGACGTTGAGAAGCTCAAGGATCAAATTCGAACTTTGGTGAAGCGAAAGCTCGCCGTTCGTATTGAAATCCAGGAAATTAAAAACCCAGAAGCGTCGGCTGCTGTTATGGCGGAATCCATTGCAGAGCAGATTGAAAAGCGTCTTCCATTCCGTCGTACGATGCGCATGACGCTTGCGAAAATCATTGCGAGCCGAGACGTTAAGGGTGCGAAAATTCAATTAGGTGGTCGTCTCGATGGCGCAGAAATTGCGCGCCTCGAGCACGTGGAGTCAGGTAACTTGCCGCTGCAGAGCTTGCGTGCAAATATTGACTTCGCTCGCGCGACTGCACATACCACATTCGGCACGATTGGTATTAAGGTTTGGATTTACAAGGGCGATACGTTTGAATAATTACTGAATATGTTGCAACCAAATCGCGTAAAACACACGAAGGTACACAAGGGGCGCAATCGCGTTGTTGCCACTCGTGGCGCCACATTGAGCTTTGGCACGTATGGCCTTAAGGCGATGGAGGCAACGTGGCTTACTGCAAGTCAGATTGAATCTGCTCGCCGTGCCATGGCTCGCCTTCTTGCTCGCGGTGGTAAGATTTGGACGCGCGTATTCCCTGATAAGCCACGCACTGCAAAGAGTTCAGAAGTTGGTATGGGTGGTGGCCGCGGAGCGCTGTCTCATTTCGTTGCTCCAGTGCAGGCCGGGCGAATGCTCTTTGAACTCGATGGTGTTTCAGAGACTGTTGCACGTCAGGCGTTTCGTCTTGCCGCGCACAAGCTTCCCATTAAGACGCGCGTCATTGTTCGCGTCGGACATTCTTCATAATTATTCTGTATGAAATACAAAGACCTTCACCAGAAATCAGTTGCAGAACTACACGCACTCGTGCGCGATCTTCGGGCGCAGGTCTTGGCATCTCGTTTTGAGGCTTCACAGGGCGCCCTCAAGCAGAATAGTAAATTGCGTACACTGCGCGTGCAGATTGCCCAGGCGCTCACGGCATTGAATGCAAAGCAACACACTGCCTAATTATTTTTTTCTATGACATCTTCTCAACCAACAAAAGGACGTCGCCTCACGGGAACTATCGTTTCCGATAAAATGGACAAGACAGTTGTCGTGGAGATCACGCGCTTGCGCAAGCATGCGGTGTATAAGAAGTATCAAAAAGTTTCGCAGCGCTTTCAGGCGCATGATGAGCAAGAGCAGTATAACGTTGGAGACCGCGTTATCATTCGCGAGACTCGTCCACTGTCCAAAAATAAGCGCTGGATTGTTGAGGGTAAGGCTGCGTAATACACACATATGCTTCAACTTCGCTCTATTGTTTCAGTAGCAGATAATACAGGCGCAAAACGCGTCGGTGTTTTCAAGGTGCTTGGCGGTTCTCGCCGTGCCTTTGCGCAGATCGGGGATATTGTAGTTGTATCCGTGAAGGTTGCCGAGCCACGCAAGTTGGTAAAGAAGAAGGACGTACTTCGTGCGGTTGTGGTGCGCCAGCGCAAGCCGTTTCGTCGCAAGGACGGCTCATACATTCGGTTTGATGACAACGCAGTGGTGATCCTTGATGGCGTAGAACCAAAAGGCGGTCGTATTTTTGGTCCTATCCCGCGAGAAATTAAAGAGCGTGGTTTTGCAACTATTGCATCTCTTGCGCAAGAGCTCGTCTAATTCTATTCATATGGCAACACACATGAAAATTCGAGTAGGCGATACGGTAACCATGCTGTCCGGAAAGGATCGCATGAAGACCGGCAAGGTGATACACGCATCTCCTGTTGATGGGAAGGTGCGCATTGAGGGCTTGAACACCGTTACGCGTTCTTTGCGCTCTCGCAAGCAGGGCCAAAAGGGGCAGAAGGTTTCGAGCGAGCGCTTTGTGTCCGTTTCAAGCGTCGCGCTTGTATGCCCATCGTGCAAGAAGCAGACGCGCGTTGGATACGAAATCACTGAAGTTTCTGGCAAAAAGCAGAAGCAGCGCGTCTGCAAAAAGTGTGGAAAGGCGCTTGCATAAAAGGTATTTCTCACGTATACTCCACCCGCTTCTATGACCCAACCATTACAGCAACACTATCAAAAGACAATTCTTCCTGCTCTGCAGAAAGAGTTTGGTATTGCAAATGTGATGGCGGTGCCGCGTATTCAAAAAGTAGTTATCAATACGGGCATCGGGCGCATGGTCAAAGATGGAGGCGCTATTGAGCGAGTCCAGCGTGACCTTACCGCTCTCTCCGGTCAGAAGCCGGTGATTCGCAAGGCAAAGAAGTCAATCGCTAGTTTCAAGTTGCGTGAGGGGATGCCCGTCGGCGTTTCGGTGACGCTTCGCGGCAAGCGTATGTATGACTTTCTGCACCGCCTCATTACATTGGCGCTTCCGATGTCGAAGGATTTTCGTGGCATCGACCCCAAAAACGTTGATGGCGCAGGCAATCTTAATCTTGGCATTAAGGAGCATACCATTTTCCCCGAAGTATCATATGAATCGGTAAAAGATATTTTTAGCCTACAGGTAACTGTTGTAACCACTGCACAAAATCGCGAGCGTGGTATCGCGCTTCTCAAGCAGATTGGAATTCCATTTAAATAAACGATATGCCAAAGAAATCAACCATTGCACGTACCGCAAAGCATACGCCTAAGTTCTCAACTCGGCGCGTGAATCGTTGCGTACTGTGTGGTCGCAAGCATGGATATTTGCGCGCATTTGGTCTGTGCCGCATTCACTTCCGTGAACTTGCACTCCAAGGATTTCTTCCGGGCGTTCGTAAATCGAGCTGGTAATACTTCATTATTATGGCAATGATCCACGATCCAATCTCAGACATGATCACACGCATTCGCAATGCGCTCGCTGTGCGTGCGACCCATGTACTTGTACCGGCATCTCGCATGAAGATGGGCATTGCGCGCGTTCTCCAAGAGGCGGGATACCTTACATCAGTTGAGCGACGTACGAAAAAAGTGCGTGCTACTGAGCACGAATTTATCGATATGGTATTTGCGCGCGATACTGATGGTAAGCCTATGATCAATGATATGCGCTTGGTGAGTAAGCCGTCGCGTCACCTGTATGCAAAGGCGCGCGAACTGCGCCCTGTGCAATCTGGGTTTGGCATCGCGGTACTTTCAACGCCAAAGGGCATCGTGTCATCGCGCACTGCTCGCAAAGAAGGTGTTGGTGGCGAAGTCTTGTTCGAAATTTGGTAATTTCCTCCTATGTCTAAAATCGGCAAACGACCAATTCACATTCCTCAAGGGGCATCCGTCACACTCGACGGCACTCTTTTGACCGTGAAAGGTCCAAAGGGGACAGCAACTCGCACTTTGTCGGGTATTATTGATGTTGCCGTTGATGGCGCGCTGATCCAACTGACGCCTCGCATTGATGCTCCTGTAGACGCAAAAACTCGCACTATTACTTGGGGTCTCGAGCGCGCCACCATCCAAAATATGTTGACTGGCGTGACCGCAGGTTTCACAAAGGCGCTTGAATTTAATGGGGTCGGCTACAAGGCAGTTCTTCAAGGAAAGAATCTTGAACTTAGTCTCGGATTCTCGCATACTATCCCATTTATAGCTCCCGAAGGCATTCAATTTTCAGTAGAAAAGAACGTGCTCACTATTAGCGGGACTGATAAGGAGACCGTGGGCCAAGTCGCTGCAGAAATCCGCTCACTAAAGAAGCCAGAACCGTATAAGGGTAGTGGCATTCGTTACCAGGGCGAAGTTATTAAGCAAAAGGCTGGTAAGAAGGCTATCGCATCAAGTTAATGCATTCTATGACACACGCCATTTCTAAAAACGCAGGTCGTATCCGTCGTCACGCACGTATCCGTGCGACGATTTCTGGCACCGCGGCTCGTCCTCGCGTGTGCGTCTTTAAGAGTAACTCATACACCTATGCGCAAGTGATTGATGACACAACGCGCAAGACGCTTTTCTCAGTGCACGATCATGAGCTAAAACCCGCTTCCGACGCTCCTGAAGGATCAGGCGCAAAGGTTGCAAAAGCATTTGCGATTGGTAAGGCGCTTGGCGAGAAGCTTAAGGCCGCAAAGATTTCAACGGTAGTATTCGACCGTGGTGGTTTCGCATATCATGGCCGCGTGCGCGCCGTGGCCGAAGGCTTGCGCAGCGCTGGAATCTCCGTATAATCACTAGACATTCTTAACTATGGACGAACAGACACCAGTACAACCAACTCCAGAGGTAACGCCAACGGCTCCGGCGGCTTCTGAGCCACAGCGCCACGGTCGTGGTGGTGGTCAGCGTTTTGGAAATCGTCGTCCAGGAGGTCGCCAAGGTCGTCGTCCTGCGCGTCCAATGGAGAAGCCAGAATATGAGCAAAAGACAATTGATCTTGCTCGTGTTGCTCGTGTCACAAAAGGTGGTAAGCGCTTCTCTTTCCGTGCAACGGTGGTTATCGGCGACGGCAAATCTCGTGTCGGTATCGGCATGGGCAAGGGCAAGGACGTCGCTCAATCGGTGCAGAAAGCATACAATCAGGCGAAGAAGCGCCTGGTGACGATTCTGACCGTTAATGGCACTATTCCTAACACCGTACAGGCAAACTTTCACGGCGCAACGGTTATTCTGAAGCCTGCGAAAGGTGGTGTGAAAGCGGGTGGCCCTGTGCGTGTTGTTGCAAAGCTCGCTGGTATTACGAGTTTGACCGGCAAGTTGATCGAGCGCACCAACAACAAAATCAATATTGCTATGGCGACAATCAAGGCACTTGGCATGTTGCGTGATCGCGCGCGTGACCGATTCGCGCGCGTGGCTCCGCCGTCTGCTTAATATTTTCTATGCAACGTCAATCTATCAAATCAGCATCTCGTAGCATCGGTAAGCGCGTTGGCCGTGGTGGCAAGCGTGGAACGACATCCGGTGGTGGCACTAAGGGACAAAAGGGTCGCGCTGGCGCAAGTGTGCGCCCGGGTTTCCGCGGCGGTGATAACCGCATCTGGCAATTGTTCCCAAAGCAACGTGGTGCAACAAAGAAGCATGGCAGTAAGCGTGTACACCGCAAGCATCGTCGCTATCAGATCATTGCGGGCAAGCCTGCAGTTATTAATGTCGCCGCGCTTAACGCATTCTCTGCAGGAGATTCGGTGACACTCGCAACATTAAAAGAGCGTCGTCTTGTAAGTGGCGCCGCAAAAGCAGCGAAGATTTTGGGCACTGGTGAGGTAAAGGTAAAAGTAACAGTTGAAGGCGTTGACGTGTCTGCGTCCGCGCGGGAGAAGATCACTGCCGCCGGCGGGACCGTTGCGTAACCTATTTGTTATGGATCGTATTCTGACCGCACTGAAGCGTCCGGAGCTCCGGAGCAAGATACTCTTTATTCTGGGTATCCTTGCATTGTCGCGCGTCCTCTCAACGATCCCTGTGCCTGCAATCGACGGCAGTCAGTTGAAGGAATTTTTTGCAAACAACCAATTCTTTGGTCTTATTAGCGCGTTCACGGGTGGTGGCCTCTCCAATCTTTCCATTGCCATGATCGGCTTGGGTGCATACATCACCGCGTCGATCATTATGCAGTTGATGACTATGATCTTTCCTTCGATGGAGCAGTTGTACAAACATGAAGGAGAGGCGGGTCGCGCAAAGTTCAATCAATATTCCCGCATGCTTGCAGTGCCACTCGGCGCTATCCAGGCATACGGATTTCTAACGCTCTTGGTGCGTCAGAGTGTTATCCCTGCGATGTCCGGGTTCGAATGGTTTAATGCCATCACTGTTGTGGTTGCGGGAAGTATGCTTCTTATGTGGCTTGGTGAGCTGATGACCGAAAAGAATCTCGGCAACGGTGTCTCGCTCTTGATTCTTGCGGGTATCGCTGCGAGCATTCCCACAACGCTCCGACAGGCAATTTTTACCTACACACCCGATCAACTCGTCACCTACATTGTCTTTGCAGTAATCTCGCTGGTTGTTATCGCCGGGGTCGTCTTTATCTCAGAGGCGCAGCGTAATATTCCAGTAACCTACGCGCGTCGCGTGCGCGGTTCCCGTGTATTCGGTGGGGTTTCCACGTATCTTCCTATGCGTGTGAATAACGCTGGTGTTATCCCGATTATCTTCGCACTCTCAATTCTTCTCTTCCCGGGCACGATCGCCACCTTCTTTGCGGGCTCGAGCATTACATTCCTTGCGAACGCGGCGCAATTCGTGCAGAACATTCTTGCGAGCAACCTGTGGTACAGCATATTCTACTTTGTGCTCGTGGTGCTCTTCACCTTCTTCTACACGGCAGTGACGTTTGATCCGAAGTCTATCTCTGAAAACATCCAGAAGCAGGGCGGCTACATTCCCGGCTTGCGTCCAGGTCCTATGACCGCGCAATTCCTCTCGTATCTGGTAAACCGCATCACGTTGGTCGGCGCACTCTTCCTTGGCGCAGTTGCTGTGCTCCCTAATGTGGTACAGGGCTTCACCGGCTTGACCGCCTTCTCCATTGGTGGAACAACTGTACTTATCGTGGTGTCAGTTGCGCTTGAGCTCATGAAACAGCTCGACGCTCAAGTCAGCATGTACGAATACTAGTAAAAACGAAGTAGAAAATTTCTCCCAAGGGCGCCCAAGCGGCGCTCTTGACTTTTACATAAATAAACTGGATAATGTATGCACCACGAGGAGGTGGGCATGGAGAGCTTTTTCACTGACATGGGCGAGGGCGATCGCGTGGTCGCGCACGTCGGGATGCACTCGATCGACATGAGCCCCGAAGGGCGACCGGATGTGGCCTTGTCGTTGCCGATCAACGACATCGGGTACGGGGAGAGCGCTGATGTGTTGGAGGAGTATATCCTCGCCATCAACGCTGCGCTGAAGCTGGCTCATCGTCGGCTTCGTCTCGAAAGGGTTTTCGACCACCATGGCGAAGAGGTCGTGTTCGAGGGCGAGGTTTCTTTCGAGGGGCTGGTCGAAGAGGAGGGTCGTCGGGAAGAGGAGAACCCGGAAGATCCTCTGTACGCGAAGAGATTCGTTTTCATCTTCGAGGCGCTCCCCAACCCGACGTTGCGGGATCGCCACATGATGCCCTAGTTGTGGGCTCGCCTACGCGCGTCGTTTCCTTCGGGAACCGGCGCGCTGTTCTTTTTTTATTTGGCGTGTACAATACGACTATGGAAAAACAGGCAATCATTCTCATTGGGCCACCGGGCGCAGGGAAGGGAACACAAGCTGAATTACTCGCCGATGATTTCGGTTTTTTTCACTTTGACACCTCGCAAATCATCGAAGAACGTTTTCGTACTGCGCCCGCCGATGATCCCGTGATCGCGCAAGCGAAGGCGAACTATGATGCGGGAAAACTCGTAGAGCCAGCACTCGTGGCAAGTTGGGTGATTGATAAAATCCGGGCGCTCGGCATTGGCGGCACCAGCATTGTATTTAGTGGTTCGTTCCGTACAAACACCGAAGCAGCTGAAGAGCTCCCCGTATTGCAAGAAGTGTATGGCGCCAAAAATGTGCACATTGTGAACATTGAAGTGGGAGAAGAAGAGTCGGTGAAGCGCAACTCGGGTCGTCGGGTGTGTAAGGTAAACCGTCACCCCATTCCCAACTTCCCGGAATTTGCGAATATCACTGCGTGCCCCAAAGATGGTAGTGAGATCGTGACGCGGAGTCTCGACGTTCCCGAAACTATTCGCGTGCGCTACGCAACATATCAAGAGCAAACGAAGCCCGTTGTCGCCTACTTTGAGGGGCAAGGGTATACGGTCATCCGCATCGATGGCGAACAACCCATTCGCAAGGTGCATGAAGATATCATGGAGCGTATTCACGAATTTTCACATCCGCAAAATATATGATCCTCAAAGAGCAAGATATTCAATTCATGCGTGAAGGTGGAAAAATACTCGCAACAATATTGCGAGAGCTTGCCGCGTCAGTGAAGCCCGGCATGCCCACGCAGGCATTAGAAGACATCGCCCGTGAGCGTATCGCAGCGCATGGGGTTACTTCATCTTTTTTGGGATATAACGGGTATCCCGCAACGCTCTGTGTGAGTGTGAATGAGGAAGCGGTGCATGCAGTGCCGGGAGGATACATCATCCAAGAGGGAGATCTGGTAAAGCTTGATTTCGGCGTGGTGCACCATGGCCTGCACACTGATAGCGCCGTGACCGTGATTGCCGGACTCACCGACGCACGAAAAAAAGAGTGGCAAGACCGCATCACGCTTTCGCGCGTAACGCGTGAGGCGCTCTATGCGGGCATTGCGCAAGCGCGTGCCGGAAACACGGTGGGGCACATCGGTGCTGCAATCCAAGCGCATGCAGAAAAAAATGGATTCACGGTTTTAAAAGATCTGGGTGGACACGGGATCGGTATGCGGTTGCATGAGGATCCTTTTGTGCCAAACCACGGCTCTGCGGGGGAGGGGGACACACTCGTAGCCGGCATGGCGCTTGCGATCGAACCTATTTTAACGACGGGCACACACAAGACAAAAGACGGAACCGATGGCTTTGCATACGTCACCAAAAACGGAGCGCTCTCTGCACATTTTGAACATACTATTATCGTCACGGAGGGGGCTCCTATCATCGTAACTGAGTAGTCCTAAGGGGTATTGACTTTATATACAAAGGTAGTATAATATACGCTCAGGAGGTGGCACTATGGCCACGATGATGCAGGTCGGTCTGGCGGAGTTCGGCGCGAACGTCCGCCCCATCGCGGAGCGCACCTTTCGGTGCCTCGTGCACAAGCGCGAGGTGACGTCTCGGGACGGTTTCGTCCTGAGCATCGGCAACATCCAGAAGGAGCTCGGACTGCCGGCGAAGCAGCTGCCGGCGATTCACCAGCTCAGCGGGTTCGTCGCCTGCTACGAGTGTCTCCCGAGTGTGAGGTCCTTCTACGGGGTGTCGTTCATGCCCCGCCTCGGGGACCAGCTCGCGCTGCTCGATCGGCACTTCAAGCTGGCGGCCCAGCAGGTGAGGGCGCGGCCGATCGCTCCGGCGACGGTCGTGCAGGGCACGACGACGGGGCGCACGGGGACGGCCATGCCCACGCTCCCTGCCGGCTACTTCGAGCGCCGGGGCCAGGCCCACAAGGGCCGGAAGTCCCGGGCCCAGAGGCGCGCGGAGGCGATGGCCAAGCGCGCGCGGCCGGCGGCCACCGCGGCCGTCGACAAGAAGGCCGCGAAGAAGGCCGCCAAGCAGGCGGCCAAGGCCAAGAACCAGAAGGGCAACGGTGGCAAGAAGCGCCACTAGCGGCCCACTTGCGGGGGTGTGTGCATACGGTGCACATACCCCCGCTTTTTCTTTGTTTTTCCATATAGGCATACACTATTGACCTCTGGAAGGCTCTTCTGATATACTCCCTAGTACCCAAAGATGATTACCTACCAGACAAGCGAAACCCTCAGCGGCTGACAGACCGTGTTCGCACGTCTGAAAAAGCCGCCTCAAGGCGGTTTCTGTGTCTCTAGGAGCATCACGCGGGTCGCTTCGCCCTAAGGGGCGAGACGAACCTCGCTCCATGATCCTTTGGTATCATGAGCGGGCAGTACGTTGACAACGTGGAACGGGAGCTGAACGAAAGTTCAGCTTTGTATTGTTCGCTTTATAAGAGACCTAGGACCTCGAGTCCTAGGTGGTACTTTGTGAAGGTGAAGGGTATATGGAGGATGCCTAGGCACGAATGAGCGATGAAGGACGTGGCGTAGCTGCGATAAGCTTCGGGGAGCCGTTGAGCGGGCTTTGATCCGGAGATTTCCGAACGGGGCAACCTAGTCGAGTAAACCTCGATTGCCTGTCTTCTGTAATGGGAGATGGGAGCGTACCTGGCGAAGTGAAACATCTCAGTAGCCAGAGGAACAGAAACCGAAGAGATTCCCTGAGTAGCGGCGAGCGAAACGGGAAGAGCCCAAACCTGACTGCATATCAGCAATGGTGTGCGTGCAGGGGTCATAGGGATAGTACACTTTCTCATTGAACGGACACGATCGTGCGCTCAATGAGGATAGGGAGTAAAAAATTCGAATTGTAGCAGAACGGCCTTGGAATAGCCGACCAGAGCGGGTGACAGTCCCGTATGCGAAACACTTCGAACTCTCGTATTGTTACCTGAGTAGCTCGGGATCAGAATGTCCTGAGTGAATTTGCCCATACTACTGGGTAAGGCTAAATATTATTCGTGACCGATAGTGAACTAGTACCGTGAGGGAAAGGTGAAAAGAACCCCGGAAGGGGAGTGAAATAGATACTGAAACCATATACCTACAAGGAGCGGGAGCCTGACCACCGTAAGGTGGGGCGGGTGACCGTGTGCCTATTGAAGAATGACCCAGCGAGTTTATGCGTGTTGCGATACTCTAAGTTCTGATGGAACGAAGGGGCAGGGAAACCGAGTGTGAATAACGCGACCATGCAGCACGTGTAAGACCCGAAGCCGGACGAGCTAACCATGAGCAGGGTGAAGGTCGCCGAAAGGCGACTGAAGGCCCGAACTGGTTGATAGCGCAATATCATCGGATGACTTGTGGTTTGGAGTGAAAAGCTTATCGAGTTCGGTAATAGCTGGTTCTCCCCGAAATGCCTTTAGGGGCAGCGTCACAGAGTAGCAGGGGGGGTAGAGCACTGAGTGGTGGGCCGCGCCCTTTTGGGTAGGTTTACCAAACAAACTCCGAATACCCCTGTGGAATCTGCGACAGTGAGACCGTGAGGGCAAAGCTTCACGGTCGCAAGGGAAACAGCCCAGACCGCAGCTTAAGGTCCCTAAATGTACGCTAAGTGTATAAAGGAGGTGTTACACCTTAGACAGGTAGGAGGTTGGCTTAGAAGCAGCCATCCTTTAAAGAGTGCGTAATAGCTCACTACTCGATGTGGCTTTTGCCACAAGGTGTGATGCGCCGAAAATTCATCGGGGCTAAGCGTACTACCGAAAGCGCGGATTTGTTTCAAATTTATTTGGGATGAGTGGTAGGGGAGCATTCTGAACCGCTGTGAAGCCTCTCTGTGAAGAGTGGTGGAGCGTTCAGAAGAGAGAATGCTGGGATGAGTAACCGCAAGTGGCGTGAAAACCGCCACCGCTGAAAGTCCAAGGTTTCCTCCGCGATGGCAATCAACGGAGGGTGAGGCGGCCCTAAGCATAACCTTGTCTACGGGCAAGGGATGGCGATGGACAGTCGATTAATATTTCGACCCCACGCACATATTCGAAGGGATAGACGAGGAAGATAAGATCTCGCATGCGATTGGATGTGATGTTGCTACTCCTAGAACGCCTGCCAGGCAAATCCGGCAGGGGCCGCAAGGCACGTTCGAGAGGGGCAAGACTGCCGCAAGGTGGGATGAGATCGAAGAGTCCTCCGAGAAAAATCTCTAAGGTTCGTATGTGCGTGTCCGTACCGCAAACCGACACAGGTGGACTAGTATCAGAGTACCAAAGCGAACGGGTGAGTGCTGGTTAAGGAACTCGGCAAAAAAGCGGCCGTAACTTCGGGATAAGGCCTGCCACGCGCAAGCGTGGCCGCAGCGAAAGACCCTCTGGCGACTGTTTATCAAAAACACAACTCCGTGCTAAGCCGAAAGGCGCTGTATACGGGGTGACGCTTGTCCGGTGCCGGAACGTTAACGGTGGAAGTGATATGGAGCAATCTGTATTGCGGACGCCCGAAGCGCCGGTGAACGACGGCGGTAACTATAACCGTCTAAAAGTAGCGAAATTCCTTGTGGGGTAAGTTCCCACGCGCATGAATAGCGTAACGACTGGAGGACTGTCTCAACCAGCAGCCCGGTGAAAATGCAATGTCGGTAAAGATGCCGACTACCCGCACTAAGACGGAAAGACCCCGGAAGCTTTACTGCAGCTTGGTATTGGTCTACGAGTTGTACTGCGTAGCATAGTGGGGAGGCTTTGAAGGTTTACTCTCGGGTGAACTGGAGCCGACAGTGAAATACCCATCTGTACGATTTGTAGCTCTAACTGGTGGAGCCCTATAAGGTTCTACAAGCAAGAGCATGTAGTATGTTTCCATTGAAGGTGAAGAAGTGATTATTGCTTGTATCTTTATAGGGTTCCATCAAGACAGTGCCTGGCAGGCAGTTTTGGTGGGGCACTAGCCTCCTAAAAAGTAATGGAGGCGTTCATCAAGGTTGGCTAGCTCCGGATGGACATCGGAGCGATAGTGTAAAGGCAAAAGCCAGCTTAACTGCAACACGGATGTGTGGCGCAGATGCGAAAGCAGGACCTAGTGAACCGACACTTGCTCGTAGGAGCGGTGAAGATCAACAGATAAAAGCTACTCCGGGGATAACAGGCTGGTCTTGCCCGAGCGTTCACAGCGACGGCAAGGTTCGGCACCTCGATGTCGGCTCGCCCTATCCTGGGACTGAAGAAGGCCCCAAGGGTTTGGCTGTTCGCCAATTAAAAGGGTACGTGAGCTGGGTTCAGACCGTCGTGAGACAGGTTGGTTCATATCTGGTGTGGGCGTAGATACTTGAGGGGGGTTGTTCCTAGTACGAGAGGACCGGAATGAACGGATCTCTGGTGTACCAGCTGTCCTGCCAAGGGCAACGCTGGGTAGCTATATCCGGTACTGATAAGCGCTGAAAGCATCTAAGCGCGAAGCAGGCCCCAAGATGAGGTATCGTTGAGATCCCTTGTAGACTACAAGGTTGATAGGGTTCAGGTGTACGCACCGAGAGGTGTTGAGCCGAGAACTCCTAATGGATCGAATCTTCGCAAAAGACCACTGGTCTCTTATAAAACAAACAACACAAAACCGTTCCACGTAGCGTAAAAACGCTAGAAACTTGGCAGCTATACTGTAGGTGTCCCACCTGATCCCATTCCGAACTCAGAAGTGAAATCCTGCAAGGCCCATGATAGTCGGACTCTTCCGGCGAAAGTAGGTAGCTGCCAGATTTCTGGCGTTTTTATGTTGGTGAGGTATACTTGCAGATATGTCTCGCCATCTCAAGCGGGCCCTTATTCTTGGTGTGTATGCTCTCTTATTCGGGGGCATAGGTTTTGGTATTCGTGCCCTCAATACTGAAAATCCAACATGCACGGACGGTATTCGTAATGGCGCTGAAGACGGCGTTGATTGCGGGGTTGTTTGTGGCAAGTTGTGCGATCCAGTGATTCAACCGATCGTCGCTGAGCCGGCGACGCTTATTCCTGCAGATGGCGGATATGATGTGCTTATTTCGTTTGAAAATGCGAACGACGTGTACGGTGCTGAGCGCATTGAATATGATGTCGCGCTCACATCCGCCGATGGAAGTCTCGTGGACACCATTTCTGGCGTAGCCTATGGCTTGCCGCGTCAGACGTTTTTAGTGGCGCACCATATCGACGGCGCTCTCACTGATCGTCCCGTTGCATCCGTGACTATTCGAGAAGTGACATGGCGTAAGGTGCGACCTCAAGAGGTAGGAATTGATGTGCAGGTGCGAGATGAATCGCTTGCCATCGATCCTCGTCCGGGAGCGGCGGTGGAGGCGCGGGGCGTGGTGCGCAATGCGTCGCCTTATCAGCTTGACCGTGTTGATGTTGTCGTGCTGCTCTATGATGCTACGGAAACCTTAGTAGGCGCCGGTAGCACTAATATCCGTACCTTAGGCAGTGGATCAGAGCGTCTTTTCACGGTGACTTGGCGCGAATCACTTTCGCGTATGCCCGTGCGCATGCGCACATTCCTTGCCACGAATGCTCTCGCGAACGATGCTTTTCTCCAAACGTATGACACCTCGCCTGAACGTTTCCAAATTCCTTACTAGCATTGTTCGTTCTTGGATAAGCCCTCTTGATGCGCCACTTACTATGGCATTGCTTGCGATTGGGGTCTTAAGTATTGTTTCTATGGCGGGGATTGTAGGTACTGAGAGCGCGTTTTTTACACGCCACGTTTTATTTTGGGGCCTTGGTATGAGCGTCATGGTACTGCTGTCCTGGATCAATTGGCGCTATTTAAAAAACCACTCAGCTCCTGTGCTGATGGTGTATGGGGCGTGCGTCGTTTTACTACTGCTCGCCTTGTTGTTCCCAGCTGTTCGTGGTTCGAGTGCCTGGATTGCGCTCGGGCCGCTTACATTTGAGCCATCGGAGCTTATGAAAGTTGCACTCGTAGTGCTTATGGCAAAATATCTTTCTCAGCGCCATATCTATCTCCATGACGTACGATATATTATTGGTGCGGGTGTGTATATCGCGATTCCGTTGGGATTGATATTACTCCAACCGGACTTGGGGTCGGGCGTCATTCTTGCGTCGGCGTGGTTTATTATGCTATTGGCGGCAGGGATTCGAAAAGACCACCTCTTTTTATTCAGTGCGCTCATGGCGATCGGGGCATATGCCGCGTGGCTTTTTGTACTCGCGCCTTATCAGAAGGAGCGCATTTTGGCATTCGTGAACCCATACGCCGATCCTCAAGGATACGGGTATAATATTATTCAGTCTAAGATCGCGTTGGGCTCTGGCGGGCTTCTGGGGAAAGGATGGGGCGAGGGGACTCAAGCAACGCTCGGGTTCCTTCCCGAAGCGTACAATGACTTTGTTTTCTCTGCTATTGGAGAGCAATTTGGTCTTATTGGCCTCCTGATACTATTAGCGCTTATCAGTATTGTATTGTTGCGCATTCTAAACATCGGTGAGCGAGCGCAGCATAATTTTGTGCGCCTCTTTACCGTTGGTTTTGTTGCTGTTATAGGTATGCATGTTTTCATCGGCGCAGGAGTGAATGTCGGTCTTCTGCCGGTGACGGGCATTCCCCTTACATTCCTCAGTTACGGAGGGAGTCACATGCTCTCCATGATGATTGGCCTTGGCCTTGTACAGAGCATGAAGCGCTATTCATAGCATTATGACCCATATTCTTTCCCTCACATTTACCATCGAGCGTGCGCTCCACGTAGTATTGACCCAACAGGGTAGTGATTCTATCGTCGCCGAAGTCTTCATCCCTGTGACACGAACGTTTGATTCCGATCTTGTACAAGAGATGCGGACATTTTTTGAGCTCCATGCCGTGGATGTGCAATCCCTTGACATCCAGCTCAAGGAGGGGGCGCTTGACAAAAATACACTACCGTATAGAATGGCATATACCTGGAAGTCAGCGATAGAGTCGCTCAAGGCCAGGGAGGCAGCGACGTAAAAGAATGCGGCGCGGGGGTTCTGCGTCCCCGTATGCGTTTTTGCAGAGGTTGTGTTGTCCATCGTCCCCAACACTTCTGAGCAAACAAGTCGTTTGGATGATCAAAACTCAATAATTATTAGATACCCTTGCACGACCATATCTCTGGCCGTGTCTATTTCGTTTTATAGGGACTCTGCAGTGCGCTGCGCACCACCGCATGCACGGGTTCCGCACCATTTCCCTCTGTATGGCAGCACGAAAAGTATTCTCAAAATATCCTCTCCATCAGTATGATCCCCCACACTTGGTGCAGGTCCAATTGGACTCGTACCAATGGTTTCTCCAGACAGGGTTGAAGGAGCTTTTGCACGACGTCTCTCCTATTGAAGACTGGACGGGTAAAGAGCTCGAGCTTTCCTTTTTAGATTTTCGCATTGACGAGCCGAAGTACGATGAGCGTACATCAATCGCAAAAAACATTTCCTACGAGGCGCCGTTAAAGATGAAGATCAGCGTGCGCAACAAGCGCACCGGTGAGGAGCGTGATCAGGAGCTCTTTATTGCCGACATTCCGCTCATGACTCCGCGAGGCACGTTCATTATTAATGGCGTGGAGCGCGTGGTTATCTCACAGCTCATTCGTAGCCCTGGCGTTTTCTTCTCCCTTTCGCGCACGAGTCGGTATAAGCGCTTTTTTGGTGCAAAACTTATTCCATCGCGTGGTGCATGGTTGGAATTCGAAACCGGCTTTGATGGCGTCATCTCAGTCCGCATCGATCGTAAGCGCAAAGTTCCTGTCACCGCATTGTTGCGTGCGTGCGGCATTGCAAAAGACGACGAGATCAAAAAGCTTTTTGCTGATGTAGATACTGATGAGCACATGAAGTATATCTTGGCGACTATTCTCCAAGATCCTTCATCGAATGAAGAAGAGGGTCTTATTGAGCTCTACAAGCGCATCCGTCCCGGTGACCCTGCAACTGCAGACACAGCCCGCCAGATGGTGCAGAACATGTTCTTCAATACGGCGCGGTACGACCTTTCAAAGGTTGGTCGTTTCCGCATGAATGCTCGTTTTGATGAAAAGCTGGACGTTGATGTCCGTGAAAATCGTATTCTTCGCACGGAAGACGTTGTAGCAATTGTCCGCGAGATTATTCGTCTCAATAACGATCCGCATGCGCGTCCGGACAACATCGATCACCTTGGTAACCGCCGCGTAAAGACGCTCGGAGAACTCCTCCAAGATCGTTTGCGCATCGCGTTTGCTCGCATGGAGCGCAATATTAAGGATCGCATGAGCACGTTGGAAACAACCGACGGTGTTTTGCCATCGCAAATCATCAACGCGCGCCCATTTGTGGCCGCATTAAAGGAATTCTTCTCATCAGGCCAGCTTTCGCAGTTTATGGATCAGCACAACCCGTTGTCTGAGCTTGAGCACAAGCGCCGTCTTTCGGCGATGGGTCCTGGTGGCTTAACTCGAGAGCGCGCAAGTTTCGAGGTCCGCGACGTCCACCCATCTCACTATGGTCGCATTTGTCCGATCGCAACTCCGGAAGGTCCGAACATCGGTCTCGTAGGTCACCTTGCATTGTATGGAAAGATTTCTCCGCTCGGCTTCATTTTGACGCCTTATGTGAAAGTGGTGAAAGGCAAGATCACGGAAGAGGTTGAGTACATGGACGCAGTGCAGGAGGAGCGCCACATCATTGCCCAAGCAGGTTCTGCTATTGATAAAACTGGCAAGCTTGTGGGTGTGAATGGAAAAATCATGGCGCGCATGCATGGCGAGCCGACCACCGTTGCTATTGAGGATGTCGATTATATCGACATCTCACCGCGTCAGCAGTTCTCGGTTGCTACCGCCCTCATTCCATTTTTGGAACACGATGACGCAAATCGTGCATTGATGGGTTCAAACATGCAACGCCAAGCAGTGCCACTGATCACGACTGAATCGCCATATGTAGGGACGGGTCTTGAAGGTCGCGTTGCTGTCGATTCCGGGCTCGTAGTTGTCGCACCGGAGAGTGGTACCATTACCGAAGTTGATTCTCGTCACATTGTACTTACGACGGACAAGGGCAAGGAACACGTATTTGATCTTCTCAAATTTGTTCGCTCAAATGCAGTAACCTGCATTAACCAGCGAGCTATTGTGGAGAAGGGACAGAAAGTGAAGAAGGGCGACGTGCTTGCTGACGGTCCTTCCACTGAAAGCGGCGAACTGGCTCTTGGAAAGAACCTCGTTGTGGCATATATGTCATTTTTGGGTGCGAACTATGAGGATGCCATCGTTCTCTCGCAGCGCTTGGTGAAAGAAGATGTTCTTTCTTCCATTCACATCGATGAATACGCATCTGACGTGCGCGAAACAAAACTGGGCCCTGAAGTAACCACATATGACATCCCGAACGTTGCCATGGAGCGTCTGGCAGACCTTGATGCGGACGGTGTCGTACGTATCGGCGCCGAAGTTCGCTCGCAGGATATCTTGGTAGGAAAGATTTCGCCAAAGGGTGAAAATGATCTCACTGCCGAAGAGCGCCTCTTGCGCGCAATTTTTGGAGAAAAGAGTCGCGACGTGAAGGATTCTTCTTTGCGCATTGACTACGGCAAAGAAGGCCGCGTTGTCGCGGTAAAAACGTTCTCGCGTGATGAGGGTGACAAGCTCGACGCGGGCGTGATTAAGCGCATCCAGGTTTCTGTAGCACAGCTTCGTAAGATTCAAGTAGGTGACAAGCTTGCTGGTCGCCACGGCAACAAGGGTGTGATCGCTATTATCTTGCCAGAAGAAGACATGCCATTTTTGGCCGACGGTACACCAGTAGACATCGTCCTCTCTCCTCTTGGTATTATCTCTCGTATGAACATCGGTCAGGTGCTGGAGTCGCACATGGCAATTGCCGCAAAGACGCAGGGATACAAAGCGGCGATCCCCGCGATGGCTGGCCCTACAGAAGACATCATCAAAGAAGAGCTGGAAAAAGCAGGCCTTCCTGTTGATGGCAAGATGCAGCTCTTTGATGGTAAAACCGGCCTTCCATTCGATCAGAAGAGCCACGTCGGCGTGACATACTTCATGAAGCTCATCCACATGGTGGAAGATAAGCTCCATATGCGCTCGATTGGTCCATACTCGCTCATTACTCAACAGCCGTTGGGTGGTAAGGCGCAGTTTGGTGGCCAGCGCTTTGGTGAAATGGAAGTGTGGGCGCTTGAAGGATATGGTGCCGCGCACACGTTGCAAGAAATGCTCACCATTAAATCGGACGACATTCTCGGCCGTGCCAAGACGTATGAGTCGATCGTCAATGGCGAAGATATTGTAGCTCCACACCTGCCCGAATCCTTTAAAGTGTTGGTCTCAGAAATTAAAGGTCTCGGTCTTAACGTGGAACTTATTGAGCAGTAATTAACTCCCTTACACTACACTTATGGATCTCTCATACATTCGCCTCACCCTCGCATCACCAGAAGATATTCTGTCGTGGTCCTATGGAGAGGTTACCAAACCAGAAACCATTAACTACCGTACCCAAAAAGCGGAGCGCGAAGGATTGTTCTCGGAATCAATCTTCGGCCCCACAAAAGACTGGGAGTGTTACTGTGGTAAATATAAGCGCATTCGTTACAAAGGCATCATTTGTGATCGCTGTGGTGTTGAAGTGACGCGCGCGGTTGTGCGTCGTGAACGCATGGGCCACATTAAGCTGGCAACACCTGTGGCACATATTTGGTTCCTGCGCGGTTTGCCATCAAAGGTCGCCGGCATCTTGGGCGTTTCTTTGCCAGAACTTGAGAAGGTTATCTATTTTGCGTCCTATATCGTTACGCGCGTAAATGACGACCTCAAGACTGAAGCTATGAAGCGCGTGGAGCAGGAGTTCAAGTCCAAGCTCAAAGACACCGACAATACCGAAGAGCAGCTGCGACTGAAAGAGCTCAAGGAACGCGAGCGTATTAATCTCAAAAACTTGCGCGTGCACCAGATTCTCTCAGAGCTGGAATATCGCGACCTCTCCATGAAGTACGGAGAAGTATTTGAGGCAGGCATTGGCGCGGAAGGCGTTCGCCGCCTCTTAGAAACTCTCGACCTCTCTCAGCTTGCTACGGAAGTCGAGCATGAATACAAGGAGGAGATCAACCCGGTTGAGCTGAAAAAGATCGCTCGCCGTCTGAAGCTGATTCGCGGCATGATAAAGGCGAACATCCGTCCTGAATGGATGATCATGACTATTCTGCCCGTGATCCCACCATCGCTTCGTCCTATGGTCCCGTTGGACGGTGGTCGTTTCGCAACGTCCGATTTGAACGATCTCTATCGTCGCGTTATCAATCGCAACAACCGTCTCAAGCATCTTCTTGAGCTCAAGGCCCCGGACGTCATTACAAAGAATGAGAAGCGCATGTTGCAAGAAGCCGTTGATGCGCTCATCGATAACGCAATGCGCCGCGGTACTGCGACAACTGCAGCAACTACTGGCCAGAAGCGTGCGCTCAAGTCCCTTGCTGACATGTTGAAGGGAAAGCAGGGTCGTTTCCGTCAAAACTTGCTTGGTAAGCGCGTCGACTACTCCGGTCGCTCGGTGATTGTGGTCGGTCCAAAGCTCTCTATGAGCGAATGTGGTTTGCCAAAGCGCATGGCATTGGAATTGTTCAAGCCATTTGTGATTGGCATTCTCATTCGCAACGGCTTGGCGCACAACATTAAATCCGCGAGCCGTCTCATTGAACAAGAAACTCCCGACGTCTGGTCTGCGTTGGAAGAGGCGATTCAAGACAAGCTCGTCTTGCTCAACCGCGCTCCAACATTGCACCGTCTTGGCGTGCAGGCATTCCGCCCAACGCTCATTGAAGGAAAGGCGATCCAGCTGCCGGCTGTCCCCGTGCATGCGTTTAACGCAGACTTCGACGGTGACCAGATGGCAGTCCACCTCCCATTAACCAAGGAAGCCCAGCAAGAAGCGCGCGAGCTCATGCTTTCAACGCATGGCATTCTCAAGCCGGCAACAGGTGAACCAGTTGCTGTGGCAAGTCACGACATTTCATTCGGATGCTACTACCTCACGAGTGTTGACGCTGGTGCGCACGGCTCGGGCAAGCTGTTCTCTTCTTTCGAAGAGGCGCTTCTTGCATATGAAAATGGAGTCGTTGGCCTACGCGCGCAGATTAAGGCAGAATATGCGCCAACGGCATCAACATGGCGGCACGAATGGGCAGAGAAGCCAGGCGTTATCGAAACCACTCCGGGACGCATTATCTTCAATAATGTGCTCCCTCAAGACTTTGGCTTTATCAACCGCACGCTGACCAAGCCAGACCTCAAATCTATCGAGGGCTTTATTTGGGAAGAGTATGGAGAAGAGGTAACCGTTCGTTTCTTGGACGGTATCAAGGATCTTGGCTTCCACTATGCGACCATCTCCGGTGTCTCGTGGGGCATGGACGATCTCCGCGTTCCAAAGGAAAAGCCAGAGATTATCGCAGAGGCTGACACGCTCATTGAGCAAAACCGTCGCTTGTATGAAGAAGGCCTCCTCACGGAATATGAACGCCGCTCAAAGGCTATTGAGATTTGGAGCAACACGAAGGCGAAGCTCTCTACGCTTGTAAAGAAGCAGCTTGGTCCACAGGACGCAGCATTTATTATGGTGGACTCTAAGTCTCGCGGAAACTGGAGTACGCTCGACCAGATGATGGGCATGCGTGGTATTTTCGCAAACCCTTCTGGTGAACTCATTGAATTGCCCGCTAAAAACTCTCTGAAGGAAGGCCTCGAGCCATTGGAGTACTTCATCTCTACGCACGGTGCTCGTAAAGGTTTGGTAGATACCGCATTGAAGACTGCATCGGCAGGATACCTGACGCGTCGCTTGGTAGATGTGGCGCAGGACGTCGTTATCACTGAGGATGATTGTAAGGAAAAAGAAGGCTACATCATGCACGCAGAGGATAGTAAATTTAGCGGAGAATCACTCGGTAAGCGCGTGAAGGGTCGCACGGTTGCTGAGAACGTAGTCTCTGGCGACGGCACGTTGATTGCGAAGAAGGGAACGGTCATCGATCGTGCGCTTGCACGCCTTATTGACGAGCACAAGATACCGTCGGTGAGCATTCGCTCGCTTGTGAAGTGTGCATCGCGCCAAGGCGTATGTCGTGCATGCTACGGCTACGACCTCTCGAAGAACGCAATGGTTGAAATTGGCGAAGCGGTAGGTATTGTCACCGCTCAAGCTATCGGTGAGCCGGGTACTCAGCTGACCATGCGCACCTTCCACAGCGGTGGTGTCGCAGGAGGTGCTGACATTACCATGGGTCTCCCGCGCGTTGAAGAAATCTTTGAAGCGCGCCCACCTCAATTCAAGGCACTCATTTGCGAAGTGGATGGACGCGTGCTTGCTGTTGAAGATCGCGGCAAGCAGCGCGCCATTGTCATTGAGACCGCAGGAAGCGGTGAAAAGCGTGAATACTTCGTTGCGCCAAACATTGCCGTTGCAGTTTCGGCTGGCGATCTTGTTGCGATCGGTCAGCAGCTGTCTGAGGGCCACGTAGATCTTCGTGAGCTGTACCACACCACGAAGGATATCGATGCAGTCGCTCGCTATATCGTGCGCGAAGTGCAGAGTATTTACTTCCCAACTGGCGACACGATCAACGACAAGCACGTTGAGTTGATTGTCCGTCAAATGTTCTCTCGTGTCCGCATTATGAATCCGGGCGACACTGACTTGCTGCCGGGTGATGTTGTAGAGCGCCGCCGCCTTCTCGAAGAGAATGACCGTGTTCTTGCGGAAGGAAAGCAGGAGGCAACCTATGAACAGCTCATCATGGGTATCACGAAGACTTCGCTTACCACTGAAAGCTTCTTGTCCGCATCGTCATTCCAACAAACTGCCGGCGTCCTTATTGATGCTGCGGTTGCGGGTAAAGAAGACCACATGCGAGGCCTTAAGGAAAACGTCATTATCGGCCGCCTTATCCCTGCGGGCACTGGTCTGCGGGCCCGTCAAGAAGGTAAGCCGCTGGCTCAGCTCGATGACGCAGCGCAAGATGTCGCCGCATAGGCAACACGTGACAGTAACAGAAACCCCTCTCATGCCGAGAGGGGTTTCTGTTACTGTGGGAAAACGTTGATAATTTGCCTTGCATTCTGCTGTTTTAGAACGGTATACTGAGGACACTCATGGCTCGCCAAAGCAACGGGAAAAAGCGTGAAAAACCATCCGATGAGGGCGGGTCTTCGCTTTTCGATATATCGCAAGAAACGCGAAATAGCATCTGGGGCATTTTAAGCTTCATTACTGCTATCGTGGTCACCTTAAGCTTTTTGGGACGAGCGGGTTCCGCGGGTGAGCTCATTGATTCCGTTTCGCGACTCTTGTTCGGATGGGGATATATCCTTGTGCCCATTTCTTTTGCGCTTCTTGGCATTTCCTTCATTAAATCTCTCTCGCGACACATCGCCACGAGCGCTGTAGTGGGCACCATAACGTTCGTACTCTCGACACTGGCGATCTTGCACATTCTTGGCGATGGAACCTTCGATGACCGCATTATACAGGGCGGATATTTAGGCGTGGTACTTGGATTCCCCCTCCTCTCTTCAGTCGGCTTTGTTGCGTCTCTTATTGTGCTGCTCTCGTTCTTGAGCATTTCCATCCTCCTCGCTCTCAACGTACCGTTGTCAGCACTCTTCATGCGCGCTCCTGAAGAAGAGGCGGCGCCTCAGGAAGATGAGATTGTCATCCGTAACGCGCAAAAAGAATTAGCCCAAAAGCCCGCTCCAGCACTTGCAGAAGTAAAACAAGCGGCGCCGCCAAAGGAAAAGGCTTCGAAAGTCGACGATGCTCCGGAAAAAGGTTTTGTTATTAAGAATTTGAAGCTTGGTAAATGGAATCTTCCGCCGCTTAAACTCCTTTCGGAAGACCAAGACCAGGCATTGACGGGTGATATTCAAGCAAACGCAAACATTATTAAGCGCACGCTCGCGAATTTTGGCATTGAGGTAGAAATGGGCGAAGTGTCTATCGGGCCAACAGTTACCCAATTCACCATGCGCCCTGCGGTGGGCGTGCGCTTGTCGAAGATCTCGGCGCTCGGGCCAGATCTCGCCCTTGCGCTTGCCGCGCACCCCATTCGTATCGAGGCTCCTATTCCTGGAAAATCGCTCGTCGGCATCGAAGTTCCCAACAAAAAGACAGCTATTGTTGGTCTCCGCAATCTCCTTGAGGCCGATGAGTATGCTCGTGGGAAAGCGTTCCTACCCCTTGCGATTGGACGTGATGTGGGTGGTCTTTCAGTCTATGGCAGTTTGGAGCGCATGCCACACCTGCTCGTTGCTGGTGCCACGGGCACGGGCAAATCAGTTATGGTGAATGGCATCCTCCTTTCGCTTTTGTATAAACACTCGCCAGAAACACTGAAACTCATTCTTGTTGATCCAAAGCGCGTTGAGCTGTCCATCTATAACGACATCCCACACCTCATTACGCCAGTGATCACGGATACTAAGAAAGTGATGGGGGCGTTGAAGTGGGCGGTGAGTGAAATGGATCGCCGCTACGATCAGCTCTCAAAGGTTGGTTCGCGAGATCTCTTTTCATACAACACGAAGATGGTTGCAGAGGGAAAGGACATCATGCCGTTCATCGTCATTGTGATTGATGAAATGGCAGACCTCATGGCTTCATTCGGGCGTGACGTTGAAGCGGCAATCGTGCGCCTTGCGCAGATGTCGCGCGCCGTCGGCATCCACCTCATTCTTTCAACGCAGCGTCCTTCCGTTGAAGTTATTACTGGGCTCATTAAGGCGAACATTACCTCGCGCATTGCGCTACAGGTGGCAAGCCAAATTGACTCGCGCACCATCATCGATATGGCGGGCGCAGAAAAACTGCTCGGCCGCGGCGACCTCCTCTTCATGTCGGGTGACGCGGCGAAGCTCCGTCGCGTACAGGCGCCGTTAGTTACTGAAAAAGAAGTGCACGATGTTGTGGCGTTCTTGCGTGAACAGGCAGAAGAGCTGAATCTTTCACAGAATGAGTCTCTGAGTTCTGAGCTTACCAACTCACTTGCAAACGGTGGTCCACAAGGACAGGGTGGCGACAACGGCTCTGATGAAGATGATCTCTACGACGAGGCAAAGCGCATCGTCATAGACTCAGGCAAAGCCTCAGCATCTTTGTTGCAGCGTCGTCTGCGCGTGGGATATGCGCGTGCTGCGCGCCTCCTGGACATCCTCGAAGATAAAGGCATCATCGGTCCAGGTGAGGGGGCAAAGCCGCGAGAGGTCTACGTGCAAGCAGATGGTGCGCCGAGTGCGCCTCCTATGGGGTATGCACCCGTGGCGACGGCAGTATCTGCTGACACGCTAGAAGCAGAGCGAGATGAGCAGTAATGAATAATCCACTGCGCTTGAGGGAGCGTAGTATGCGTATGGTAAAAAAAGATCACAAAAAGGAAGCAAAGCCCAACATGACGAGCAAAGATAACCGCCATATTGATATTGCCGTCAAAGAAATTCAAGAAAAATACGGTGACGGCGCTATTATGAAATTGGGCGAAGCGCGAAAGGTTGATGTTGATGTTATCCCTTCCGGATCTATTTCACTCGATCTTGCTCTTGGGGTTGGAGGCATGCCGCGCGGCCGTGTTATTGAAGTGTATGGTCCTGAAAGCTCGGGCAAAACAACGCTCGCGCTCCATCTCGTGTCCGAAGTGCAAAAGCAGGGTGGTGTTGCTGCGTATGTTGACGCGGAACACGCACTTGATCCCGAATATGCGAAGCGTATTGGGGTAAAAACGCAGGACTTGCTCATTTCTCAACCAGATCACGGTGAACAAGCACTCGAAATTGTGGAAACGCTGGTTCGCTCCGGCGCCGTTTCGTTGGTGGTCGTAGACTCTGTCGCAGCACTTACGCCTCGCGCAGAAATTGAAGGTGAGATGGACCAGCAGCATGTCGGCCTTCAAGCGCGCCTCATGAGCCATGCGCTGCGCAAGCTCGCAGGTGTTGCAGCAAAAACAAACACCACCATTTTATTCATTAACCAGATTCGTCAGAAGATTGGAGTCATGTTTGGGAACCCAGAGACAACCACCGGCGGCTTAGCGCTAAAGTTCTATGCATCGGTGCGTGTTGAGATTCGTCGTTCAGCGCAAATTCAAAGCGGCGAGCGTATCATTGGAAATCGTGTGAAGGTGAAGATTGTAAAGAATAAGGTAGCTGCACCATTCCGTACGTGTGAGTTCGACATCTTCTACAACGAAGGCATCTCTGCAGAGTCTGATTTGATTAACACGGGGGTACTCTATGGGGTGGTCGGCAAGGCGGGTAGCTGGTATACGCGTGGCGCAGACAAGCTCGGACAAGGCATGGAAGGTGCGCGCGCATTCTTGAAAGAGAATCCAAAAATCCGAAAGGAAATCTTCGATGCAATTAAAAAAGCTGCTGCCCTCGGTGAGGCACCAGCGAAACAAGCGCCCCTTGCATCCGAAGAGTAGCGCTTATACTTTTGCTTCCGAATAGATCTCATCAAGCCACGGATAGCCTGATGAGACTTCACGTTGCATAAAATTAATCTCTTCTTGAGGAAGGCTAAGTGAGTCAAGGAGTGCAAAAAATCCTTCGCGTAGCTGCTCGGGCGTCGTGGGTACTGTTTGCGTCCACAACATTTCTGCAAGACGCCAGAAGCGTAGCATGGCTCCTTCGCGCGTTGCGCATACCGCCATAAGGTTTTCTTCTGGCAGGCTGTCTAATTCGGAGCGATACGTGAGCCATGAGCCGGCGGGCCCTATTTCTTTAGGGCAAAAGAGGTCGACAAAATAGAGCGTCCCATCAGTGTCTGGGACAACGTTTGCGAGCTTTAAATCAATGCCATGAGGGAGAGCGGTTACCTCTCGTCCGGAGATTGTTTTTCGATGGAGAGCGCCACGTGGATAGTGCGCGAGCTGGGCGAATGTTTGCCGTACAATGCTCCATCGAAGGAAATTCGGTTGCTCTGGGTTGGTAAATATTTTTTCGCCATCAGCGCGTCCGATGCGTTGCTCGTATGAAAATATCTGCCCCTCATTTCCTTGCTGGAGTGTTTTTGTGTAATACGTATGTGGTATATTCCATCCAAAGCGCACTAGTTCTCTGCGATATGGCTCGAGGCGGGATTCTAAGTGCCGCGCTACATTAAAAGGTAAGCCTTTTCCGGCTCCCATTCGTTTAAATAACACTTGTTGTGGAGTGCCGTGCTCTCGGTACTCTAGAATAGAAACTCGAGATTGGCGACCTTGGCTGATACCATCGGGAGGAAGTACTGAAAAAATGATATGTGGTTCATCAGCGCGAAGAATGTGCAATTCTGACGGAGTTGGTTCAAAGAGCTTGGCGTGGTGGGCGAGTACATCTTTCTTTTCCATTACGATCAGTATACTAAAGCGTTATATAAAGCACAAAACGCCCCACATGGGGCGTTTTGTGTGCACTTGGGGGAAGAGGCCTTACTTCTGAACTGTCTGGTTGCGCGTGTAGGGCATAAGGGCCATGAAGCGTGCGAGCTTAATCGCCTGTGCGATACGGCGCTGGTGTATCTTGCAGAGCTTGTTGCGGCGTGAAGAGCCGATTTTAAACTCTGACGTTGTGTAGGCGCGGAGCGCCTTCACATCTTTATAGTTAATAGTTGGGGTTGCGTTTTTGCAGTGTGTGCAGTCCATAGTCGTTAGAATGGTAAATCTTCTGGTTTAATCTTTACATCTTCTTCTTCGATACCTTGGTGTGGCAACTCGCTTTCGTCAATGATTGGGATCTCTGGTTCCATGGCCGGCGTATCGCTTATTGCTGCTGCCGGTGCTCGTGATGGAGACGGTGCCCCCATCGGTTCACCTCCTGCGGAACGTGGGCCAAGTTGGAGATTCTCTGCGATGATTTCTGTGGCGTATCGCTTTACGTTATCTTGAGTGCCAGTCCATGAGCGAGTCTGAATGCGTCCTTCGATGAGCGCGAGAGATCCGCGGCGGAGATATTGGCTCGCGATTTCTCCGAGTCGTCCCCATGCAATGACTGTGTGAAATTCGGTGGCTTCGCGCTTTTGGTTTGTCTGCTTGTCATACCAGACGCGATTTGTCGCCATGCGAATAGTGGCCACATTTTGTCCTCCGGGAGTTGCGCGGACTTCGGGATCTTGGGTAAGCCGTCCGATCAAATAGACCTTATTCAGGTTCATAGCATTACGCGACGTCGTTCATTGCGCTGTCCAGCTGCGCATCCATATCTGGCTGTGCGGCGCGGGGCGTGCGAGAACGGGCGCGGGATTGTTCCTTTCCTGCGGACTCATCAAGCGCAAGCACGATGTGGCGCAAAACCTCTTTGTGGAGGCGGAGCGTTTCATCAATGAGCGCGAGCTGATCAGTATCTTCCAGCGTAAAGTGGCACCAGCCAAAAAAGCTAGAGCGTTGATGCTGGATAGGATAGGACAGGCGCGTTGCCTCGGGTGCTTTTGACTCTACAATCGTACCTCCGTGGGAGGTAACGACCTGCTCAATACTTGCGTGGAGAGCGGGGATTTCTTCAGGAGCCTTGGTACCGTCTAGGTGGTACGCCAACTCGTAGCGGCGATTCATGTCAGTCATATCAATACTTTTGGGTTTCCGCACGCCCGAGAGGCGCAGATGTGGGCCTCTCGTCATGCAGTTATTGCATTACCAGTGCCTAGATTACCAAGGAAATATGGGCATGTCAACGTTGTTGAGGGTATATTGACTATATCGTATTTATTTTGTACTATATGCGTCCAAGGAGGTGGCAGTGAATCAGAAAAAGCGAGCGACCGCGTCGCTAGCGGAGCTCGTTGCCGAAGTATCAGGGTGGCGGTTTGTGGTGGGGATGGCGGCCGTCATCGGGAGCCTCTTCATCTTCGTCTGTATGTTCCGAGCGGGCGTTGCGTGGGAACAAGGGCGTCTCGTTGCCGCAGTTGCTCTTGCGGCAGCTTCACTGGTTGCCGTCATCCTGTTTCTCGTGATCCTCACCATCGCTACGCGCAACTTGCGGGGCGACGTGCGGGAGTTTGCGAGACGCATGGGTGCTGGCATGGGCGATGACGCTGGGCTTAAGATCTAGTGGGGGGGGTGAATCGTGAAGGTTCTCGTCGTTGCCGGGTACGGGGTGACGCCCGTACGAAACTACGCCATGGAGACAGAGCGCTATCTGCTCCGTGCCGCAGAGTTGCTCAGGGAGGCATACGAGGGCGGCGATCCGTTCTCCAATCTCATCCTGTGCGGCGGCATGACCCAGCAGAAGACATCGCCACATGTCACAGAGGCGTACGCGATGCACGAACGTCTTCGCACGTTGACCATGTGGACTGATGGGAAGCTCGTACCCTCCTTCTGGGACGCTGTGCTGGTCTCGCACGAAGAGCGTTCATTCACTTCGCTGGAGAACGTACGAAACGCGAGTGAGCGCATTTATCAGCTGTGGGAGCAATTCGATGAGGAGCTCCACATCACCGTGCTGTGCGAAGGCATGCGCCTCCTGAAGTGGCAGATCTTGTGTCGCCACTTCATGCCGAAGACGACCACGCCCATCCAGTACGAGATCGTCAACTGGGAGCTGATGTCACCCCACAAGGAGTTGATGGCGACCATCTGGGACGCGTGTTCGGTCTCGATTCCCATTATCGGGCCAGCGATGGCGTGGTGGTGGGGATGGCGTCGCCGTCGGCGCGCCAAGCACATCTAGCCCCTACCGCCGGTCGCACACGTTGTGCGGTCGGCGGGCTTTTATTTTCCGATCAAAATCTCTACCACGTCTCCATCCTGAATGATGTAATCTCGCCCTACTGTTTTTACGAGACCTTTAGCGCGCGCAGGGCCATAACCACCAACCTCAAGGAGTTGTTGCGCAGGGATGACTTCAGCGCGAATAAAAAGGCGTTCAAAGTCGGTGTGAATGGCGCGCGATGCAACGGGGATAGGGTCACCTTCATGTGCGGTCCACGCGCGGCTTTCCGTTTCTCCCGTTGTGAGAAAGGTGAGGAGCCCAAGGCGGCGATAGCCCAGGGTGATCAGTTCATCAAGGCCGCTCTGCTCTTTGCCCACAGAGGCGAGGAGCTCTTTTTTATCCTCTGCAGACATCGTAGAGAGCGCGAGCTCCATAGCGTTGCACATCACCACGAATGGTGCGCCGTGAAGCGATTCACGTAGATCGCTACTGGGTTGCCAGCCTTCAGTGAGCTGTTGTTCGGACACATTCAATACATATAAAAAGGGTTTTGCGGAAAGGAGGTTCAATTCGCGTGCCAGCGCCTTTTCGTCATCAGAAAGATCTGCGCCAGAAAGCACGGTCCCCGCATTATTGAGAGCGATGAGGTGTTCCAGTAAAGGAAGCTGTGCGGCGGCTTTTTTATCCGCCCGCCCTTCCTTTTGTGTTTTTTCAAGACGCTTAGCGAGCGTCTCCGCATCTGCCATAACAAGCTCTGTATTGATGATCGCAATGTCATCGATCGGGTCAATGCGGCTGTGCACATGCAGTACGTTGTCATCATGGAACGCGCGCACAACGTGCACAATGGCATCTACTTCACGAATATTCGCAAGAAATTTATTTCCCAACCCTTCGCCTTGGCTTGCGCCCTTCACGAGGCCGGCGATGTCGGTGAACTGCACCGTGGCATAGATAGAGCGTGCGGAGTGGGAGAGCTGGGTGAGCGCATCAACGCGAGGATCGGGGACTTCCACAACCCCTACGTTTGGTTCAATAGTGGTAAATGGGTAGTTTTGAATATCGACGTGCTTATTCGTCACCGCCTGAAACAGCGTTGATTTACCGACATTAGGAAGCCCTACAATTCCGAGTGAAAGCATTCGAGAATCCTAGCAAAAAAGCCCTTTGTGGGCCAGATGGCGCATATTGACTTTATCGCTTTAAACTGGTATAATTATAGAGTACAGTGTAGTACCTTTACATGCAGAACTGCCGCATTTCGCGGCCCATCCTCTAGGAGGGGATGGAAGAATCTCGGCTAACAGCCGAAGGAGAGAAGCAATGAAGTATGACGAGATGACGTGGGGCACGATGGAGGCCGTGGTCAACAAGCTTGGCGGCATGGATGGCGTTCAGCGCTTCCTGCGCGGCGCGCTCAAGGTCGTCGAGGCGGAGGCCAATGCCGCCTTCTCGACGTTCCAGAAGATCACGCTCAGCGTGTACGACAACGTCGCGACGCTTCGCAAGGCGATCGCGGACAGCGGCAACAACATCAGCGACTACGGGGAAGACCTGCTCGCCAAGATGTCGCTGGTGAAGGAGCCCGTCGAGCTCGAGCTGGTGTGCGTGTCGGTCAAGGATCTGGGCCTGAAGTCCGGAGCCACGATCAAGCAGATCTACGATCGCGCTCGCAAGCTTGGCTTGGACCTCTGCCCGGCCCAGGTCGGACCCGAGCTCCGCCTGGCCTACCAGGATCAGCCCATCGGCGAGTGGCTGCTGGTGGCGATGGAGCAGATCACGGATCGCAACGGTCACCCGAGCGTGTTCATCGTCGGGTGTGACGTCCACGGCGTCCGCTGGTTGGACGGCGATTACGCCTACCCGAGCAACACCTGGAGCGGCCTCAGCCGTTGGGTGTTCGTCCGTCGCGCGTAAGCCCTTAGCGCTTGGCAGCTTAGTTCTCTGAACTTGGAAGCTGAGCCCTGCGCCCGCACAGAAATGTGCGGGCTCTTTATTTTTATAATTTGGTGTCCGCTATTTTCTCCACGGCTCGCAGATCTTCTGGAGTGTTTACACTGCGCCATGATGGCATAGCCACCACGTGCACGGGGTTATGCGCGCTCCATACCAAGAGGGTGCGCGGGAGACTCAACTCACCAGAGGGAAGATGGTACGGTTCTTCTGAAAAAATACTTGGCTCTAACATATATGCTCCCGTTGCAATGCAGTGCGTGCCCTCCTGTGGTGTCGGGCCAAACGCGGTAAGGAGGCTGTGTGCGTCCTGTGCGATATTGAGGAACGGTGGCACTGGGCGTGGCGATTCCCATACACCTATAGCTCGAGTGTGTTGGGAGAGGGTGAGTATATCATGTGATGCAAACATGTCGTCAGACTGGAGGACAAGGAATGGTTGCGTAGACGTTGCGCATAGCGATTGCGCACTCCAGAGCGCCCCAGCCGTTCCGGGGAGTGCATCTTCTTGCATGATAAAACGGATTGGTGCGTGGGGGTGCTCCCGCATGACGTGCTCTCTGATTTGCTCGTGGCGATATTTTACTACAATACCAATCTGGTTAACGGCAGGTGGGAGTGCGCGCAGCAGATGATCCAAGAGCGTTGTGCCACGAACTGTAATGAGTGGCTTTGGTATGGTGTCGGTGAGCGGCGCAAGGCGTGTGCCGCGTCCAGCGGCGAGTATGATGGCGAGCATATTCGTAGTGTATAAAAAGTAAGGGGGCTTGTACAAAGCCCCCTCTCGAGCGCTAGAGCTCGTACGGCGGTGCGGCAGGCGGCTCGGCGGGGAAAACGCTCTGCGGGTACGGCCTTTGCGGCCGGATGTAGGGCTCCCAGATGAGCGTTCTCTGCGCGCGATAGACGTGTTCCCACACGCCTTCGAGTTCCGGTGCCGTGAACCAGCGCACATCGCTGATCTCGTCCGTGGGAAGCTGGGCATGCACCGGAGATGTTTCGGAGAACTGTTGACGGGGGAACTCCCACATGAGGACGATCCCCGGCGATTTGGCGAGCGTGAAGGCGTGTGGGCACCACATGGAGGGGGCGGTCAACCAGTATCCAGTCTCCTCCCTCAATTCGCGTGCCAGTGCATCCCAGAGCCGCTCTCCGATCATGGGCGCTCCGCCAGGGAGTGACCACTGTCGAGAAGGGTATCCCGGCACCTCGTAGTTGTGCTGAACGAGGAGGATTTTCGGCTCCTTCCCTGGTGTGCGGTTGACGATGTGGGCGAAGACGCCCACCTGCGTAATGTCTCGTTTATCTCTCACTCAAACCTCCTTGTGAGTTTCTGATAATACAATTACTTGCGCTAACTGTCAAAGCCCCATGGCGGTGCGCACTTTACGCATCGTTTCTTCTGCAATGACTCGGGCTTTTTCTTCGGATGCTTCCAATATAGCCGTTACCTGTGCGGGATCTGCGGTGAGTTCGGCGTGCTTTTGCTGAAATGGCGCAAGTGCCGTGATGATCGCCTCTGCGAGATCGTGTTTGAAATCCGCGTAGCCACTGGACGCATAGCGAGCTTCGAGCTCTGGGATCGGTGTGCCGCTCACAACACTGAAAATAGTGAGTAAGTTAGCGATGGCTGGCCGTTCGGTGGGTTGG
Organism: Candidatus Paceibacterota bacterium; assembly: GCA_030583765.1. NCBI lineage: Bacteria > Bacillati > Minisyncoccota > Minisyncoccota bacterium. The sequence goes on from CP129474.1 coordinate 552,866, forward strand.
TAGGTAATGCCGGTGCCTGAATCAGTGACGGCACGCTTTATCTTTGCGCGAATGGTGTCTGGTGCGTCAGTGAGGGCAATGCCATCGTCGCCCGTCTTTGACATCTTTTTCGTAGGATCTTGCAGAGACATGATGCGAGCGCCCTGCTCTTCTGCCATGTGCGCTTTTACGGTGGTAAATGTTTCGCCACCTGCCCGGCCAGGGAATAAATGGTTGAACTTACGTGCTATTTCATTGGTGACATCAATGTGCACGAGCTGATCTTCGCCCACTGGAACGAGGGTTGTGTTGTAAAGCAGAATGTCTGCCGCCATGAGTACGGGATAGGAAAGAATGGCGAGGTTGTTGCCATAGCTTCCTGCGCGAGGAGAAAGTGATGCTTCGATCTGCTCACCCTTCTCTCGGTAGTTGGGGAGGCGGTCTAGCCAACTGATGGGCGTAATGGAAGATAAGAGCCACATGAGCTCGGCATGCTGGGGAACGCGAGACTGGCGGATGATAAGCGCACGCGAAGGATCTACGCCCGCGGCAATGTAGTTAATGGCCGCATCGCGCACGCGCTCTGGCATGTCGGCTGGTTCGTAGGGCGTAGTGATGCCGTGAAGGTCTACGACGGCGTACACTGCTTGTTCTGCGTCGCGCTGAAGGGCAACCCACTGTTTGAGTGCGCCCACATAGTTGCCAAGATGGAGCTTGCCACTGGGGCGCATGCCAGAAAAAACTCGTTGCATAGTGCTTCAAGAATAGAGGAATTAAGGTCTTTTCGCAATACGGAGAATATTGACCGTTGTGATATTTATTGGTATAACTATGCACGAAGGAGGCGCACCATGAGATCTTGTTTGACATTGGCACACGAGCCGTACGAGCCCTTGCGCATCGCGCGCGACGAGCTCGTCGTCGTTTCGGAAACGGATCCGGGGAGCATCCCCGCGTTCGTGGATCGGTTTCGGGACGTTTCTGCTCCGATTCCGATCGAGTGCGTGGACCACCTTCGCAAGCTGGTGACAGCGATCATCCAGAAGATGGAGTTCGCGTCTGCGAACGGGTGGCCGTCACGTAGGCCGATGTACTTCCATGTCTGTCGCCTGAACGACCTGTCAGCGAAGGAGTGCGAGCTCTGGGAGGACGCCGCGCAGCTCATCTACAAGGAGTTGCACGCTTGCGGCTGGACGCAGGCCATCGTGGACGAGGTGGAGTGGCAGAACGTGGAGGACGAGGGGACGGAGCGTTACGAGCGCTCGCTCGTCATCAACCTGTTCATGTAGCAAACGCCCGAGGGGGTATCCCTCGGGCGTGCTTTCTTTTTATACTTCGATAATGACTGGCAAGACCATGGGCCGCCGTTCTGTTTTTTGGAACAAGAATCGTCCCACATCGTCACGAATATTATCTTTCAGGTACTGCAAGTTCATGGGGCGCTGACGCTCGGATTCGATGATGGTGCGCACCTTTTTACGTACTTGCGAGAGAAGTTCACGTTGTTCTTTGAGGTACACGAAGCCGCGGGAGATAATATCTGGGCTACGGTTGATTTGTCCGGTGCGAGCATCAATGAGCGTGATGATGACAAACATGCCATCTTCTGCGAGCACTTGGCGGTCGCGCAACACAACATTGCCGATGTCGCCGATACCCAAGCCGTCTACCATGACGTAGTGTGCGGGGTGAGTCTTTTTATCAAACCACCACTGATCTGGGGCGTAGTGCACAATTTGTCCATTATCCGCGATAATGACGTTGCCGTCGGGGATGCCGAGCGACTTACCTAATTCACCGAGGGTGACCATCATGGAGTATTGACCATGGTGTGGCATGAGGAACTTTGGTCGCACGAGCTGGATGATCTTTTTGAGATCTTCTTGTTTTGCGTGACCACCTGCATGGATGTCCATCATCTGGTTGTGGTACACCTTTACGCCAGCGCGGTAGAGCATGTCTTTGAGGTACTGAATGGCGCGCTCGTTACCCGGAATGACCGACGAGGAGAACACCACGCTATCATGAGGCTTCAGTTGAATGAAGCGGTGCTCTTGGTTCACGATGCGCATGAGCGATGCAGATTCTTGACCTTGTGCGCCAGTGGCGATCACCGTGATGAGCTCGCGAGGGTAGTCATCAATTTGTTCCATCGAGATTTGCGTGCCCTTTCCGATCTTGATATAGCCCATTTCTTTCGCAATATCGACGTTGGATTTCAAGCTGTAGCCGTCGAATGCTACTTTGCGGCCATAGTGTTCAGAGAGGGTGATGAGCTGCTGGATGCGATTGATCATCGAGGAGAACGTTCCTACAAGGATCATACCCTTTGCCTCCCTGAAGATAATGTCCATGTTCTCATAGATGGTGCTTTCCGAGACGGAGTGCCCCTCTTCTTCTGCATCTGTTGAGTCGCACATCATCATGAGGACGCCCTTGTCGCCGAAGCGCTGGAGCTTGTCATAGTCTGCAGGCTCGCCGTTCAATGGCGCTGGATCGAATTTGAAGTCTGCAGTGTGGATGACATTTCCTACTGGCGTCGTGATGAACAATCCCAAGTCGTCGGGAATGTTGTGGTTCATGTTGAAGAATTCAACTGTGAAATATTCCCCAACTTTTTCAACGTCGCCGTTCTTCATGACGTTGATGTTCAGCGGCGCGAGGTGTGGGAACTCAAGGTGCCGCTTCATAAGGATTTTTTCCGTCAGCTGTGCAGTATAAATTTCTGGGTTTCCGAGCTTTTCTTGGAGATAGGGCACTGCACCAATGTGATCCATGTGTCCGTGCGTAAGAATAAGCGCGCGGATATTTTCCTTTTTCGTTTCCAAATACGCCGTGTTAGGGATGATGAAGTCGATGCCCGGCATGTTTTCTTGCGGGAACATGATGCCTGCATCGATGACGATGATCTCATCCTTGTATTCCATGCAGTACATGTTTTTCCCAACCTCGCCCAAGCCTCCGAGCGCGTATACTTTCAACGTATTGTCGGCGTTTGGATCTGTGCCTTCGGGTGCGCCAACCTTGCCCGCATGAATCTGGGTGGGTGGAAGGCGTCGCTCGCTGGCGAGCTTTGGACGACGTGCACCGTAGCGTGCGCGGCTGCGACTCGCGGCGCGGCGCGGTTTGTCATATGAAGTTTCTGCAGGTTGGGCGCTGGTAGTTTCGCCTGATGTCGGCGCGCTTGGCGCATCCGTTCGTTGTTGTGGGCGATGCTGAAAGCCGCCACCAGAGCGGGGGCGATGGAAACGCCGTCGGCCAAATCCGCCGCGTCGTTGCTGTTGAGGCACGTCTCCTGATGCTGGTGCATCGGAAGAAGGTGCGCGTGTATCTGAATCGGTCACACAGAAAGAAGAGCGTAGGGCGCAACGTGCATGCAACAGCGTTGCCGTGCACGAGCGCACGCTCATTCATGAAATTCGTGTCGAGATAGAAGCGCAACTGCGCCTCATACAAATCTCTGGTGCCCTCGACAGGACTTGAACCTGTACGATCGTGAGATCACTAGCTCCTGAAGCTAGCGCGTCTGCCAATTCCGCCACGAGGGCAAAGAACGAGAGAAGAACGGTTTGACCAGTCTAGCTGATGTCCGCCGTTTCTGCCAATGGGATAACCCCAAAGCACAAGAGTACACGAATAGTACCTAGTATTATAGCAAAACTACGGGAAAAAGCAAGACTATTTCAAGCTGCGCGTTGTGTGAATATACCACTCACGAATGCCAGCGAATCGTTCAGCTGGGGTGCCGATAACGTTCAGTGAGGCTCCTAAAATGCGACTATCCATGGCATAGGTATACTTCGCATTGTATAGGAAGATAGCCGGCAAATCCTGCACTACAATTTGTTGGAAATCGTGATAGAGGCTCGCGCGCTCAAGAGGATTAAGCGTGGTGCGGGCTCGCTCCAAAATGGCGTCCGCAGTCTGGTTGTCATACAGAGCAATATTTGCTCCCGGTTCGCGCTTCTGTGAAGAGTGCCACACGGGGAATGGATCTGGATCGAGGCTCATCACTACGCCAAACAGGAGCATGTCATACGCTCGATCCTTTATAGCCTGCTGGAGCTGCACAAACGATAACGAAGAGACCGTGAGCTCAATACCAGCGTTGCGCCACTGTGTTGCGATGCGCTGTGCTACCTCAGAAAGCTCTGGTTGTGTGCTTGTGGTAAGAGTGAGCGCAAGGCGTGTGCCGCGCTTGGTAAATATACCGTCGTTGCCTTGAGCCCAGCCGTCAGCAACCAGCACTGCCTTTGCCTTTTCAGGATCAAATGTTGGGCTGGCGACGTCATCGGCGATTGAGAGCACGCTTTCTACGAACGGTCGATCTACAGGAGATCCCTTGCCATGGAGCACGTCACGGATGAGCGCATCGCGATCGGTTGCGTGCGAGAGAGCAAGTCGCACATTTCTGTCCGCGATGAGCGCGTTGCGGCTCTGGTTGAAGAATACGGCGAAGTAGCGAGGGATGTTGGCATCCGTATATGCTATACGGCGAGGTGTGCCAATCTCTTTTTGAGCTTTTGGAGAAATGCCCGCGATGCTATCGATGTGGCGTCGCTTGAAGGCATCGATGAGCGCATCCTCACTTTGGAAAAATTTCAGCGTGATACGATCTATAAAAGGACGGCCTGCATGAAAATCTTCAAAGGCGCGAACGGTATACGAAGTGATGCGTCCCACGCTATCTTTTTCAAGCTTCTCAAAGCGATACGGCCCAGCGCCAACGGGACGCGTATTGAGATCGTGTAATGCAAATGAAGCGGGGCGTATATCCTGCCATATGTGCTTTGGCAAAATACCAACGGTCAGCGTATTAGGGAACTGCGCGTATGCAGTCTTAAGTTTAAACATCACCGCAAATTCATTCACCTTCTCTACGGTGACGCCTTGCCATGCGATGCGGAGCGGGCTTCCAAAATCAGGATTTTGGATGGTTTCAATGGTAAAAATGACGTCATCTGCGGTAACGGGCTTGCCGTCATGCCAGAGAGTATCTTCTTTCAAGTACACGGTATAACTCAAGCCATCGCTGGAAATTTCCGGGAATGTTTTTGCGAGGTCAGGGACGAGGTTGCCTTGGGCGTCGTAGGACAGTAGCCCAGCGAACAAGAGCGTTTCTAAATCGCGATCTACCTCATTCGCATATGAGAGCACGGGGTTGATGAATCGCGGGTCCCCAAGCACTCCTTCAGTAAAGGAGCCGCCCGTGTCTGGGGTAACGATGGTTGCAGAGCGCCACAGCGCGACGGGAATGAGGGCAATGCTCGCGATCGCTATGAGTGCCAGAGCGGCGATGCCATAGCGCTCACGAAAGGAGAGCACCTTGGGGAGGAGGCGCATTCTTTGTCGCCAGAATAAACGAGCCGTTACCGGATCCTCCTCGCGTTCCGCGGGAGCCCCAGGAGCAGGCGACGCAGAAAAGAAATCGTCGAGCTGGTGTTCGTTATGTGGCATGCGAAAAGCAAAACGCGCTTAGCTGAGCGCGATGCGTGCAACCGAAATACCTACAAAGAGTACTGCAAGTACGATGGTGGCGATGTAGATTGAACGTTCCGCACCGCGCTTGGTGGCATATTCCATAGCCCCCGCTCCCATAACTGATGAGAGTCCGCCTCCACGCTGTTGCATAAGAATGCCTACGACGAGGAGTACAGAAACTGCGATGTGTGCGTAAGAGAGAATGGTTTCCATAAAGAAAGATTATTAGACGGTTCGATCCATGCGGGCAAGTGCCAGATTAACGAGCGAGACCACGAGGGTCGCGCCGATGAGCGACCAGGCTCCTGCGCTTTCGATAGCGGCAAATTTCCAGTCAACAATACCAAGCAAAAGGGCGTTGATGACGATGCTGAAGAGCCCAAATGTGACAATGATGAGCGGGAATGAAATGAACGTCATGATCGGCTTGATAGTTCCGTGTAACACGGCAAGTACTGCGCCTGCGAGGAGGTAAACCTGCGCGCTTGCTACTATAGAAAAGCCCGGAATAAAGAGGGCTGCCACATAGAGGCCAAGCGCATTTGCTATAACTCGCGCCGCAAAGCGAATGATCATAAGCAGTGGCTATCCTAGCATATACCACAGCGTGCTTCAACCACGCTGACCTTTAAGATGGAGACTGCGATAGTACTGGATAGCAAAGCGGTGGGCTTCAGCATCAATGCGGCTTACGAGCGTTTGCACGCTACGTGGGAGTGTCGGGAGAGGGAGGACGCCCCGTGACGTAGTGAGGTGGCTCCCTATGTGCCGTTCATCTTTTGTAAAAGCGATGACGGGGATGGTAAGCCCGTGTTGTTCGAGTACGGCTCGTACCGCGTTGTATTGAGCTTTCCCGCCGTCGACAATAATGCAATCGGGGAGTTCCCATACGCTCGTGCCACGTGCGACTCCAGGGCGATGTGCGAGGCGTCGGGAGAGTACTTCGGTGAGCATCGCGGTGTCATCCGGTTTGCCGCTCGCGTGGATGCGAAACTTACGATAAGCCCCCTTGTGCGGAGAGCCCTCTTGAAATACAACCATAGACCCCGTTGCATATAACCCTTGCATGTGGGCGATGTCATATCCTTCAATGCGGAGCGGCGCGTGCGGGAGCTTCAGTGTTTGTTGGAGTTCTGCTACCGCTTCACTATGGACGATTGGTTGTAGGCGTGCGTTGATGTGCGCGTTGGTGAAGACGCGAGCCATGTGGTCAATTGTCTTTTGGAGCGTGAGCGCTTCCTCGAGCGCGCCACGCTGCGCCGCTTGTTTCATAGTGCGTGTGAGCGAAGATAATACGGACGCGCGCTTTCCGCTCAGGATGCCTATAATCGCTTGAATGTTGCGACGGTATGGTTTTGTATCAACTCCATCTGTTTCTTTTAAGCAGCATACGCCGAGACATTTTCCGATGTGTGCATTGAGGCACCGGACATAGTGCTTTTGGGTGCATGTGCAGTAGGGGAACAGAGTGCGCAGAGTGCGCAGAGTGCTTTTGAGTGCCCCTGAATCGGTGAACGGTCCGAGTGCACCTGCGCTCGTTGGTTGATGAGTGACAATAATGCGAGGGAACGCTTCTTCAGTAGTTTCTACAAAAAGGTACTGCTTGTCATCGCGCATGACGATGTTGTAGTGCGGTTTGAGTTTTTTGATAAGGCGCGCCTCTTCAATGAGCGCTTCAATGGGAGACTCGAGCACTTCCCACGTGAGTTTCGTGGCTTGGGCAACCATGTGTGCAATGCGAGGATCGCCTGCGCGACCATATGCGGAGAGGCGGGATCGCAATTGAGAGGCTTTTCCTATATAGAGCGGTTTTGTGCCGCGCGAAAAGCGATACACGCCGGGAGATCGTGGGGCGGTGCGGATGATTTGGGTGAGCTGGACAGGGGTCATAGGAAGGTGCTTATTATACCGTCTTTTTGGAGAAAATCAATCAGCGCGATATGGCGGAAATGAGCGAGTGCGGTATGCTGGTGGCATGGCATTTTCGCTCCTCGAAGAAGACATCATCCGTACCGTTGCGTATGGGCAAAGCGTTGGATTCCCACTCACGAACATTGGGATTGTGGAGAGAATGCCGCATGGGGTACCTATGGGTGACGTCATGGTAAGTCTCGAGTGTCTCGTAAGTGTTGGGGCGCTGGTGCGTACTAACGGGCGCTATGGTATCGGCAACGATGCGCGCGCGTGTATTGAGGCATACGCAAACCGTGCTGCGCTTACGCGCGTGAAATGGTTGCGAGCGCTTCGTACGGTACGCGTGCTCACGTGGGTGCCATGGGTGCGCGCAGTATGGGTGAGCGGTTCGCTTGCGTATGATGCAAGCGATGTCGATGGCGATACTGATGTGGTATGTCTCGTTGCGCCCGGTCACATATTCTCTGCGCGCCTGTTCGCGCTCGCACTCTCTTCATTATTTGGCGTGCGCCGCGCCGCGCACGAAGCGCACGCACCTGATAAGCTATGCATGAACCACTGGATAGCAGATGATGGGCGACAGCTTGCCCACCGCAGTGTCTATACCGCATGGGTCTATGCGCATATGGTTCCCGTATACGGCATGGCGGCGGCGCGAGCGTGGCGAGAGTGTCAGACTTGGATACAAGATTATACAAGGTATCGAGCCGAGCCCTCATCTTTGCGAGCTCTACGCCCCAGCTCACCTATTATTTTCGGGAAGATGCTGTGCGAGCGCCTCCTTTCTTTTATTGAACCATTCGCAAAACGTGTACAGCTCGGGCGCATTCAGCGAGGCGTTGCGGTTGTGGGGCGGGGGAGAATCCAGGCGAACAACCATGCGCTTGAGTTCCACCCACGCTCACAAGAGCCACTCGTACTTTCTACATATACAGCATTATGCGCATCGGTTGGTGTGATGGCGGCAGCTCAGGATTCGGGGCTTGGGAAGGGGGCGTGTGATGTTCTTGACATGCCCGCGGCTTCTGCCTAGAATGCTCTCGTTAGCACTCTCGTAGTGCAACTGCTAATTCGGCGGCTGGCGGCATCGTGCGGGGATATCCGCGCACCGTACCGCCCGCCGTCGTTTCTGCGGCAATGCTAAAACCATTATCTGATCATGTTGTGATTGAGCCGCTTAAAGAAGAAATAAAGAAGGGCGGCATCATTCTGCCGGACACACTGAAAAAGGAGCGCCCCGAGCGCGGCAAGGTGGTTGCCGTGGGGCCGGGCAAGATGACTGAATCAGGGACGCGTCTTCCCATGGATGTAAAGAAAGGTGATATCGTGATTTTCACGAAATATGGTCCCAACGAAATGAAGGTCGACGAAAAAGAGTATCTTATCGCTCGCGCAGACGACATTCTCGCGATCGTGGAGAGTAAGTAATTTAGAATCATATGGCAAAACAACTTGAATTTGGAGAAAAGGCACGACGTTCCCTCAAGCGCGGCGTTGATGCGCTCGCGGAGGCGGTGAAGGTGACGCTTGGCCCTAAGGGGCGCAATGTTGTACTCGATCGTTCGTTTGGCTCACCAGTGATCACCAACGATGGCGTTACGATTGCAAAAGAAATTTCGCTGCCAAATAAATACGAAGATATTGGCGCGAAGATTGTAAAAGAAGTTGCTTCGAAAACAAATGATGTCGCTGGTGACGGCACAACTACGGCGACCATTTTAGCGCAGGCGATGATTACCGAGGGGCTCAAGAATATCGCTGCGGGCGCGAATCCGCTGGCGATTCGTCGCGGCATTGAAACCGCAACGAGCGCGGTGGTTACGTATTTTAAAGATAAGCTCGCGAAGAAGGTAACGTCGCAAGAGGAGATTGCGCAGGTAGCCACCATTTCCGCAAAAGATCCAGATATTGGTGAGAAAATCGCGGAAATTGTACAGAAGCTCGGTAAGGGTGCGGTGATTACCGTGGAGCAATCACAAACGTTTGGCCTGACTGCGGACGTGGTTGAGGGTATGCAATTTGATCGCGGCTACATTGCACCCTACATGATTACCAACCCAGAGCGCATGGAAGCAACCTACACCGATGCTCTGGTGCTTATTACTGATCGCAAGATCTCTGCGATCCAAGACCTCTTGCCGCTTTTGGAAAAAATTACCCATGCAGGCAAGCGAGAGCTCGTGATTATCGCCGAAGATGTAGATGGTGATGCGCTCACTACATTAGTGGTGAACAAGCTACGCGGCACATTCCACACGCTCGCCGTTAAGGCTCCCGGTTTTGGAGATCGCAAGAAAGAGATTTTGGAAGATATCGCCATTTTGACCGGCGGACAGGTTATCTCTGAAGAGCGTGGCTTGAAGCTTGAACAGGCAGATCTTGGTATGTTGGGGAAGGCTGCTCGCATTGTGGCCACAAAAGAGAACACCACCATCGTGGGTGGCAAGGGTAAGAAGAGCGCCGTGCAAGAGCGTATCGCGCAAATTGAAGCGCAGCTGGAGCAATCAAAGTCCTCGTTCGATAAAGAGAAGCTACAGGAGCGCATAAGCAAGCTCTCGGGCGGTGTCGCAGTACTTCGCGTGGGTGCTGCAACGGAAGTCGAACAGAAAGAGAAACAGCATCGCACGGAAGATGCTGTGCAGGCTACAAAAGCTGCTATGGAAGAGGGTATTGTTCCGGGTGGCGGCGTCGCACTGGTGCGTGCTATCAAGGTACTTGATGGCCTCAAAGCTTCCGATGATGAGCGCACTGGAATTGAAATCGTGAAGCGCGCGCTGGAAGAGCCGCTCAAGCAGATTGCCCGCAATGCAGGTGCAAAGGGAGAAGTTGTGCTCGAGCGTGTCATGAGCGGCAAAGATAGTTTTGGCTACAATGCCGAGTCTGATGCGTATGGAGATATGTTCGAGTGGGGCATCATTGATCCCGCGAAGGTGACGCGCTCTGCGCTTCAGAATGCTGCATCTGCGGCGGCGATGTTCCTCACTACCGAGGCAGTCATTACCGACATTCCTGAAAAAGCTGATGCGAAGACTCCTGCCATGCCAAACATGGATGAAATGGAGTACTAAGCTGCACGATACATGTACACACAGCGGGCCATACGGCCCGCTGTGTGTTTACTTGCGTTGTGGCGTGCGGTTGCTATACTTTGAGCGCATAACGCGCTTGGTGACAGAGCGTATATATTCATGATGTGGCTTATTATTATCCTTGCGGTTGTCGCGCTGTGGTTTGCGCTTTCGTATAACGGGTTTGTGACGCTTCGTAACCGTGTGAAAGAGGCGTGGTCAGATATCGATGTGCAGCTCAAGCGTCGCTACGACCTCATTCCTAATCTCGTAGAGACGGTGAAGGGTTACGCGGCGCACGAGCAGGAGACATTCAATCGCGTCATTCAGGCTCGCTCGCAAGCGATGCAAGCGCAGAGCGTTGCGGAACATGGTGCCGCAGAGAACCAGCTCACGGGCGCCCTGAAGTCATTGTTTGCGCTTTCTGAAGCATATCCGCAACTACGCGCGGTTGAGTCGTTTACCAAGCTGCAAGACGAGCTCACTGATACCGAGGATAAAATCCAAGCCGCTCGCCGCTTCTATAACTCAACGGTCATGTCGCTAAATACGAAGGTTGAACAATTCCCTTCAAATATTATTGCGAACCTCTTTAGCTTCAAGAAAGAAGAGTTCTTCGAGATCGAGGACGCAGCACAGCGCGAAACCGTGAAGGTGCAGTTCTAACATTGTTTCCTCTGCCATATGACGCAGACACTCTACGAGCATCGTGATGCAAATATTCGCACGACATGGGCGCTCATGACCGGCTTTCTTGTGTTTGTTATTGGAATCGGCTTTTTGTTTAGCCAGGCGTTCCAAGCACCCGAAATTCTCTACATCGCCGTGCTCTTTAGCATGGTGAGCAACATCGTTGCGTTCTGGTTTTCAGATCGTATCGCACTGAGCATGTCAGGGGCTCGCCCAGTTTCGCGCGAAGAAAATGTGCGCTTGCACCGTATGGTGGAGAACATTGCCATCACGGCTGGGTTGCCGATGCCGCGGCTCTACATTATCCCTGGAGCGCAGATCAACGCTTTTGCTACGGGGCGAAACCCACAAAAGGCTGCAGTCGCGGTGACGCGAGGTGCGTTGGAAAAGCTTGACGATAACGAACTTGAAGGGGTCCTTGCGCACGAACTCTCTCACATTGGGAATCGAGACATGCTTGTGGGGACGGTTGCCGTGGTGCTCGCGGGAGTCATTTCGATCCTCGCGGACATTGGCCTTCGCGCAGGACTCCACGGCCGTTCTTCTGATAGCAATAGCAAACAAGGTGGTGCGGCGCTCCTCATCATTGCGCTCATTGCTGCCATTCTTGCGCCGATTGCCGCAACACTCATCCGCTTAGCTGTTTCACGCAAGCGAGAGTATCTCGCTGATGCATCGGGCGCGCTTCTTACGCGCTACCCGGAAGGACTTGCAAGCGCATTAGAAAAAATTGGCGCTGACAGTGCGCCAATGCCGAACGCCCATAACGCAACGGCACATCTTTTTCTCGCAAACCCATTTAAAGGCAAGGATGCGCTTTCGTGGTTTACAAAACTCTTTATGACACATCCTCCTGTCGCTGACCGCGTTCGCGCACTGAGAGGAATGGAGCAGGGCCGCGATGCTCCTTGAAGATTGGCATTTTCACTGGTAGAATCCGCGTAGCTCTTGTGGGGCAGGAGGCTTGCCATGATGGGACGCAGATCGCTCCTGCGGATTGCATATCATCTCGTGCATCCGCATGTGAGTGAAGAGGAAATGCCCCACGAAGAGTGGGACATGGCAGTAGCCATCGCGCAAGATCGGCGTGATCGTCGGTGGCCGCTCAACGAACGCACTGACGCGCTCTGGGCTCCGGTGCGGGATGCGATTCTCAACGTTCCGCGTCCCGACCACGTTTCCGAAATGACGTACCGCCTCTTCCATGAAGTGGTTCGTGACATCGAGTAGTTCTCCTGCGCGCTGACAGACTTATTCTGCGAGCGCGCTTCCTTGGAGGGTTGGCCGAGTGGTTTAAGGCGCACGCTTGGAAAGCGTGTGGGCGCAAGCCCTCACAGGTTCGAATCCTGTACCCTCCGCATATGTACATCAGTATGCCGTTTGGCGTACTGATGTACATGGGTATATGTATGGTGCGGGATTCGAATGCCGGAGCGATGTGTTGCCAGCTGGCAACACCGCGAGGCGGTGCCTAGCCCGAGTCGAGCGACGGCGAGACGAAAGGCGAAGGAGAATCCTGTACCCTCCGCACATATGGCAGATTCTTTTTTCGATAAACCATTTGCGATCACTGACGTTGAAACAACGGGCCTTGATGTGCGTCGTCATGAAATCATCGAAATCGGTCTTGTAGTCGTCGACCAGAAAACATTTAAAGTGCTCGACGAACTTGATCTCAAGGTCCAGCCAGCGCATATTGAAACCGCAGAGGCGGGTGCGCTAAAGGTAAACGGTTATGTGCCAGAGCAGTGGACGAATGCCGTGCCCCTTGCCGATGCTATGAAACAATATAGCGCGAAAACGCGCGATGCAATTTTTTGCGCATGGAATATCACTTTTGACTGGCAGTTTATTGAAGAAGCCTTCCGTTCTACTGGAGTGCGTGATCTACTCGATTATCATCGCATTGATATTCCAAGTATCGCATGGGAAAAAATGCGCCATAAAAACAGTGTAAAATTTCGACTGAGTAGCCTTGCGGAAGAGCTTGGTATCCCGCCAGAGCCAGAAGTTCACCGCGCTATTAATGGCGCACGCCTCGCCGCGGACGTGTTCCGCAAGCTTCTGATCCCGCAGGACTCTCTGCTTTGACGCGCTTGAAGGGATCATTCATACTATACACACTATGGCTGACTCAGATATCAAAAAAGATGATGCGGGCGAACAGACTGAGCGCGTACTTCCCGAAGCCGAACTTACCAATCCAGTTGTGCCCGAAGCTGTTGAAGAGGATAAGACACAAGAATATCAGGTTGGCGGATTTGAGCATGATTCCGAGAGCACTATCAACGTTCCCAGTGTTGAGAAATTTCATGACGGAGAGATCGTAGAAATTACGGATCCAGAGATTCTCGCTACAGGTGACAACGATGGTCAGTGGCGTGTCATTGGGTATGAGCGTGACGCTCGCGGTATTCCCGTGCTTTCTGAAGATCCAAGCGAAAGTGATGCTGAAAAAAAGAAAAAGTTCGTTGTACTTATCGAAGAAGTGGTCGGGGGAAGAACGACAAAAGTATTTGAAACCGACATTAAGCGCATCGGCGAAGGCTCTGTTTTTGAGGACATTGTTTCTTTGCCAGAAAAGATGGAGGGTAGAGAAGTTATCATCAAAAATATTCCTTGGCGTATTGTGAAAGTTGCGGGAGAGGCACAAGGAGGAAAGATAGGAGAGGGGGTTTATATCGTCTTACGCAACGATCAGCTCGGCGTTGAAATGCAGCCCATCTCACTTGAAAAACTTGCCGCGATTACCGAAGAAGTTGTGCCCAAGTAATGAGATTGCTTTTGCTTTATTTCGTGGTACACTATATCTAACCCAGTGTCACCAAGGAGGCGAAGCCGTTCGCACTCCTTTTCTGCGTCTTTGGCGCTCTGGGTGGGAGGGAATGCCCAATGCCAGACCATGTTGCCGAAATTAAATCACGACTCGACATTGTCGACGTGATTACTGGATATATCCAGATTCAGCGCTCTGGCGTCAATTTCAAAGCGCGTTGTCCGTTTCACAACGAAAAGACCCCATCATTTTATATTTCTCCCGAGCGCCAATCATGGCACTGCTTCGGGTGTTCAAAAGGGGGCGACATGTTTTCGTTTGTGCAGGATATCGAGGGAGTGGAATTTCCCGAAGCGCTCCGCATGCTTGCGCAGAAGGCGGGCGTTACGCTCGAGTATACACAGCATAAATTACATTCCGAGAAGACGCGCCTCTTAGATATTCACGAGCGCGCCACAAAGTTCTTTGAAGCACAACTCTGGAATGGAAATGCGGGCGCTCGTGCGCTTGCATATCTCCGTGACCGCGGGCTTACTGACGATACCATCCGTACGTTTCGCATCGGGTACGCGCCAAACGACTGGCATGCACTCTCGACCTATCTCACTTCATGTGGGTATACGCGTCAGGAGATTATCGCAAGTGGCGTGGCCGTACCAAAAGACGGTCGCTCCTATGATCGTTTTCGGGGGCGTATTATGTTCCCGATTGCTGATGTGAATGGTCGAGTTATTGCATTTACTGCACGCGTGCTCCCAGGCACTGATGACGTCGGTGCAAAATACATCAATACGCCGCAGACGGCTCTCTATGACAAGGGCTCCGTGCTCTTTGGCCTTGATAAGGCGCGCCTGGCTATCCGTCACGAAGGTTCATGTGTGCTGGTAGAGGGGAACATGGACGTGATCATGTCGCACCAAGCTGGTGCTATGAACACGGTTGCAACTTCCGGCACTGCGCTGACTCCACAGCAACTCAAGCTCATTCACCGCTACACGCAGACTATCGATTTCTGCTTCGATGCAGATCAGGCGGGCGAGCAGGCTTTACGTCGTGGTATTGGACTTGCTCTCGCGCAAGAGTTCACTGTCCGCGCCCTTCGTTTGAGTGGCGAGCACATGAAAGACCCCGCGGATTACGTGCGGGAACATGGCAATGAAGCGTGGCTGGCTATCGCAAAGGATGCGCAGCCGATCATGGATTTCTACATTGCCCGTGCAGAGGCGACGTTACCGCTCGGAAGCGCTGACGGTAAAAAACAAGCACTCTCTTTGCTCGGCCCGATGATTCGTCGTATGACGAGTCGCGTGGAGCAAGATCACTGGACGAAGCGCGTTGCGCAACTGGTTCGTAGTGATGAAGCTGCGGTGCGCGCTGACCTTGCCACTATTCGAGATGATCTTGAAGAGTATGCGCGCCCTGAGGTCCCCACTGTTCCTGCGGCAGCTCCGGCAACGCTTCGCGGCAGTGCGCTTGATGATGCACTACTCACGTTTGCCTTTGTGCATCCTGCGGTGGTGGCGGCCGAGGAACCGATGCTTACGAAAGCAACCATTGATCCTGTACTGCGCGACGCGCTCCTTGCTATCGCGCGTAGTACACCGGAATCACTGCGTGCGCCGGAAGCATTTACGCTCATTGATCCAGAGTCTCGTTTCTCTCTCGATGCGCTGTACATGCGCGCGCATGAGGTGTGGAGTGGCGTGAGTGAACGGGAGCTCTCATTCTTCTTCCGCACTATGCTTGCTCGTGCACATACCGAACTTGTCCGATCTCAGCTTCGCGATCTTGAATCCGCAATCCGTGATGCCGAGGCGCGCAAGGACGTCCAGGAGGTAACACTTCTCGCCGGCCGTGCCGCAACGCTCACGCAGCAACTTGCTTTGTTTTCCGTTTAATTTTTTGTATGCCAACACCAAAAAAGAAAAAGAAGGTTACCGTGTCGCGCCGTGCGTCCGCGAAGTCTCGCGCACGAAAACCCGCGCGTGGAGTATCTGCTCGTCGCGTGGTGAAGAAAAAGAAGAGCGTCGCACGCACTCCTCGTAAGAAGCCAGAGGTCATGAGCGAGAGCGCAACACTTGCGCTCATTGAGCGCGGCAAGACGCGTGGCTTTGTCACGCAAGCAGAGATTTTGAGCGCCTTCCCCACTATTGAACAAGACATTATTGGACTTGAAGCGCTCTATGAGCGACTTGAGGGAGAAAATATCACCGTCATTGAATCGGTAAGTGTCTTTGAAGAAACGGCAGCAAAAGAATACGAACAGAAAAAGAAGATTGAAGATGAGTTTAGTGAAGGCTCATCTTCTGATTCAGTGCAGATGTATCTACGCGAGATTGGCAAATACCCACTTCTTAAGGGCGAGGAAGAGATAGAGCTTGCCAAGCGCATTGAACGTAACGATGAATCGGCACGCCAGAAGCTCGCACTCTCAAACCTTCGTCTCGTCGTTTCTATCGCAAAGAAATACGTGGGCCGCTCCGCAAACCTCTCACTTCTAGACCTCATTCAAGAAGGGAACATCGGCCTCTTTAAAGCGGTGGAGAAATTTGATTTCCGCAAAGGGTTTAAATTCTCTACGTATGCGACATGGTGGATCCGCCAAGCGATCACCCGCGCGCTTGCAGATCAGGCGCGTACTATTCGTATCCCTGTGCACATGGTGGAAACCATCAACAAATATCAGCAGGTGGTGCGCCGACTGGTGCAAGAACTTGGCCGTGATCCACTGCCAGAAGAAGTTGCTGCAGAAATGGACATGGACGTAGATAAAGTGCGTCACATTATCAAAATCTCCCAAGACACCATCTCACTGGAAACGCCTGTGGGTGATGGTAAAGATGAAGATAGCCACTTAGAGGACTTCATCCCAGATGAGAATGCGCTCGGGCCAGATGTATCTGCGGGGCGTAAGATCCTCAAGAAGTATATTGATGAGATTATCGGGGATCTCTCACAGCGTGAGCAAAAGATTCTCGACATGCGTTTTGGTCTCACGGACGGCGTCACCCACACCTTGGAAGAGGTGGGGAAGGTGTTTAATGTGACGCGTGAACGCATTCGTCAGATTGAAGCAAAGGCACTGGAAAAGATCCGTCAGCATGAGAATGTTGAGCGTCTGAAGGGGTACTAGGTTGCTTTTTGGGGCTATCCTCAATATACTTGGTTGCGATAGGGTTCTCGGGCATAGGGTTTTGTGGTATACTACAGTGTATATGCCAGATGTGAGAACCTATCGCGATCGAGCTGAATATCTCAAAAAAGCCGTTGCCGCTCGAAGGCGCAAGCTTCGAGCGCTCATCGTGGCATATAGGGGTGGCAAGTGCGTGTTTTGTGGGTATAAGCGATCGATCTGGGCGCTTGATCTTCATCACGTAGTCGCGCACCAGAAAGAGTTCGGGCTTTCAGCTCGAGGGCTCACGCGATCTTTGGAAAAGATCAAGGCGGAAGCCGATAAATGTATTCTGGTGTGTGCAAATTGTCACCGAGAAATACACGCAAAGGTAAGGAAACTTCCAAGCACTTATACAAAAAATATTCCGCGGTAGCTCAATGGTAGAGCGTCTCGCTGTGAGATAAACGCAGCTTTGCGTCGAAAGGCGCACTGAAACTTTCTGGGATAACGGTGAAGCCCCTTCGTTTTTTTACGAGAGGTAATACCGTGGGAACCCCGCCTTGGCGGGGGCGCCGTAGAGACTAGATACCAGAACGCCTGTGTCGCATGCGCGATATGGCGAAGATATAGTCCACGCCGGTATGAAAATACCGGAATTCGTGTAACGAGAGGGTTGTAGGTTCGAGTCCTACCCGCGGAGCCAAATCAAAACACCGCATCTTCTGCGGTGTTTTGATTTAATCCCCTGGTGGACGTTAGAACTTAAAAATGATTAAATTGAATAAATAGTAAGTAGTCTCATGGCGTACAATATGAGTTTAGAGCAAATACCAAATCAAGCACCTAAGCAGGAAATAAAAGTTCAACCTAAAATAGAAGTTGAACCAAATTTTGATGGTTTCGTTCCAGATGAATTTAAAAACGACCCCCTAAAATATTTTGAAGAGAAGGGCACTAACATAAAGCCTGGAGAAACAAAATATGATGAAACTGGTCGGGTCCGCGAAGATCCAACCGCTGTAAAAGATTTACCAGTTTGGAAGAATAAAGAAGGAGTTGAGCTACATACAGTTGGAAAAAGAGTGAACAAAGAGAAGGGCAAGATTGGTGAGATTAGGGATCCGTTTTATGAATATAAAGTTATGGAAATTATTCAAGAATTAGGTTTGCCATGTCCTAGGCCAGTTGCAAGGGTAGAACAAGGAGGCAATAACCTTATCGTGATGGAACGAGTTCATGGTATCCGTTGGCCAGATAAAGATAGTCTACATCTTAATGAGAAAGGATATTCTGCTGAAGATATTCAGGGCTTGATCAGCCAGGCAGAGGTCATGGTAAGGGAATTGCATAGAAAATTCGAAGACGCTGGTATTTCAAGAGATTGGAAATTAAAAGATATGCTTTTTGATATTGACATAGAAAATAAGAAAATTAATTCCATTGTTCCTACAGATTGGGAAAGAACCACAATAAACCAAGAAAAATTGGCACAGGCCAGAGCATTGAAGCGACAAACTAAATTAGATACCGAAGGACCCTAAATCCGGGACATGGATATATCCATTATGCTTTTGCAAAATAGTTCTAACGTTGTTCACGGTTCGGAGCAAGGAATAGAAAAATAAGCTATTATAAACGATAGCCTATGCTGTCCCCCAGAATCCAATTCGTTGTTCGATTTATTATCGCTGGGTTTTTGTTTCTTGCTATAACAACTTCACTGCTAGGGTCTACCGGTGTGCGAGGGTTTCCAAAGTATCCAGACTCTCTGTTAAGAACTGGCGTCGATTCACCATTTGCCTGGAAGCGCACGGTAGCTACGGTGATTCTGCCAATCAAAATTGTTCTTATAGGCCCGCTCTCTCTGGAGTCTGTCGATCTTTTAAAAGATGATCCGCCACCTCCCTTTATTGCGATATATCTTATCTGCTACTGGACGATTCTTGCCTCAGGCATTTATGCTGTGTCTCATAGCATAAAACAGAGCTAGCATAATCGCATTGGAAATTACGAGAAAAAATATCGCAACCGGCGTGGCGCATAAGGTGCCCGAAGATCTCCGGGCCGCTCTCTTAGTGTCTGAAGCTGTGCAGGCTGCTTGGAATAGCATTACTCCACTTGCTCGCAACGAGTGGATTTGCTGGGTTATTTCAGTAAAAAAATCGGAGACGCGACGTGACCACATCAGGCGCACATGTGAGGACCTTGCGAAGGGAAAGCGGCGGCCATGCTGTTGGGCAGGGTGCCCACATCGATAAGCCCCCCCACGGCATTTCTCTAGGCATTTTTATAAAAATACGGTATTCTTGATTTCTATGCCAAAACGACATGGAGGATTGGGTAAGAGCCGCGTGAAAAACAAGCCACGCTCGCGCAAAACTGCAAAGCGCTTGGCGAAGAAGCACGCACTTCTTGCCGCACGAAAGGCGAAGTAAGATTTTGAGTCCGCACACTGGCCGCGCACCGCGCGGCTTTTGTGTGCGCATGAGTTGTTTGATGGTATACTAAAATCATCATGTTACGCTCACACTCTTTTCTAAGACTTGTTATCGCTATCGGTGCTTCGCAGCTCGCGGGTATCCTGGGCTCGTTCTTTACTATGAGCGCCATACCGGAATGGTACCGGTATCTTCTCAAGCCCGCCATTGCCCCGCCAAATTGGGTGTTCGGTCTCGTGTGGACCACCCTATTCATTTTGATGGGTGTTGCGGCATGGCTTGTGTGGGAACGGGGAGCGCGTCGTCGTGACGTGCGTATAGCCCTCGGCCTTTTTCTTATCCAGCTTGGCCTGAATACGCTCTGGTCGGTTGTATTCTTTGGGCTTCAAAATCCCGGGGCTGCTTTCGTGGAAATCCTCATACTCATCATTGCTATTCTCGCAACAATGCGGGCTTTTTATCCCATTTCCCGTCTTGCTGCGCTGTTGCTGGCGCCCTATATCGCATGGGTGAGCTTTGCCGCCTATATTACTTGGAGCATTTATCAACTGAACACCCCGTTGACATAAATACCCCCCGGGGGGTATGCTTGGGGTATGAAATACATGGACGAAAGTGCTAAGGCTCGCGTAGTGCGGCGCCTTAAGCTTTTGGAAGGGCAGGTGCGAGGGTTGCAAAAAATGATCGTGCAGGACACTTACTGCATCGATGTTATTACTCAGACCTCTGCAGTAAAGCAGGGGCTTTCGAATGTTGAAGATCTGCTACTTGAGAACCATCTTGACCATTGCGTACATCATCAGATGCAATCAGGCCAGGCAAAGAAGGCAAAAGAGGAAATTATAAAAGTATATAAACTGAAAAGAAAATAATATGACGCATACACAAACCTATAATGTGAAAGGAATGCACTGCGCCTCGTGCTCATCGGTGATTGAGAAAGCGGTCCGCAAGGTTCCCGGCGTTGAGTCGGTTGCAGTAAATTTTGGCACCGAGAAGGCAAAGATTTCTTTTGATCCATCAAAAACAAACCCGCACGATGTTTCGAAGCATATTGAGCCACTCGGCTATTCTTTAGAAGTTCCTTCTTCTGCAGAAGAAATGGGCATGTCTGAGAGCGAGCATGCCGCACACACAGGTATCAATCAGTCAAAAAAAGAAAAACTTGCGGAAGTCGCCGATATGCGGACGAAGGTACTCTCTGCTGGCCCAATAGCGCTTTTTGCGGCATTTGTTATGGGTTGGGATATATTAGCCCAATACGGTCGCGTTAGCGCTATGGGTGATGTGCTGGGGGAGTTCGTTCATCATCTTCTCCCCGTGATGGCGACGTACATTCTCTTTGTAGTGGGGAAACCATATCTCCTTGGCGTTTATCGGTTCGTTCGCTTTGGTAAAGCGAACATGGACACGCTTATTGGCATTGGGACAGTGACCGCATTTTTATATAGCTTTGCGGTCAGCGCCTTTGAAGATGTGCTGCGGCCGTTCGTGAACGTTGAGCATCAATACTATGATGTGACTATTGTCGTTATTACATTTATTGCTCTTGGGAAATATTTAGAAGCGAGGTCAAAAATAAAGACGGGTGATGCTATTGAAAAGCTCCTCAATCTACAGGCAAAAACTGCACTCGTTATGAGGGATGGTAAAGAGGTCGAAGTCTCTGTCAACGATGTTCGTCACGGCGATTTTATTATCGTGAAACCCGGAGCGAAGATTCCAGTAGACGGAGTCGTCACAGAAGGCAGCTCATTTGTCGACGAGTCCATGGTCACCGGTGAACCGATGCCCGTTCAAAAGCAGGGCGGTGATAGTGTGGTTTCCGGGACTCTCAATACGAGCGGCTCATTCGTATTTCGAGCAACAAAAGTTGGATCCGAGACGCTCTTGGCTCAAATTATCAAAATGGTGGAAGATGCCCAAGGTAGTCGAGCTCCTATCCAGGCGCTTGCCGACAAGATTTCCGCGGTGTTTGTTCCCATTGTTCTCCTGATAGCATTCCTGACTTTGGCGATTTGGCTTATGGTCGGGTCTCAATATATGGGATTTTCGCAGGCGCTTTCATTTGGACTCGTCTCTTTCGTTGGTATTCTAGTTATTGCCTGCCCATGTGCTCTTGGGCTTGCTACCCCAACGGCGATTATTGTTGGCGTTGGTAAGGGGGCGAAGGAGGGAATTCTTGTTAAGGACGCGGCGACCCTTGAGAAATTGCATCAAGTGAATACGGTGGTTGTCGATAAAACAGGCACCATCACCAAGGGAAAGCCTACACTTGTTGATGTTATTAATCTTTCCCGTATGTCAGATGATGAGCTTGTTGCTGTCGTTGCTTCGCTAGAAAAGAAGTCCGAACATCCCATCGCCCATGCAATTACTCAGTATGCCCATGAGAATGCTCTAAACATGCTGGAAGTGGGCGGATTTTCGATCGTGGAAGGAAAGGGGCTTCGCGGGACCATAAATGCCGTTGAATATTTTGTTGGGAATACGAAGCTTGTAGGCGACCTAGGACTCACATTTGACGCTACGGCGCTGGATCGCTTTACCTCTCAAGGAAAGACACCGGTTATTCTTGCGACGCGCGACGCAGTACTCGGTTTCGTGATGGTTGCTGATGAAATAAAGCCTGAGGCTCAACGGGCGATCGCCGATCTTCACCAACTCGGTATCGATGTTGTGATGCTCACGGGAGACGATGAAAAGACGGCGCAATATATCGCCTCTCTTGTTGGCATCGATGATGTGATCGCACAAGTACTTCCCCATGATAAGCTGGAAAAAATCCGTACACTGCAATCACGGGGTCGCATCGTGGCCATGGCTGGCGATGGCGTCAACGATGCTCCGGCGCTGGCACAGGCAGATGTTGGTATCGCGATGGGCACGGGAACCGATGTCGCTATAGAGTCAGCCGGTATTACGTTATTGGGTGGAGACATCTCCAAACTTGTGAAGGCGGTGAAGCTTTCTAAAATCACGATGCGAGGCATTAAACAGAATCTTTTCTGGGCTTTCATTTACAACGTGGTTGGCATACCTTTGGCAGCTGGCGTGTTCTATCCATTTTTTGGGTGGATGTTAAACCCCGCATTTGCTGGATTCGCGATGGCGATGTCTTCAGTGTCTGTTGTGTCAAATTCGTTGCGTATAAAATCTAAAAATATATAACCATGCATACGTATACATTTCATGTTTCTGGTACGCACTGTGCTTCGTGTAAAATCTTCATTGAGGATACATTAAGCGAACTAGACTTTGTGTCTCGAGTTCATGTGGATCTTGGGAAAGAAACGGTACTCGTTGAAGCATCTACCACTTTGGGCCCCGATGGCCTTGCGAACCTCCTTACTCAAAAGGTCGCATCACATGGATACGCACTCTCTGTGGAGCGCGCGGTGAGGGTAACGCAGAGCGGTGATCCTCTGTGGAAGGCTTTGGGAGTCGGTTTTTCCTTCCTATTCCTTTTTGTTCTTCTTCAAAAATCGGGGATATTGAACTTTGGCTTTGGTGGGGCGATAACGCCAACGACCAGTTTTCTCATCGGGCTTATTGCGTCTGTTTCAAGCTGCTTGGCGGTGGTCGGGGGCCTCGTTTTGTCATTGTCTGCAAAGATATCCCAAGATAACGTAAGCGATACAAAAACTTTCACCCTATTTCATATCGGTCGAGTCATAGGCTTTGCCATGCTCGGCGGCGTCCTTGGGGCAGTCGGCGGCGTCCTTGGTGTTAATTTTACGGTAACCGCGATATTGGGCATCGTCGCGTCACTCGTTATGATTTCGCTGGGGCTCAATCTTCTCGGAGTGCTCTCCAAGAACAAGCTTACACTGTCGCCGGGCATTTTTAGTTTTTTCAAAAATATAGAGCACACAACGCTTGCCCCATTAGCCCTTGGTCTTGCGACGTTCTTTCTGCCGTGTGGGTTTACTCAGGCGATGCAAATTTCTGCGCTGAGTAGTGGATCATTCACATCCGGCATGTCGATTATGTTTATGTTTGCTCTCGGTACGCTTCCAGTGCTTGCGCTTCTCTCATTCGGATCAGCATCATTAGCGCATGGGAAATACTCATCCTTGTTCTTTAAATCAGCGGGAGTTGTTGTTGTTGGCCTTGGCCTCCTCTCTCTCCTTGCTGGACTTGCGGCGCTTGGTATTATTAATCCTCTCTTCACTATATAACCATGCGCATACCCACGACACTCTCGATTGTTTTAGGAACCGTACTCGTCGTCGCCGCTGGCGTCGGATCGCTTGTGCTCCTGAAAAATATTCTCGAACCCAAAGAGGCGGTATCTGAGCAAAATGTGGAAATACGAGACGGTATCCAGTACGTCACCATCAAAGCACGTGGCGGGTATTCTCCGAGACAGTCGCGCGCGCAAGCAAACATACCCACGCGGCTCATCGTCAAGACTAACGGCACATATGATTGCTCTCTCGCGCTCGTGATTCGCTCAATCGGTTATCAGAAGATTTTATCCCAGACTGGTGAAGAGGTGATTGATCTGGGCAATCCATCCCCGGGAACGCTTCAAGGGCTCTGTAGTATGGGCATGTATAGTTTCGCTATTGCCTTCGAGTGACGCGCTGCGTTTCTATGGCGATTGCAAAATGTGGTAAGGTGGTGGCATGCGTACCGTTGTGGTGCACGACAAAATGCAGGATGGCTATACCTATGAGTGTACAGCGCCCATGGGTAAGAATTTTGACCCAGAGTTTACTCCAGATCTTACTCCGAAAGAAATGCTCGCGCTGGGAGTTTTTGGAGGGAAATACATGACCGATTGTCGTGATGAGTTCCCGGCAGATTGGTTTACGCATGCCAAGCTCTCTCCACCGGGGCATAACGCCGCACTCAATTTTTTTGGCGCGCGTGCGAGCCAATCGCTCTCAGTGTGGGTGAAGAAGGGCTGGATCTATCCTGAAGATCCGCGCGGATGGTTTCAGTGGTACTGTCGCTACTATATGGGCAGGCGCATCCCCGAAGAAGATGCGCGACAAATTAAGCGCTGGAAGGCAATTCGGCGTCACGTTGCACAAGTACGCAAGAACTGCAAGGCGGGAGATGTCACGTGTCGTCCTAAGCAACGCCAGGCACTGCTACATTGGGCATACGATAGTCGCACGTTATAATAATGCAGCATGCGGAAAAGACTTATCATCGCTGGTGGCATATGTATTGCCGTGGCCGCGCTTATCTGGGCCGCGCTTTTTGTACTGCGTTTTCCGGAAACGCACCCTGACGCCACATTACGCATTGCAGAGCGCATAGATGCTTTTTTATTTCGCATCACATTTCCTCTGAAGCTTGCGCGTTTAAGCATGGAAGAGCCTGATGCGGTGTTAGTAATGCCCGTGTACGGCGTTTCAGTGCGGCAGGTGAGCGACACATGGGGCGCTCCTCGGGGCGAAGACCGCGGGCATGAGGGACAAGATATCTTTGCTCCTCGTGGAACGCCTGTTTTTTCTGCAACGAATGGATACATTGTTCGCATACAAGAGGACAGAGAGTTGGGCGGCAATACGGTGTGGATTGCTGGTGCAGGCGGGATTCGTTATTACTATGCGCACCTTGATCGGTTCGCAGAGGGCATCGCCGTGGGGCAGTGGGTGACTACCGATTCTGTGATTGGATTTGTGGGGAATACAGGCAACGCGGTGACTACGCCCCCACACCTTCATTTGGGGATGTATCTGCGCCGTGAAGCGCTGAACCCCTTTTCTTTACTTGTAAACCGCCCGTAACGGGTGCTTGACTTTACTATTATTACGTGCTATAATTAAGGACAGGAGGTGGCATATGGTCCACAAGCCGACCCGCCGTACCCCCGCGTGCATCACGCGGGGCACGCACCGGGAGGTCCCCGCGGCCCCCTGGCTCCGCCCCAGCGAGAAGCTGGGCGCCTGGAGCCCCGAACACGGGTTGCCCAAGGAGTACCGCTAGCGCGGTACCCGAGGACAACCCCAGCCCCCGCAAGCGATTGCGGGGGCGCTCTTTTTTCATTGCTTTTTTAGGGCGCCATGCTAGAGTAAAATCTCATGCGGTACTTGCCTTCCGTTAAGGTGCAGGTTGCTGTACTTCTTGTTTTTGTCTGCGCACTCTACGCGCAGACGCTTCGTTTTGATTTTGTCCATTTTGATGAAGATGAGCTGATTATTGATCGTCAAAGCTTCTTGCAAAGCATTGAAAATGTGCCAAAGGCATTTACTACTGATACGGCCTATCCGTTTGGTCGCTCGGTGTTCTATCGTCCCGTGCAAACACTTTCATTCATGGTGGATGCGCATATTGCGGGTGATCGCCCTCTGTGGTACCACGGCATGAATATTGCTCTCCATGCAGCCGGTACCCTTTTAGTGTTAGCCGTGTTGCGTGCGCTGAGCTTTGGTCCATGGGCAGCACTTGGGGGCGCACTTGCTTTTGCAGCACACCCCGCGCTGGTACCTGCGGTTGCATGGGTCCCTGGGCGCAATGACATTCTTGCGGCGATCCCTCTTCTCGCCAGTTTTTGGTTTTTCATCCGTTATGCGCACACCCAAAAGCGTAGCTATCTGGTAGCGCATGCACTGTTTTGGCTCTTGGCACTGGGGGCGAAAGAATTCGCCGTAGTCTTGCCGGTCGTTGCGTACGCATATGCGGTGCTGGTGCGACGCTGGCACTGGCGTACATCATTTACGCTCTCTGAGGCGGCTGTGTGGCTTGGAGGCTGGGTGCTCTATGCTGTCGCGCGCACGATAGCTCTTGCCAACGTCCAGACGCTTTCGTTCACTGAGGCATTTCTGTCAGTCGTACGTTCGAGTGGAGCATTTCTAGAATACATCACCAAAGCGGTGGTGCCTGTTCGGTTGGCGCTTATGCCGACGGGCGATCTGACAAACATGATTATTGGTGGGGTACTTGCGCTAGGCGCCCTGATTACCATTATCGCATTTCGAAAAAAGACTCAGCTCGCTCAATTCGGTTTTGTGTGGTTCGTGCTTTTCCTCCTTCCATCGCTTGTTACCAACGAGCCGACGGCGCGCCAGGTTTTCTTCGAGAATCGTCTCTACATGCCGATGGTGGGCATTATTATCGCGGCATTGAGCTTAGTGCGCCTTCTCCCGCGCAAGCCGCTTCTGATCGCACGCGGGGCATTAGTGGTTATTGCTATCTTTTTTGCATTCCACACGTTCCAACGTATTCCTGCATTTCAAAACAGTGAGACGTATTGGACGCTTGCTGCTGCCCAGTCGCCCAACCTTGCACGTGCGCAGGATGGGCTGGGGACAGAATTTTTCCGCAAGCGCAATGTAGGACAGGCGCTCTTCCTGCACCAGCGTGCACTTGCGCTCCATCCTGAAGCAAAGCGAGTGTGGAATAATATTGGTTCCGCATACCTTTTCATGCATAACATTCCTGCGGCACAAGATGCGTTCGCGAAAGAAATAGAGAGGAACCCTGGGTTTCCTCCCGCATATCACAACCTAGCAATCACGCTGCTATTCCAAGGGAAGGAAATCGAAGCGGAGCAACTGTGGCGCCAGGCATTAGCTATCAATCCATGGTATTCATTCGCACACCAAGGACTCGCGCTCCTCACCGCGCAGACGGGACGAATTGATGAAGCAAAAGAGCATATCCTCTTTTTAGAGCGAGCAGGCGTCCCTCTTCTTCCAGAGCTGATTCCAATTCGTGATGCGCTCTTTCCATCGCCTACGCCGTCCCCTTCACTCTAGGGGAGGATGAGCATTGCGTCTCCGAACGAGTAAAAGCGATAGCGTCGCGTGATCGCGTGCGCATAGAGGCGCATAAGCTCGTCGCGGCCTATTATTGATGCGATCAGCATCATGAGGCTCGATCGTGGTACATGAAAATTAGTGATGCATCCCGTAATGATTTGTGGCCGCTGTGGGGGGCGGAGAAAGAGGGTTGTGGTTCCTGTATGCGCGTCCCATTGTTCATTGCGCGCAATAGTCTCTAGTACGCGAATAACCGTAGTCCCAACAGCGATGATGGGGCGACCGGCATCGCGAGCTCTGCGGATGGCGTCTACTGTCGGTTGTGTTACGCGATACCACTCGCTATGGAGTGCGTTGCGTGCAATGTGTGCCTCAGTGACTGGCGCAAATGTTCCACGATTCACGTGGAGTGTCACTGAAACGACCTCATATTTTTTTCGAACTCGCTCGAGAAGCTCCGGCGTGAAGTGAAGCGAAGCAGTTGGTGCGGCTACCGAACCTCGCTCACGAGCGAACACGGTTTGGTATTCTATGCGCGCTTGGGCTTCTGAAAGGGGTGAATGCTTTATATAGGGAGGTAGCGGCGTTGTGCCGTGTGTTTCTAAAAATGAAAAAAAATCTTCAGCTGGAACAGGGAGAGAGCATATATACCCATCGGACGTTCGTTCCAAGACAGATAGAGTATGTCCGCCGCAGGAGAGGACGTCTCCAGTACTGAGCGGCTTTGGAGCCCACCACAGCGATGTTGTATCAGTGTGTGCTATATAGAGCATCGACACTGTACCACCTGTACGTTTTGTGAAGGCAACACGTGCTGGGAGCACCCGGGTATCGTTGAGTACTAGGAGAGTGTTTGCGGGGAGAGCATCAATAACATGCGCAAAGGTTGTGTCTTGTATCTCTCCCGTTTGTTTATGGTAAATAAGTAAACGCGCGGCGTCGCGTGGTGTTGTCGGCTGCTTTGCTATGAGCTCGTCTGGGAGAGTGTAGTCGTATTGCGCGAGGATATCATCAGGCATGCTCTAGTGTAGTGGTATACTGTTAAGAAGAGCAAGGCCCCTTTTAACATGCGTGTTACTATTATTGGTACTGGAGAATTGGGAAGCGCAATCGCTCATGCAGTGCGCGTGGGCGGCCATACGCTTTCACTTTGGGATGCGGCCCCAACAAAGCCGCGCACTCATGCAACGTGCGAAGAAGCGCTTGCTGCAGCTGAGCTTGTCTACGTGTGTGTTCCTTCGGGAGGACTCCGTAGCGCGCTTGAAACGATCGAATCGTGCATACCAGAGGCGGCTTCTGTATGTGTTGCTACAAAAGGCATCGATGGTGGGCGCCGACCTGATGAGTGGGCAGCGCACGTGTTAGGTGATCGGCGTGCGTGGGGGATCTTAGGTGGTGCGTGCATCGCCGAAGAAGTGCGCGCGAGCATGCCAACGATGCTCGTGGTGGGGAGTGATGAAGAGCGCGTGGCGCACGCCGTTGGCGCATCTCTCTCTCATGCGGGTATTACTGTTTCGTGGACGGCGCATAGTGACATCGTGGCCCGTCGCAACGCGCTCAAAAATGTGTACGCGATTGGCATTAGCGCCGTGCGCGCGTGTGCGGGATGGAATGCTGCTGGGCTCGCCAGCGCGTGCGCTATTGATGAGATGGAAGTCTATGCTCCGGCGCGCGCTGATCATGCGCTGTTTCGTGCAAGTGTTGCTGATTTGATCGCTACTGCGTTTAGCGGCGATACGGCGCATGCGCGCATTGGTCGTGCATTGGCGGACGGGGAAATTGTCTCGGGAGATAGCGAGGGGATCCGAGCGCTTTTGCATATGCGCGAAGATGCGCGCCGTGCACATATACGTGTGCCATTTCTTGACTGTATTGCCTCGGTATATGAAGGCGAACAGGCTGCATCGGCGCTGGTTTCTGTTGTGATTCAGGCTCACGCGTCGCGTTGACGCGAGCCCGTTTTTTTTGTACATTTTGTCTCTTATGTTCCACACTTTTCTCTCCAGAATTCGCGACTTTTTGCGCGCCGTATGGCCATGGATGAAGCTCCACCCATGGCGCTCTCTCGCTGGTGGGCTCTTTTTCCTCATCGTGCTTTCCATGCTCAGTGGGGGGAATGAAGAGAGTAATGAAGGTCTTTTAGTAGTGCAGCGCGGCGATATTGTACAAGAGGTTAGCGTGACGGGTCGTGTTGAGGCTGCCGAAGCGGTAGATCTTGCTTTTGAACGATCAGGACGCGTCGTGAGTATTCCTGTCTCTGTGGGAGACTCGGTGCGCGCTGGCCAAGTGCTGGTGCGCATGGACGGAGGCGAGCTTATTGCTCAGCGTCAGCGGGAGGTGGCAACAGTGAAAGCATCACAGGCGAAGCTCGATCAGTTGCTTGCAGGTAAGCGCACTGAAGATATCGATGTGCTCAAGACTGCGCTTGCGAACGCAGAGCGCACGCTTGCCGAAACGAAAGGATCGGGAACGTATAGCATTCTTTCCACTGCGATTCAGTCGGCATTAAATTCTTTTGAAACGTTCACTGATATTCAATATACCTACTTTGCCGGTTCGAGTGTCGACGCGGGTCCACTCGCGGATGCCAAGTCTACTGCACTGCAGATGCTGGTTGGTGAGGGAAACCTTGGACGCACGCAGGCCTGGTACTTCCTTTCTCTTACCGGTGGCTTGCGAGGTCAGATTGTCGCCGCACAGCAGAGTAGTGATGTGACAATGTATCTTGAGCCAGTGCAACGTGCTGTGGAGGCGACGCAGCGCGCCCTGCAGCTTATGCAAGGGCGCCTCTCAAGCGCGCCAGATGTGACTTCAACGGATCGCGCACTCATTACGACCGAGCTCGAAGCAATCGCTGCGCAACTGAAGCTTGTGACAACCCAGCGCCAGTCCGTTGTTGCCGCAGAGAATGCTGTGCGCGATGCGCGTACACGCCTTACCCAAGGCGAGGCTCCCGCAGAATCTTTTGATGTGCAAGTGGCGCGCGCTCAATTGGAGCAGGCACAAGCCAACTTGGCACTCGTTGAAGCCCAGCTGAGCAAGTTCACGCTCGTTGCCCCATTTTCAGGCACCATCACATCTGTTGATGTTGAGCGTGGTCAGATTGTACAACCTCAAACGTCCGCAGTTTCACTCATTAGCGATGCACGCCTTGAAATCGAGGCTGCAATTTCCGAGGCTGATATCACGAAGGTGCAGATTGGAGATGTGGCGCGCGTGGTTCTCGATGCATATGGCCAAGAGCGGCAGATCACTGCTCGTGTCGTGCATATTGATCCAGCCGCACAAGTTTTGGAAGGTGTCGCAACCTATCGCGTTACCCTGCAGTTCGACGAACAACATGACGATATCCTGCCGGGCCTTACTGCAGATCTTGATATCCAGACAGATGCACGTTCTGGTGTTCTTTTTGTGCCAACGCGCGATATTATTACGAAAGACGGCGTAAAGATGGTGCGCGTGCGCGTATCCGGTGACGTTTCGGAACGGTTCGCAGCGCTCACGCTTTCTGAAGAGCGCGGTGATGCGCGCATATTTGAAGTCCCGATCACTACTGGGCTCCGCGGCTCTGATGGCCGCACCGAAGTGCTGTCGGGTCTTGAAGAGGGAGACGTTATGCTCACTGATTAAACCACTATGGCGGCACCCATCATTGAAGTTCGTGGTCTTGGAAAAGAGTATCGCGAACAAGATGTAACAACGGTCGGTTTGGAGAGTGTTGACCTTGCTATCAAAGAAGGGGAGTTTGTGGCAATTGTTGGGCCCTCTGGCTCTGGAAAGTCGACACTCCTCCAGATACTTGGGTGCCTTGATCGTCCCACGAAGGGCACGTACCGCTTAGCGGGGAAGAATATTACTTCTTTTTCTGATGCGGAGCTGGCGCAAGTCCGCAACGAGATGCTCGGGTTTGTATTCCAGGCTTTCAACCTCATGCCCCGGCAATCAGTACTTGAAAACGTGAAGATGCCCCTTATCTACGCGGGCGTTCCTGAGCCTGTGCGTACACAGCGCGCTCAGGCGATGGTTGACCTTGTTGGTCTCACTAACCGTTCTGAATTTGCCGCCGCGAAGCTTTCGGGTGGGCAGAAGCAGCGTGTTGCTATCGCTCGCGCTTTAGTGAATGATCCGCGTGTTATTTTTGCGGATGAGCCAACGGGGAGCTTAGACTCTCGTTCTGGCGAGGTGATCATGCGATTCCTCCAAGACCTGAACGATCAGGGCAATACCATTGTGCTGGTGACGCATGAGTCATATGTGGCGATGGCGGCAAAACGAATGGTAACCATTCGTGACGGAGTCATTGAGTCGGATGCCATTATTGATAAGCGGCGTATTATTGCCGAGCAGGGTTTTGAAAAATAACTCCATGTTATTCCGCGATACACTATCCATGGCGCTTCGGGGGCTCTCGACACATAAGTCGCGCTCTTTCCTCACGATTTTAGGAATCGTTATTGGCATCTCATCGATTACGCTCGTTACCTCTATTGGGCAGAGCGCTGAGGGACTCATCTTGGGTGAGGTGCAGGGGCTTGGGGCGCAAAATGTATTTATTATTCCAGGCCGTGAGCCAAGTGGGCCGAATGGATTTGGTTTCACTATTCTTGGTGACTCATTGAAGGAGCGCGATCTTGAAGCTCTGCGGAAGAAATCAAATGTACCCGATGCGACGCGCGTTGTGCCATTTGTATTTGGTCCCGCAGTTGCATCATATGGATCAGAAGCATTTACTGCGACAATTCTTGGCGGGACGGAAGACCTTGTGCCGCTCTACAATCTCGATCTCTCCGCGGGCATGATGTTTGATGATTACGATGTGCGTGAGCGTTCGCAGGTTGCGGTCATCGGCAAAGACGTCGCAAAGGAATTATTCGGCTCATCTACGGCTATCGGAGAAAAGATAAAGCTAAAAGATTCTTCGGTGCGCGTCATCGGCGTACTGGGCGACAAGGGGCAATCTCCTTTTGTTGATTTTGATGATGCAATTGTTATGCCGTACACCACGGCGCAGACATATGTGCTTGGTTTTTCATACATTCAGCGTATCGCGGTCACTGCTTCAAGTCCGGAAACTATGGATGCAGTGGTTAAGGACATTGAGGCAACGCTTCGTGATATGCACAACATTACGGATCCAGAAAAGGATGACTTTTTTGTACAAACGCCAACTGAAATCGCTGATACGTTTAGCACTATCACGAGCGTTCTTACCCTGTTGCTCGCATCCGTCGCAGGCATCTCTCTTGTCGTGGGCGGTGTTGGTATTATGAATATCATGTTGGTGTCGGTGACGGAGCGTACGCGCGAGATTGGTTTGCGCAAGGCTCTTGGTGCAAAAAATAATGATATCCTCCTGCAATTCCTCACCGAGGCGGTCATCCTGACGCTTGCCGGCGGGGTCCTTGGTATTACTATCGGTATCTCATTAAGCTATTTTGCTTCGTTTGCGGCGCGCACTTTTGCGGGGGTTGCGATGCCATTTATTCTGCCAATTTCTGGCATGGCCATGGGCGTGCTCGTCTCAGTGGGTATTGGTCTTGCCTTTGGACTCTTTCCCGCGCGCCAAGCTGCGTTAAAGAGCCCAATGGAAGCACTCCGCTATGAATAACATCATTCGTACCTATCATGCATATGCAGAAAAAGCGCCGACGGTATCGCGTGCGGTCATCATCTCAGTGATTATAGTCGCATTCCTTGGCTTTCTTGACTCGCTCTATCTGACGCTGCTGCACTTTATCAATCGCGTGCCACCGTGCAGTATTCTTGAGGGCTGTGAGACGGTCACCTCAAGTGCATATGCGGCCATCGGCCCGATTCCTGTAGCGCTACTGGGTGTGCTGTACTATGCATTTTTTGTAATCGCGGGCTTAGTGAGTTTTCATAAGCGAACCTCGGCACCACTTTCGCTGGCACTTTTTGCCGCACCTTTGGGCATGCTCTTCACTATCTATTTAATCGTGCTCCAGCTTTTTATTATTGATGCTATTTGTATCTATTGCATGGCCTCTGCTCTTACGTCATCACTCTTGTTCGGGATATGGCTTGCTGTGTGGAGCCAACACTATCGTCATTTGAGGGCTGAAGTATAGCGCGCATATTGAGTTGTACTGTAGGGTGGCGTACAATGGATCGTATATGAAACGATTCTTTTTTCTCTTGAGCGCATTCGCGTTTGTGCTAATGCCTGTTACTGCTCACGCAGTGGTCATAGGCGCCGGTGAGTCATACGTTTTGGCGCCAACCGTTGCCGTGAATGAAGATGTGTATGGAGCCGGCGGCACTGTCAGTATTAGCGCAGATGTGAAGGGTGATGTCGTGGTTGCGGGAGGAACGGTGAGTATCAGTGGTGATGTGCGAGATGATGTGCTCGCCGCTGGTGGCACGCTCACTATTGCAGGAACCGTCGGAGACGATGTGCGCCTTGTGGGTGGCACGACGGTGATTACCGGAGCAATTAAGGGAGACCTGGCGGTTGCTGGCGGGCAGGTACACATTGCTGGCGACGCACTTGTTTCTGGTAGTGTGTTGGCTGTTGGAGGATCCGTAACAATTGATGGGCGTGTTTTGGGTGGCATTCAGATGACGGGCGGGAGCATGGTGGTCAACGGTGTTGTTGATGGTCCACTGCTTATCAAAGCTGACCGATTGAGTATCGGTGCTGGAGCTGTGTTGAGTGAGCGTATTGAATATCGCGGCCCACGACCTGCTGAAGTTGATCCATCAGCTCGCCTTGCGCAAGAAGTCGTGTTTGTTCGCAGTGCCGCTGCGCTACCTGATGAGCGTACTGTTGCCGCACTGGCTGGCGCACTCTTTGGCGCACTGATCGCTCTCAAGGTGCTCATGTGGTTGGTGGCAGCATATGCGCTCGTCTATCTATTCCCACGATTAACACACGACGTATTACATGCAACATTTGCACACGTTGGGTGGTCTATTGCTCGCGGCGTCGCTGTTATTGTGCTCGTTCCTCTAGGTGCTTTAGTGTGTGGGCTTCTCTTGGTAGGTCTACCCATAAGCGTTATCGCCCTGTTGGGGTATGCTCTTTTCTGGGCCGTGACTGCGTTGCTGGCGCCGGTTGCGTGGGGAAGCGCCGCGCTTCACCTGTTGCGCAAAGAACCACTTGGAGCCGTTGCTTGGTATACCATTCCAGTGGGGCTTTTGGTGACTGGAGTCATTGGGCTCGTTCCGGTGCTTGGAGATATCGCGCAGCTGGCAATGCGATGCGCAGTATTCGGTGGCGTGGCGCTTGTGTGGTATCGCGCCATGTGGCTGAAGCGTTCAATCGCGGCATAATATGTTTACTGGATTTCTTCAATTTATTCGCCAGAAAGATGTGCTTGGGTTTGGTGTCGGCTTCGTGATTGGTGGTGCGGTCTCTGGGTTAGTGACTTCGTTTGTGAACGATATCCTTAACCCAGTTGTCGGCCTCTTGTTAAGCCAGGTGCAAGACCTTAAGAGCGCTACCTTGTCTATTGGTTCGGCGTCAATTTTGTGGGGGAGCTTCATACTGCAGTGTATCAACTTCCTCATACTCGCACTTGTCGTGTATGCTGCAGTACGTATGATCGGGGGTCAAAAATCATCATGAATAATCACCAGCCATTGCGACGTTCTCGCGTAAACAAAATATTTGGCGGAGTTGCTGGAGGACTCGGCGAATACTTTGATCTTGATCCTGTTTTTATTCGTCTTCTCTTCATCATCTTGGCGGTCGTTGGTGACTTTGGGTTTACCATTTTACTCTACCTTGCGCTCATGTTCATTCTGCCACTGCAGGATGCACCACAGGGACGAGACGAAACGCTCAAAGATCGCGTGCACTCGTTTGTTGATGAGGTACAGTCTGGTGCGCAAGATATCGCTGATCGCTTACGCTCACGTGAGCGCGAAATCCTCAAGCGGCGTACGCTTTTAGGTGTTGGGCTTATCGCGCTTGGCGTGCTGGCATTTTTGCGTGAATTTTTCTCACTTGCGTGGTTCCAGTGGTCGGCCATATGGCCCATCGTCTGTGTGGTCGTGGGGGTTATCATCTTGCAGCGCGAGCCGCGTGCGCCGTCTGCGCAACATAAAGAGCCTGAATCGAAAGAAGTCGTCCAGGAGAGCGCCCCTGAATCATCTGAAGCGCACCATGAATAATGCCCTTCTTCAGCGCATCGATGCGCGCATCATCCAGTGGTTGCAGCGCTATGGCGTGACTGTACTACGCCTCGCGCTCGGCGTTGTATTCCTTTGGTTCGGTCTTTTAAAGGTATTAGGCATGTCCCCTGTGGGGTATGTCGTGCAGAGTGCGTATGCGCTCCTTCCTATAGAACAATTTTTAGTTATACTCGGGCTCTTTGAAGTTGTGGTTGGGTTTGGGTTGCTCACGAAGCGTGCGTTGCGTATCGTGTTTGCGCTGTTATGGATAGAAATGCTTGGTACATTCCTCGCGCTCATATCTGCGCCCGCGCTCTTCATGCGAGGGACGTTGTTCGCGCTTACCGTTGAGGGTGAGTTTGTGATGAAGAATTTGGTGCTTGTTGCGGCAAGTATGGTGGTCGCTGGAGCGACTATTCGTCCTTGGCAGCAAGATGTTCACGATGCTCGCCGATGATCTCCGTGCATTGATACAGGGCACCGTTGCAACGGACCTAGCGTCCCGCGAAGCGGCGAGCCGAGATGCAAGTATCTTTCAGGTCATGCCTGAGGTTGTGGTTGCGCCCCGCGATAGCGCCGACGTGAAGGCTCTTGTCCGGTATGCAAACGAACACGCGGGGGTGTCGCTGACGGCTCGTGCAGCCGGAACCTGTATGAGTGGAGGGCCGCTCTCGTCCTCCATTGTGTTGGACATGAAGCCAGGATTTAGTGCGGAACCTGTTGTGGAAGGAAATCTTGCAAAAGCACTGCCTGGTTTATTCTATCGAGACTTTGAGAAGGTGACGTTGGCGCACGGACTCATTATGCCAACATATCCCGCATCTCGAGAACTGTGTGCGATTGGTGGGATGGTTTCCAATAATGCGGGAGGGGAAAAGAGCTTAACCTATGGGCAGACGATCGATTATGTTCAGTCAATTCGCGCCGTTTTGGCTGACGGTAACGAATACGAACTCGGCCCCGTATCCGGTGATGCGCTCAAGAAAAAGTTAGCGCAAAAAGATTTTGAAGGCTCAGTGTATAGTCAGATATATGATCTAGTCACCCACAATACGAAACTCATTTCTCAAGCACGCCCTAGAGTTTCTAAGAATTCTGCTGGGTATCAATTATGGCGCGTGTGGGATGGCGAGACTATGAATCTCGCAAAGCTTTTTGTAGGGGCACAGGGGACGCTTGGCATTATCACCGAGGCAACCTTTTCTCTTGTGAAGCCGAAGCCCTTTAGCCGCCTCCTCGTTGCCTTCATTGATAATCTCGCCGATGTTCCAGGCGTGGTCGGGGCCCTGAAGGCGCATGCTCCAGAAAGTCTTGAGTCGTATGATGACAAAACGTTCATGCTCGCACTGCGCTTCATGCCCGAATTTGTACAGCTTCTTGGCGCGCGTAATATCGTATCGCTTGGACTGCAGTTTATTCCGGAGGCATGGATGTTGTTGACGCACGGCGTGCCACGCCTTGTTGTGCTCGCTGAATTCTCCGGCGATACCGATGCGGAGGCGCTTGAGCCTGCGAGGGCAGCAGAACAAAGTCTACGATCACTTGGTATCCGCACGCGCATGACACGGAGCGCACATGAAGCAAAGAAGTACTGGGCAATTCGCCGCGAGAGCTTTAACCTATTGCGTCACCACATCCGCGGGCGTCAAACAGTTCCATTCATTGATGACATTATCGTGCCGCCTGAGCGACTGGCTGACTTTTTACCACGACTTACCGCAATGCTGGAGCCATACCAGCTGACTTATTCTATGGTGGGACATATTGGAAACGGCAACTTCCACGTCATTCCGCTCATGAAGCTTCAGGACCCGAAAACTCAAACAGCAATCCACGAGCTTTCATCAAAGGTGTATGCGCTCGTGAAAGAGTTCAACGGGTCGATCACTGCGGAACATAACGACGGGATTATTCGTACGCCGTTTATAGAAGAAATGTATGGAAGGCAGGTGTATGCGCTTTTCCGGCGCACGAAAGAGATCTTTGACCCGCACAACATCTTTAATCCGGGGAAAAAGGTGGGAGGCTCCTGGCAATACGCACTTGAACACATAAAGAAGAGTTAAGTTGTCTTTTTATGCTTTTCAAGCATACTTGTGACGTGGAGGTATATATGCACACGTTACGTTGGCTGGCTCGGTGGGTCCGCAGATACCATGAATATCTCGTCTCCGTCCTTGGGTTCGGATGCGTGATGGTGTCGTTGGGGATGTTTGTGGGGCGAGATCTTTATCTCGCCAACACGGTTGGCCTGTGCTTGCTCGCGATCGGTCTCGTGTTCCTTGGTTGGGGCATGCGGCGGCGGGTATTCTAG
This sequence comes from Candidatus Paceibacterota bacterium, assembly GCA_030583765.1. Classification (NCBI taxonomy): domain Bacteria; kingdom Bacillati; phylum Minisyncoccota; species Minisyncoccota bacterium. The sequence goes on from CP129474.1 coordinate 590,498, forward strand.
TGACCTTGGGGGCACGCAATGCCCCCTCGTCTTTTTTAGGAAGTATGGTATACTCTAACTCGTAATCGGCACGACCCGCCCGCGGCGGTTTTTTATTCGACCCGCCTTCGCATAGCTTCGGCGGGCAGGAATGCATCTTATGCAAAAAATCAGGAACATCGCTATCATCGCACACGTTGACCACGGGAAAACAACCCTCGTGGATTTTTTGTTAAAGCAGTCAGGAACATTCCATGCGAAAGCAGAGGAGTTGAGCCAAGATCTCATCATGGACTCAAATGAGTTGGAACGAGAGCGTGGTATTACTATTCTCGCAAAAAACACAGCCGTTATTTATAAAGATACGAAAATTAACATCGTCGACACTCCAGGTCACGCGGATTTCGGAGGTGAAGTGGAGCGCACGTTGAATATGGCTGATGGCGCCATTCTCCTCGTGGACGCACAAGAGGGCCCCATGCCTCAGACGAAGTTTGTATTAAAAAAAGCACTCCAACTTGGCCTTAAGGTGATTGTGGTAGTGAATAAGATCGATAAGCCGGGCGGCGATATCGCTCGCACTATTGATGAGACAACGAATCTCTTTTTGCAGTTAGCGCATGATGAGTCTCACCTTGATTTTCCTATTGTGTACGCCATTGGCCGTGAAGGGAAAGCGTGGGATCATATCCCAACGCCGGAGGAGCGTCAGGCCCCCGGTAGCCTCGTGCCACTTTTTGATGCAATTCTTGCACATGTGCCTGCGCCGCACGCCGATGCCTCCGGAACGCTCCAGATGCTCGTCGCGGCCCTTGACCGTGATACCTACCAAGGTCGATATGCCATTGGTCGCCTTGCGCGCGGTACTGCGCGTCCAGGCCAGCGCGTAGCCATCATTGATGCCACTGGCGCGCAGCACGTGAGTACGATCGAAAAAGTTTTTGTGTTCCAAGGCTTAAAGCGCGCTGAGGTTGCTGAAGCGTTTGCGGGAGATATTATTGCAGTAACCGGCGTACCGGAGGCTCATATCAGCTGGACGATCACGGACGTTTCAAACCCAGAGCCGCTTCCTAGCATTGCTATCGAAGAGCCAACACTGCGCATTACACTTGGTCCCAATACGTCTCCATTCATGGGACAAGAGGGGAAGTTCGTAACTTCTCGCCAGATCGGCGAGCGCCTCGAGCGTGAATTAGAAACTAACGTGGGTATGCGCCTCAACCCATTAGGGAACGGTGAATATGTGCTCTCGGGGCGTGGAGAATTACACCTTTCCGTGTTCCTCGAAACGCTTCGCCGCGAAGGTTTTGAAATGCAAGTATCAAAGCCCGAGGTTATTTTTAAAGAAATGGACGGCGTCCTTAAAGAACCAGTTGAAGAGGTAACAGTCGACGTACCAGAGGAATATGTCGGTACGATTACTACTGAATTCGGAAAGCGTCGCGCAGAGCTGACGAACATCATCAACCATGACAACGGCTATAGTCGCATGGTGTACCTCATGCCAACGCGTGCATTTCTTGGTTTGCGCAATATCCTCATGACGGCCACGAAGGGTACGATTGTCATGAACACGATGTTCGCGGAATATCGTCCGGTTGGTGAGGCGCTGCCGCGTGATCGCAATGGCGTCTTGATTGCGTCAGAAGCGGGGCAAGCGGTCGCTTTCGGGCTTGAGGTTGCACAGGGCCGTGGGAGTACATTTATTGGTCCTGGAGAAAAGGTGTATGAGGGCATGATCGTGGGCCTTAATAGCCGCCGCGAAGATCTTGAGATTAATGTGGTGAAAGGTAAGGAGCTTACGAACATGCGTTCTAAGAGCTCTGATGGTGTCACAATTCTCGCACCGCCAGTGGTTATGAGTCTTGAACAGGCCCTTGATTTTATCGAAGACGACGAGCTTCTCGAGCTCACGCCAGAGCACATTCGCATGCGGAAACGCTATCTTTCTCGCACTGAGCGCGATAAGGCTCGCCGTGCCCAAAAAGACGCGCTTGCGTAAAGCGCTCGTTTGTGATATACTGGGTCTTGGTAGGAACTCTCGCGGTAGCAGCCTGCGGTTACGTAGGGGGCTCGACGAGAAGGTCAACCCTACGGTAATAAAACAAATTCGTGTTTTTTGGAGCCCTCTTTTCATAAAGAGAGCGACTGAAAAACGCGCACAGTATGGCAAAGCGTTTATATGTAGGTAACTTGTCGTATGACACGACTGAGAGCACGCTCCGCGATGCGTTCGCGCAAGCAGGAACTGTTGCATCAGCACAGGTCATCATCGATAAGATGTCAGGCCGCTCCAAGGGCTTCGGCTTTGTGGAGATGAGCTCTGATGACGAAGCTGCAAAGGCAATCGAGATGTGGCATGGTAAGGAACTCGACGGCCGCGCACTCACCGTCAATGAAGCACGTCCTATGGAAGCACGCCCACCTCGCTCCGGCGGTTTTGGTGGAGGTCGCTCATCCTACTAAGGACTAGCAACATAAAGCACCCCGCAAGGGGTGTTTTATGTTACGTGTTGCGGGGTATTTTTGAGCGTTCCTCCGAGCACGTGTCTCATGCTTCCTGCGAGCATGAGCACTCCCTCTCGCCCTTACCCAGAGCTATCGCTCTGTCCCAGCGGTTCGGGCTCCGAGAGACTCTTTGGAATCGCTCAAAAACACCCTTAACGTGGGCGGGGTAACACATTTACAATATCGCGTGAGTGTGGTATCATATGTTCAGGAGGTCGCTATGAAGTTCTTGAAGAACGTGCTAATGGCGTTCGAGACGATCGTGGCGGTGGGAGCCTTTCTTTCCGTGGCTCTCCTCGCCCTCTGGTTCATCCTCTGGGCGATCGTGGAGCCGTTGGCCCCTCTCGTGACGTTTGGCCTGGTGGTGCTGGGGACGGTATCCAGCTTCCAGCATCGCAGCACCGCGATCTTGGCCATGGGAGGCATCGGCTTGTACTTGGCTTCTTGGCAAGCGGTCACCATGTACGGCCCCATCGCGGGAGCTGGGATCTGTTCTCTCGGTATCTTGCTCTGGATGTCCGGAGTCTTCAACCTGTTCCCGTGCCTTCGGCGGGACCAGATACTCGTTCCCAGATGATGTGCATCCAGCGTACCGGCCTCGTCCACTCCCAGTGGTCGGGGCCGTTTCTTTTTTATAAGCAACATATGAATACACTGAAGACCATTCGGAGCCCGAGCGGGCAGGGTGTCTCCGTAAGGAGACGAGCGAGGGCGAGTGAGACCGCGCAGTCCCGCTGGGACTGCGACGGGAGTTGGAAGTGTATTCGTATGTTGCCTACTGAAACTTGCGTGACCATTTTTGGGCCCCATGCTAGGATGGCGGCACATGATTTTGCTCATCACGGGGAATGGAAAGGGCAAGACGACAAGCTCGCTTGGGCAGGCGCTTCGCGCCGTTGGTGATGGCCGCAAGGTGCTCATGGTACAGTTTATAAAAGGGCCATGGCGCTCAGGGGAAGATGACGCATTTCAGCGCCTTGCGCCAGATTTTAAAATCATCAAAACAGGAAAGGGGTTTGTGGGTATTTTGGGAGACACGCTACCACGTGAAGAGCACATTGAAGCAGCACGTGCCGGCCTTGCGCTTGCGCGCACGGAAATGGAGAGCGGTGCGTGGAACTTGCTTATTCTTGATGAAGTGCACAACGCGCTCGCGCTTGGGCTTTTGGAGCTTGCGGAGGTTGAGGCCTTGGTTGACTCACTGCCCGAGGGCATGGATCTCATGCTGACGGGGCGAGATGCGCCTCAATCACTCATCGACCGGGCGGATATCGTGAGTGAGGTAAAAGAAATTAAACACCCCTACCAAGAGGGTAAGAAGGGAGTGAAGGGGGTAGAGTGGTAGTATGCGTTTTAACCTTCCTAAAAATGACGCTAAATATCGATGGACCGCACACGTCGTGCGCAAGATGCAGCACTACGCGCTCTCTGCTGATCGCGTGAAGCGAGTGATGCGTGCTCCAGCGCGCATGGAAGAAAGCGTGGTTCCGGGGGCTGTGGGTGTTATGCAAAAGGCGGGGACGCCAAAGAAGCCTTCCGAGATTTGGGTGATGTATCGCCAAGATGCCACAAAGGGGCGCAAGGTTGTTATCACCGCATGGAGATATCCAGGGGTAAGCCCAGTCCGTGACACTATTCCGATTCCAGCGGACATTCTTGCCGAAGTGCGCCACGAGCTGGCCCTCTTGTCAAAGGAATAGGTGTGGTATAATGGGCAATATGACTCAAAATCCATTCTCGTACGAGAGCTTGTTAAGCTTTCCCTTCTCCTTTAATTGGATTATTCTCGCAGCGTTTGTGTGGGTATTCGTGTGGAAGGGCCTCGCTCTCTGGAAAGCGGCTCGCCTGAGCGCAAAGTGGTGGTTTGTCGCTCTCTTAATCGTAAACACCTTTGGTATCTTGGAGATTCTGTTCTACTACGTGTTCTCTGAGCGTATCGCCCGAGGGAAAAAGGCGGAGCACGATACTACTGCTCCCGACGCAGGCGCGCCAGGTAGCGCTTCTGAAACTGCGTAAAGGTGCCCTTGCGAATTGCCGCGCGCATCGCGGTGACGAGCTCTTGGAAGAACCATATGTTATGTATCGTAGCCAGGCGTTGCGCCTGGCTTTCGATTTCAGGGAAGTGGGTGTCGAGGCGGAAGAGTGCGCAGAGCATGCTCCGCGTTACGCCGCCACGGCATGCCGGACATGCGCAACGTGGAGAAAGGCGTGCGGTACTTGTGCGCCACCGCGCAGAGCGAATATCGATCGGGCCCATGGCTGTCCAGATGCGGCCATGGCGCGCTTCGCGAGTGGGGATGACGCAGTCAAACGTATCAACGCCCGACGCAACAGCATCGAAGATATCTTCAATGCGTCCAATCCCAAGAAGATGCCGCGGCTTTTCTTCGGGGATATGTGGCATGATGGCATCGAGCGTCGCGCGCATCTCTTCTTTTCCGAACGACCCGCCGATGCCAATGCCATCAACCGCCGTGCTTCCTACGTGTCGCGCGCTTTGTGTGCGCAGATCATCAAATCGGCCACCTTGCACAATGCCGTAGAGCATTTGGCGATTCATGAGCGGACGAGCCGCCTTTTCTGCAAGACACCGTTCAAGCCAGCGGTGCGTTCGATGCATAGCTTTTTTTGTATGTTCACGACCATGGAGTGGCGACGTGCATTCATCAAAGGCGAAGATGATATCAGCCCCGATGGCCTCTTGAATGCGCATGGAAAGCTCTGGAGTGAGCATGCGGCGCGCTCCCATTTGGTCGGTAAAAGATACGCCTTCTTCAGTGATAGTAACCGCGCTCTTTTCACCAACCGCACGGCGGGGGCGTTCAAGCACCTTGCCCACATTGTGCTCGCGTGCGGCACCGAAGGAAAACACCTGAAATCCTCCGCTATCGGTCATCGTGGGAATGGATTGTTTCAGTGAGCGTTCCAGGAATGTTTTTTTCTTTGTGCTAGGGTTGGCGAGCGATGTATCCCAAAGGTGATAGGCATTCGCAATGATAAGCTGTGTGTTTGTTTTGCGAATATCAGAAGGCTTGAGCGCGCGCACGAAACCACGCGTGCCCACGATAACGTATGCAGGGGTTTCTACGGTGCCATGGGGTGTTTTAAGTACGCCAACACGCGCCCTTGAGAGGCGATCGCGCGCTGTAATGGTAAACGTTCCCTTCGCTGATTGGTTTCGCCTTCTTGACATATATGGCTTCCAATTGTATTGCAAAAAATAGTATTACGCAACTTTCCCTTGCGAGATGTGATTGCGAGGAGCTATGATGCGTGAATGATAACTGACAAACGCGCGCTCGCGCTCATTGCACTCTTAAGCATCGTGACTCACTGGTTCTTGTTTGGGGCTCCGAAAGAAACCGTGTTTGATGAAGTGCACTTCGGGAAGTTTATTTCTGGATATGCTACGGGTGAATACTATTTTGATATTCACCCACCACTAGGGAAGCTACTCATTGCGGGGTTTGGGAAGCTCGCTGGATTTAAGCCAGAGTTTGGCTTTGCACACATCGGAGCCGCGTACCCCGACGACTCCTATAAGGCGCTTCGCTTTCTCCCCACACTAGCGGGAACGCTGATCCCTTTGGCACTTTTTTGGCTCGCGCTGCTCCTGGGTATGCGTACACCATATGCTGCGCTTGTGGGCGTTGCAGCGGCGGTTGAAAGCGCGTTGGTGGTGCAGTCTCGGTTTATTCTTCTCGACGCGTTTTTGCTGCTTTTCGGCATTCTGACGCTGTGCATGTATCTGCGTTTTCGTGAAACGGCACAGTGGCGTTTTTTGATAGGGGTGGGCATCTTTGGTGCGCTCGCCGCGTCTATTAAGTGGACGGGCGGTGCGTTTTTGCTCCTCGCGCTCATCGCGGAGGGTATGCGGATTGCCAAAAAGGAACACACGCTTTCATTCCGAGAGCTTTCATTCTTTACGGTCGTTCCCATAGCACTCTATGCGACTGTATTTTGGGTACACCTTTCATTGTTGCCGAATACCGGCCCGGGTGATGCATTCATGAGCCGCGAATTCCAAGCGCGTCTTTCGGGGAATGCGGCAGCTGAAGATCCTCTCCTAAAGTCAAAAGGCATGCTTGCCAGTATTGTTGAATTAAATATGGAGATGTATCGCTCTAATGCGCGCCTGACCGCAACACATCCTTATGGGAGTCCGTGGTACTCTTGGCCACTCATGACGCGCAGCATTTTTTATTGGAATAGTGACAAGCAGGTGGTCGCAAAAACGCAGATTGACGGAGCGTGGCGTGAGGTTGGAGTGCTTCCCGTAGAGGATCGTCCGGGAGAGAAATATAAGATTTACTTAATCGGCAACCCGCTCGTGTGGTGGGGAAGTAGTGTGGCGATTGGTTTCCTCTTTTTTGCGCTTCGTGATCCCAAAAAGCGTACATTCGCGGCGGTCTTTATCGTGGGTGGGTACGCACTCTCACTCCTGCCCTTTATCGGCATCTCGCGGGTCATGTTCTTATATCATTACTTCCCAGCGCTTCTCTTTGCACTGCTTGCGCTCGGATATCTCTGTGATCAGGCAAACGTATCGCGACGTTCTCTTGCGGTGCTTGGCGCGCTTGCGTGTATTGTGTTCATATATTTTGCGCCTATCACCTACGGGCTTCCTCTTGGTGAGCAAGCATTCTCTGCGCGCATGTGGTTGAGTACTTGGCGCTAGGACTGCATTGATTTTTCTCGATTATAGTGTATGGTATGTCGCCAAGGAGGTGGCCATGGATTATCCGGGCAACGAGAAGCCGGTCACTCCGGCCGAGTTGATAGGGGCGTTCGAGAGCATCATACAAGCGCCGGAAGGCTCGCTGGTGCGTGTTTTTACGGCACGGGTGCTCTTGTGTGGGAGTGAAGAGGGCCTACAGACGGCGGCACTCATACGGTTGGCGGCACAGCACGGTTTCTCCGCCATTTTCAACGAAGAGCGAGTGGAGGGTCGCCCGCCAGTCTACCAGTACTCCATCGTGATCTTTTCGAGCTGGCGCCCGGTCATCTCTGCCTAACACAAAGGCCCCATCGCATGCGTGCGAACGGGGCCTTTTGCTTTTCCGTTCTATTCCTAGAGCTTTACCACGCGGGCTTTTACGTAGAGATCTTCCGCTACTTTCCAGTTGAAGTTTTTCCAGAAGGCCGCAATATATGCCGCCTTATCTGAGCCATAGTCAATAAAATAGGCGTGTTCGTAGACATCAAGCACAATAATAGGCAAACAGCCCCAGACGCCGCCTTGGTTGTGCGCATCGGCGTTATAGTGCTTTAGAGCCTGCGCCTTTATATCCCATGCAAGGACGCTCCATCCACGAGCCGCCATTGCGCACGCAGAGAAATACTGGATCCCAGCTTCCAGCGAACCCCACTTTTCTACGAGAGCTTTTGAGAGCTCTGGTGCTTCGGTGGGCGAGCCAGAACCACCAAGGCCATCAAAATACCATTCATGAAGATAGACGCCATTTACAGCAAATGTTTCCGCATCTTTGAGCGCGCGGAGATCTGAATAGGTAGCGTTGCCCGCTGGGGATCCAGCATTCCGCAACGCAGTTAATTTCTCCCCAATCTCTTTGAGCTTTGCGACATACCCTGCATAGAGCTTATCGTGGTGGATGGCGAGTGTTTTTTCGGAAATTCCATCCAGTGAAGTGTAGGGAAGTGGTTTAGGTTCTTGAGACATGGCTTATGAAGCGGCGTATTGATCGATTTTTGGGCGATCAAAGCCGATGACAATCTTTCCATTGATATCAATGACAGGTACGCCGAGCTGGCCTGTTTTATTGATCATTTCTTCACGTGCTACAGCATCGGCTTGCACATCTTTTTCGGTGTATTCCCAGCCTTTTGTTTTGAAATATTCCTTCGCTTGCTGACAGTAGCCGCACCATGGGGTTGAATAGATAGTAATCTTTGGCATAGGTGACGAGTATAGCACAACTGGGCGTGGTGCAAAAAGTGTCTGCTTTCCAGATCCGCGGGAGAGAATATGGAATGTTATCCCGAAGAGTCTCTCGGAGCCCGAACCGCTGGGACAGAGCGGTACGCTCTGGGTGAGGGCGAGAGGGAGTGCTCATGCTCGCAGGAAGCATGAGACACGTGCTTGGAGGGATGATGTTCTATATTCTTAATGTATGGGGCGTGGTGTGTTATACTGGCGTTACTATGCGAGATTTAACGATTATTGGCGGCTCAGCGGCAGCGATTACGGCGGGTATCTATGCGGCGCGGCGTGGTTTGAACTTTGTAGTAGTAGCCAAAGAATTTGGTGGGGAGGTGGCTACTTCTGGAGAAGTGGGCAACTGGCCAGGTATGCCGAAAACCGATGGTTTCACGCTCGCAAAACAGTTTAAGGAGCATCTCGACTCATACGGAGCTCCTACAGAAGATGGCGTGTGGGTGGAGGCAATTGTGAAAGAGGCAGACGGAACGTTTACCGTGAAGGGTAAGCGTGGTGATGAAGTGCTTTCTTTCCAATCTCGCGCTGTGATTGTGGCAACGGGGGTCCATCCTCGTGAGCTTGGCGTGCCAGGGGAGAAGGAATATCGCAATAAAGGCGTGAGCTACTGCACAACCTGCGACGGCCCCATCTTTGCTGGCAAAGTGACAGCAACTGTTGGGGGTGGCAACTCAGCGCTCGAGTCGGCTCTCATGCTTTCTGACATCGCATCGCATGTGTATGTAGTGAATAAAAACGCGGCGTTCAAGGGTGACGCTATGTTGATGGAAAATCTGGCGAAGAAGAAAAATGTCACCGTGCTCTACAGCGCGCTTACTACGAAAATTGATGGTGAGCAATTTGTGCAGAAATTAGTGTATACGGATGGTAGCGGCGCAGAACAATCATTCGCAGTAGATGGCGTTTTCGTGCATATTGGGAATATCCCTAATTCGTCGATTGTGCCCCAAGAGGTGGTAAAAGATGATATCGGACAAATCGTTGTTGATGCCTATTGCGCCACGAATGTGCCCGGGCTTTTTGCGGCGGGTGACGTGACGAACGTACCGTTTAACCAAATTGTGATTGCGACTGGACAGGGGTGTATCGCAGCACTGGCGGCGGTCCAGTATCTCAATCGTCAATCGTAATTATGTTGTATCTCATCGCAGATCATCGCGGGTTTCTTCTTAAAGACGCAATTGCGGCATGGTTACACAAGCAGGGTATTGCGTTTGAAGACCTTGGAGCGCATGCGTTGGACAAGGACGATGATTACCCTGACTTCGCTATCCTCGCGCGTGAAAAAGCGGGTAAAGATGACCGCATTATTGCACTCTGTGGCACGGGAGTTGGTATGGATATCGCGCTCAACCGTGCGCCACATATCCGCTGCGGCCTGCCGCGTTCGCTTGAACATGTGCGAGAGATGCGCACCGATGATGACGTGAATGCGCTCGCACTCGGCGCTGACAGTATGACCCAAGAAGAAGCCTTCGCGTATATTCAGGCATTTTTAGACACGCCATTCTCTGGCGATGCGCGCCATGTGCGACGTATTGCGAAACTGTCATGACGATTATCCCAGCTATTCTCGCGCACAATCCTGAAGAGTTTCAGCAATTGTGGGAAAAAGTTGCGGGCCACACTCAGCGCATACACATTGATATCGCGGACGGCACCTTCGTGCCAACTCGCACGGTTGCAGGTATTCAGGAGATCGCATGCATTCCTGACGACGTATTCCTCGACGTGCATCTTATGGTTTCTTCGGTGAGCGACGCGCTCGCCACGTGGCTCGCGACGCGTGCCGACCGTATCATCATGCACGCGGAGTCAACAGATATGTCGTCGGCACTTATCGCGCGCGTGGTAGAATCAGGGAAGCGGGCATGGATTGCGTTGAACCCAGATACAGATCCCGCCGCGCACAGCGAACTGTTTCTGCGTGCGCAGGGTGTGCAATTCATGACCGTGCAGCCAGGTGCATATGGCGCGCCATTTCTCCCACAGGTGATTGAGCGTATGGCTGTATTTCATGAAGAGCATACACATGTGCCACTCATGGTTGATGGGGGTATCACTCCAGAAACTGCGCGTATGGTAGAGCGCGTAGGATGCGAAGAAGCCGTGTGCGGTAGTTATATTATGCGTAGCGCGGATCCGCTGAAAGCACTTTCAGATTTTTCTTAAACCATGCAGTACGACATCATTGTATTCGGTTCAGCAACTCAAGATACATTCTTAAAACTTCGCTCGCCGCTTATTGTCCAGAACGATACATTTCCCGAAAAGCGAGGGCTCGCATTTGGTCTTGGCTCAAAAATTGAGGTTCCCGAAATCATCTTGGCATCAGGAGGTGGCGGCACGAACGCTGCGGTAACGTTCGCGCGTCAGGGCCTTAATACTGCATTCATTGGGGTTGTGGGGCAAGATGCAAATGGCCGTGACATTCTCGATGTACTTCGCAAGGAAGGGGTAGACCCCAAGTATGTACTGACCCACGATGATGGCATGACTGCCTATTCTGTGGTGTTGGTGAATGAAGACGGGGAGCGCACCATTCTTTCGTATAAAGGCGAAGGGCAGCATTTCACAACGGTTGGAGTGCCGTATGATCGTCTCCAGTCTTCATGGGCTTTTGTTAGTAGCTTAGGGGGTAGTTGGGAAGTTCTCGAAACAACGGTTCATTGGGCGCGCGATAACAAGATTCAACTTGCCATTAATCCGGGCGGGAAAGAACTCGCCCATGGTTTGGAAAAACTGAAACCGTTACTCAGACACTTCTCCGTTGTTATTATGAACCAAGAAGAGGCCGCTGATTTTCTAGGCATTCCGTACCAAAACGAAAAAGAGATTTTTGAAACGATGGACCGCCTCATCGATGGCATTTTTGTACTTACCAAAGGACCAAACGGTGTTTCCGTCTCTGATGGGAAAAAAGTATACACCGCAGGCGTACCTGCTTCGCCGGTAGTGGAGCGCACGGGCGCGGGTGACGCGTTTAGCTCTGGGTTTGTGTGTGAATATGCGCGCTCGGGAGATATCGCAAAGGCGATCCAATTTGGTACGGCAAATGCTTCTGCCGTAGTTACCGAGTTTGGCGCAAAGAAAGGCATTCTCACAAAAGGGAATTGGGGGCCGTGGCCGCTCGTCCCTGTGAAAGTTTCAAGTCTATAAAAAGAAAACGCCCCTCGTGATATCCCGGATTACACGAGGGGCGAACAGCGGTACGCTGTGAAAGGAGGCCTGATGCGCGTGCTTTGCGCACCAGCGGGACCATGCAGAGACGTTCGAGAGAGGGGGCTCTCTCGACTCCTTCTTTGCCGACCTTCGGATGGCTGCATGGCGTGTGCACCTTTGCCTGATGTTTTACTATGCACACGAATCGGCCCCTTAGGAGTCAAAGGGGGCTGTTCCCACGAAGATTGCTGAAATCTGCGTGGGTGGGCGAAGGGGGATGAAAAAGTGCTAATGACAGTATACCGTTTTTCGCGGAACTGTCAATTTTTATGTTTGGAAGTAAAAAAAGAGGGGCTCCGATGTGCCGGAAGCCCCTTTCTGCAAATCCACCCGTGGTCCGTCCCTCATCTGTGAGGGCGGTGCCTGCCGTGCCAGGGCGACGGTGGATGGCGGTTTTTCTCTCCATGCTCGCAGGGGCATTTCTAAACCCTTTGAGCGGACATGTTACGCGTGTGCCTTTTCGGTCGTGGCCGGCCCATCGAGTGGGCGCCTGCCGAGTGGGGCGAACAACGCGTAGCGGCGTTTTTGGTTTGCGGGCGGCCAATGTGGCCGACCCGCCCCCTCCTTTTTACGGAACTAGAAGTATAATAACACACTCATCCTCCATTTGTCAATAACCCTCAAATACCCACATTTTTTACTTGTGTTTTGGGCTGATTTCGCCAGAATGGGCCTATGGCTGAATCTCATACACGACTTGCGCGTTTGTTGCGCACGACACCGGAAATAATCGAAAAGGCGGACGCAGAGTTGAGCGCGGCAACGGGAAAGACGGGCGCAATTGACGCGGTGCTTGCTCAGAACCAAACGCTGGTGGACCGCATTCTTGCAGAGCATGGGTTATCGCGTACCGATTCAGCGGAGACCGTCTACGGTGCGCTGATCAAGCGTCTCGCGCAACTCGACGCTCAACTGTATGAGCTTCTGGATAAGCCCAACCTGGCGGAAATGTCTTTGGTGTGTGGCAAGCTCTGTGAGGTTGCATTAAAAGTGTATACGCCCCCGCGCGGCATGTTTATTAAGCGTGAGCGGGTGGTGTCTCTGTTGGAGAAATATAAGCCGGAGAATCTCGTACAGCACTTTGGCTATAGCGACATTGCTACCCTTATTGAAAAAGAAGGATTCGCATCTGTGGTAAGCGCGCTCCGCTTCACGCAGGATACTGGCTGGATGCATGCGTTTTTTGATCTCGCATACAGTGAACTTACCCCAGACGACTTTGAAGAGCGTGAGGTGGAGATTAAGATTCTCGATCCGAAGTGGCTTGGTGTTGCGGATAAATTCTTGGAAAAGAAGTATCACAACGTGAGTCATCTGAAAGAATACGGTGTGATTTTCGTGATTCCGCTGAAGATCGATACGCAGGGTGAGACATTGCGCCTCTTTACCCTCCTCATGCACTATTTGCACGAAGTGCCGTTCTATACTGAACGTTTCCGTGCCTACATGAAAGATGCGGACTTCGTGAAGAAGCTACAGTCATTGCTCCGTGGTGATGTGCCTGAGGGTCCGCTTCCCGCGCCAAGCGAGGGCAAAAAGGCAGTGTGGCGCGTGATCCAGCGCTATCTGGCAAAGGATTCTGACAAAGACCCACGTTTGGGCGAGCCGCACGTGAATCCTGAAGCGGAACACTGGTATAAAGTGGGAGAAGATCTCGGACAGGTAGGGCGCGCATTGAGTAAGGAGGCATTTGATCTCGGGTATTGGACCGGCCTTGATGCCGTGGGAGATTTTTTCAAAGATTCTGCAGGCAATGAAACATTTGTCAGCTTTAATCTGATCGATCTCGTCATGTCTTCCGTTACGAAAGGCATAACGCGCTACACGTATCACCACCAAGAGGCGCTGTGGAACCGGTTCTTTAGTGAATATGTTGGGCGAGATAGAATGAATGAGCTTTTCACCGAGAATATTATTAAAGGTTCGGTAGAGGTGTAGCTATGCATTTGAATGATTACATGCGAGAGGCACGCGAACGCGGCCAAGCTATTGGTCACTTTAACTTTGCCACAGCCGATGTGCTGCGGGCTATCGCGGTGGGGGCGCAGAAAGCGGGCGCTTCGTGTGTCATGGTGGGTACCTCCGAAAAAGAAGCAGACTTTCTGGGCATGGCGCAAGCGGTGGCGCTTGTGCGAGCACTTGAGCAAGAACTCTCGTTCCCCATCTTTTTGAATGCTGATCACTTTAAGAGCGCGGAACGGTGCTTTGCTGCTATTGATGCGGGCTATGACTCGGTGATTATTGATACGTCGCGCCTTTCATATGACGAAAACGTAACCGCTGCGTACGCGGTTGCTTCGCGAGCGCATTCTCTCACGCGCCCGGTTACCGTAGAGGGGGAGTTGGGGTATCTCAAGGGTGCGTCACAAGTGCAGGAATCAGTTGAAATTAGTGCTGCAGACTACACGCAACCCGAGCAGGCGCTGGATTTTGTAACAAAAACGGGCGTGGACCGTTTAGCTGTGGTGTTTGGAAATATCCACGGGATTGTAACCAAACAGGAGGAAAAACTCGATATTGCTCACTTTTCACGCATTGTAGCGGTGGCGCCACAACCATTCTATGTACTTCACGGCGCTTCAGGGTTGCCCGACGAGCAAATAAAGGCGGCGCTTGCGGCGGGTGTTTCAAATGTACATTTTAATACCGAGCTTCGCGTGGCGTATCAGAAAGAATTAAAAGAAGAACTCATACAGAATCCGAACGAGACAACGCCGTATAAGTATCTTGCAGATGCGGCGGCGGCAGTAGAGGAGATTGTGACGCAAAAAACAAAGCTCTTCACGAACTCGTAGTTTTATGGTATAGTGCTGGTGAAGGGAGGTGAGACGATGGCGACAGAGAAAGTTGCCGCACACACGCATGCGGGCAACTGTCTGCATTGCGGGGAGGAGGGAGTTCTACTGTACTCCTGCTCGCGATGTGGCACGAGCAAGTGCGAGAACTGCCTGCAAGGTGATACTCGCGCGTGCCCAGAGTGTCGTGTGCTGTGGGCGCACGCTGCCGAATTCACGGCGGCGACACCCTAGGCCTCACATGAGGCTGCAAACCGGGTCCAGAGAGGCCCGGTTTTCCTTTGGTTTTTTGCTATTTGTTGACAGTAGAAATAGAAAAGAGTAGACAGGATGGAATACTAACTGACGCTCCTGCGTTGGCATTGCATGCTATCCGTTGGCACGCACAGCATGACGCATGAGTTTTGTGTCCGGAATTTATGTTGCCACGCACGAATGTATTCACTCCACGCACGTTGCGAACTCGCAGCGCCGCTCTTCTCGCCGCCCTCATGCTCCTTGGCGGCTTTTTTGTACCTTTGTCCGCGAATGCGGTGCACACGCATAGTGTTGTAGCTTCTCCAGCTATTGAAACTGGTAGCACCGCAACGACATACACATTTTCTGTCACCAACGATGGAACAGATTCTATAAATCGAGTGCAGATAACGAAGCCGGTTGATTTCTCTGGACTCTCATGCGGTGCCGCTCCATCGGGCTGGGCGATTAGCACGGCAACGGGAACTATGTGTGAGTACACTGATGGCATCTCCGATGCGATCGACTCTGGAGAAACGTTGCCATTTACTATCGATGTTACCACTGCGGTGCTTGCCGGTACCTATGGATGGACGGTTCAAACGCAGGATTTATTGTTTGGCGCAGACGTGTCCACGGTAAATGTCGATATTGATACGACCGCCCCCACCGCAGCCATCACCTATAGTGATGCCGATGGCCGAGTGAAGGCCGGTGATTCTCTCACCATTACCGCGACATTCACTGAAGACATGGATGCGGGGCAGGATGTGGAGCTCTCTCTCCGCCCCCAACGCTCTCGGTCCAGTCGCGATGACTCGTAATACGGCGACAGAATATGTATATACCCACACTGTGGGCGCTGGTGATGGTACGGTCACAGTATCTCTTAGCAACGGGACAGATCTCGCCGGCAATGCACTCAACGGAACCCCAACAAGTGGCGCAACATTTGTGGTGGATAATACGGTGCCGGGGATCGGATCGGTATCTATTATTTCTGATAATGCAAAAGATACTTCTCTCGCTAAAGCCGGAGATGAGATTACGCTTTCATTCGTTACAGACGAAGCAACAGTAACCCCCGTAGTTACTGTTGATGGTAATGCCGCAAGTGTATCAGGCGGGCCAACTTCCTGGAGCGCTACTTACACGATGGCTTCCGGAGACACGGAGGGTGTTGTCACGTTTACTATTGATGCGGATGATCTTGTAGGAAATAGTGCTACACAAAAAGTCACCGTTGATGATGCTTCAACCGTGACCTTTGATGAGACTGCGCCGACTTTGTCTCCAGTATCTATCTCGTCAAACAACTTAGACCCAGAGCTTGCAAAGCAGAGCGATGTTGTTACGGTTGCATTTACTGCCGATGAGGCAATCGACACCGTTTCCGGATCTCTTGCTGGACGTGCTGCCACGATATCTAACGTAGGTGGAAACGATTGGGAAGCAGAGATCACAATGAATGGGACAGATCCCGAAGGTGCCATCTCTTTTTCGCTGGATTTTGAGGACGCCGCCGGGAATATTGGTACAACAGTAAGCGTTGTTTCGGATAGCTCTTTAGTGATTTATGATCGCACCGCCCCCACCGCAGCCATCACCTATAGTGATGCCGATGGCCGAGTGAAGGCCGGTGATTCTCTCACCATTACCGCGACATTCACTGAAGACATGGATGCGGGGCAGGATGTGGAGCTCTCTCTCTCCGCCCCCAACGCTCTCGGTCCAGTCGCGATGACTCGTAATACGGCGACAGAATATGTATATACCCACACTGTGGGCGCTGGTGATGGTACGGTCACAGTATCTCTTAGCAACGGGACAGATCTCGCCGGCAATGCACTCAACGGAACCCCAACAAGTGGCGCAACATTTGTGGTGGATAATACGGTGCCGACCGTAACGGGAATCAGGACATTAGATGCTGATTTTGACGGATCAGTTGATAGTGCAGAAATAACATTCAGTGAAAATATTCTCGATTCATCGTTTAGTGCCTCTGTCGGCTCGTTCTCTATTGGAGGGAATGCTGGCGCAAGTATCGATATCGGCTCGACAGCAGATGACAACGTCATCATTATCGAGCTCGGAACGCCCGTTGCAGGAACGGATGTAAAAGATGTCCTCTATACGCCGGATACGGCATCTGACCTCGTAGGAAATCTTCTCGGAGCCATCCTCTCTGGTACGGTCGTAGAAGTTGATGATGCGGGGCCGGTGATGATCTCTGCAATCACAACCTCAACAACTACTATCGAGGTGACATTTAGTGAAGATTTAAACGGCACCACGGTTGGTGGTCCTTCTGACTTTAGTATTGCAGGAGGTGCAATCTCGGTAGTATCTGCATCGCAGACAAGTTCGGGAGTTGTAACGATAATTACATCAGCATTTGGGACAGGCGACACACCTCTCGTGAGTTTAATAGGAAGCGTTGCTGACGATCCTTCGGCTGGCAGTAACGTGAGTCCATCTGGACAAAGCATTACGCCAGCGGACGGAGTTGCGCCAGTTCTATTGGATACCAATGTGATCGGGGCTACTGTTGAGGGGGCTGGAGATACGATTGCTCTTACATTCAGTGAGCCAGTCGCGGCAGTAGATGGTACTTGGTCAATAGGTGAGTTTGCTTCTCTGGAAAGCCCGGACGATTCTGGGCTGAATATGACGGATGCGTGTCTTACAAGCGGAAACGTGTTGTGCTGGAGTTATTCCGGGAATACTCTGACTATTACTCTTCCGGAAGATGTCTCTGATGCTACGACATATCTGCGCAATGGAAACAAAGTATCAGTTACACCAGAGACGAACGCAATTCGTGATGTGGCAGGAAATTTCTTGAGCGATGTTGAAATTGATGGCACTACCGCAGTCAGCGGAGATACAACAGGTCCAATAGTAACTATTAGCTATACCGCATCAAAAGTTGCGCCGAAAGCAAGTTATGGATGGTTCGAAACCGTCGTAATTAATGCTGATTTTGATGAGGCGGTGTACCCTGTGGTTCCTCCAACAATTGCCATTGGCACGGCCGGCGATGGCGATTTGGCTGAAGTGGCGATGCTTCCCGGAACAGGCAATACCCACTGGACATATACATGGCAGACTCCAGGAGCCCAAGATGAAGAAGGTACGGTGACCATCTCGGTTATAGGGACAGATCTGGCGGGCAATTCAGTTGATACCTTAGTGAGCAATGTAATTGAGATCGATAATATTGGTCCAGTAATTACGGTAGCGAGCGCTCTTGACGTAGATACAGATAGCGCAACGCTGACCGCGACCACTGATGAGCTCGCGACATGCCGCTATTCAAATGTGAACACGGTATGGAGTGGCATGGTGGCAATGGGCACCACGGGCGGCACAAGCCATTCACACTCTCTGACCGGTCTTCTTGCGGGAGCACAGCACACCTACTACACACTATGTAGGGACGCGGGGGGTCATGAGAGTGCGCTAAAGGCCATTCTCTTCACCACTGATCAGCTTGATGAAGTTGCCCCAACGGTTGACAGCCAAACACCAACCGGTAGTCCTTCAGGAATCTCGGTAGCTATCTCGCCGACAGTGACATTCTCGGAAGCGATGGATCCTTCAACCGTAAACTCAAACACGGTGAAGATTAAGAAGTTCGCCGGCAATGTAGACGTTGATGGTGTTGTGGTGACGCTGAGTGATGATCGCCTCACGGCAACGTTGAACCCAAGCTCTGCGCTTGAATATGGAACGGCCTACTATCTTTGGGTCTCGGGCGCGAAAGACGCGGCAGGGAATACCGTTGTTGCGTATACCAACTCAGCAATACAGGATTTCACCACTGAGTTATCGCCCGCAGATACATCAGAGCCAATCATTGTGAGCACGGTCCCCGCAGATAACGCAGGTGGCGTAGGTGTGAGCGCTCCAATCTTCGTGACGTTCGACGAAGAAATGATGGAGTCGACAATCAACTCGACCAACATTGAGCTCCGTAAATACTCTGATGACTCCGTAGTATCGGCAACCGTCTCGCTTATTGAAGGAAATACGGTTGCGATGATCGCGCCAGCGGCAGATCTAACCTTCGGTGAGCAGTACTACATCATGGTGGCGACTGGCGCACAGAATTCAGTGGGCATTGCATTTGCAATGGTGCTCACGAAGGACTCGTATGACTTTACAGTCATTGCAGACTCGAGTGACGACATCGACCCACCAACTCCAGTTATCACCACACCAGCGGGTCCAATAAGCACACCGGCAAGTATCTACACTATTTCCGGAACAGCTGGCGCGGACACGCCTGATTCTGAGCGTGTGATTCGTGTGTATCGCGATGATGGCATCTCCGGCAACGTGCTTGCAGGTCAGGTTGCGCTTCCGATCGGACAAACAGACTGGTCTGTAGTAGTTGGCCTCTCGCTTGATGCGGGTAATACCATCACAGCTACATCAACTGATGCTTCTGGTAACACGGGTGCTCCAAGTGCTTCGGTAGTCATCACCAACAACGCAAGCGATGATGTTGACGCACCAGTTATTAGCGATATTCAAGTGACTGGGATTGGATCTGCTAGTGCGACCGTTACGTGGGTGACGGATGAGCTTGCAACCTCCAATGTGGAATGGGGTCTGGATTCCAGCTACGGCGACTTTGAGCCGGCGGTGACCGACGTGACGGCTGACAATACTACCCACTCAGTCATTCTCTCGGGTTTGAGCGCTGGAACGGAATACCACTTCCGCGTGATCTCCGAAGATGGAAATGGCTATTCCGCAACTTCAACCGACAATACGTTCACAACGGTTGCAGTAGCAGATAGTACTGGCCCAACGGGACTCGCGTTCACAACGGCAAGTGCTGGTCCAATCGATGCGAACGAGAAGGTGCTCACTGGTATCGTGGATGATGACGGCGGTATCCGCACTGTGCAAATCTTCAACGACAGTGGCTCTGGCTCCGTGTTTGTGGGCTCAACCGTAGTAAGTGCGGGACAGACAAACTGGTCATTCTCGGCACCGTTGGTCCAGGGCGCTTCCAATAGCTTCACTGCTATTGCATATGATGCATCCGGCAATCCAAGCACGCCAGCAGGACCTGTTCTGATCACCGAAGCAGAAGGTGCCGCGGCGCTTGAGGTGACGAACATTAGCTCCGATCCTTCTCGCGCCTTCGCGATTGCCAACGACTCTTACACAAACGGTTGGCAGTGGTTCTTCGACGTGACAATTCCAACCAGTGAGGCAAGTGTCTCCATGAAGTTCAGTGACTTTGTGAGTGGCACGAACACCATTGCGGCGGCGAGTAACATTCGTTACTACAGCGCACAGTCATCAAACGCAGCAACAAGTGGCGCGGCAATCACCGTTGGTGCGGCTAACACCTATGCGGGCGCCATGACCATGACAGGCGACTTGGATGCAAACACTGCTGGTCGTCAGGTGCGCATTGTGGTAGAAGCTAAGATCCCGACCGGTTCTTCTGGAGGCGTCTACTCCGCGGACTACGGTATCCAAAGTCTCTAAAACCATGCGTATCACTTCTTCTCTCATTCTCGCAGTACTCCTGGCGGTTCCCGCCGGAGTACTTGCGTCGGAAGTAACGGGAACGGTCAATCAATCGAACACGGTCTCAAGCCAGTCGATTGGTGGCACATTGGTAAGCGAGCCAACGGCGAATCCGAGCACGGGGAGCTACGTCGGCACGCAAAATGTAACGCTTTCTGCATCGGGTGCGCAGAGTATCCGCTATACAACTGACAGCACTGTGCCCTCATGCAGTACCGGATCGCTCATCAGTGGTGCATCTGGCAATGTTGGCATTAGCGGTAATACAACGCTCATGGCGATTGCATGCTACAGTGGTGGCGCATCTTCTTCCGTGGTGACGTTTATGTACACGATCAGCTCTTCATCTCCAAGTACGCCAACACCTACGCCTTCGGGCGGTGGGGGTGGCGGAGGTGGAGGAGGTGGCGGTGGTGGCGGAGGAGCGCCTAGCACACCAACGCCTACGCCAACCGCGACTCCTTCTGCAGGAACAGCTGGAGGAACGGTCCGCGCGGGTGACATCAACCGTGACGGTGTCGTCGACATATTCGACTTCAACCTTCTCATGGCGAATTGGGGATCGAATCCTGCAAATACTGCGGCAGACATTACAGGTGACGGTGTCGTCGACATATTCGACTTCAACCTTCTCATGGCGAATTGGAACGCATAACATCTATGAAATATCTTTATTCTCTTATTCTTGCAGTGGCGGTGAGCGCTGTTGCGGTTCCAGCAAACGCGGCGACCGTCTCCTTAGGGCAAGCGTCGCGCGTGGTTTCGGCCGGCCAACGTTTTACGGTTACCGTGACTGCGAACCCGACCGGAGCAAATATTACCACCGTACAAGCAAACATCTCGTTCGATCCGGCAATTCTTGAGGTGACCGGCTTCACGTTTGCTTCGGGGTGGCTTCCGGTGGCGCAGCCTGGCTATGATGTCGTTGATAACGCAGCGGGTTCTCTTATAAAAACGGGTGGCGTCGCGGGTGGCTTCTCTACACCTCGCGTATTGGGCACTGCTACCTTCCGTGCGAAGCAGGCGGGCACCGCAACCATCGCAATAGGGGGCGCAACTCGTTTGCTTGACGGTACGAACGCAAACCTCTTTACGGGTGGGAGCACAGTTGCAGTGACCGTGCGCACGCCGGCACCTGTAGCGGCAACGGCATCACCTGAAGCAGGCGCGCTTGCAGGGGCATCGGTAAGCCCGACGCCACTTGAAGGCAATACGGTAAGGACAGAAACAGGAGAAGGTGAGGCGCCTGATCTCACCCAAGCGGCATTCTTCCTTGGCCTTACACCGCGTACGTGGGGAGTGTTAGCGGCAGTGATTTTGGTAGCACTCGCTGCATGGCGCTGGAACGCCTCGCGTCGGAATCGCTCGGGATTCTAGAGAGTGGTACTTATATCACTTCTTCGACTCCCGTCGCAGTCCCAGCGGGACTGCGCGGTCTCACTCGCCCTCGCTCGTATAAAAAGAGAGACGTTATGTCTCTCTTTTTATATACCCTGCCCGCTCGGGCTCCGAATGGTCTCAGAAGCGATATTACATACCACGGGTAGCGCAATGGTTAAATCCTAGCTTGCCTTTTTGGCTTGGCTTTGGTACGATATCCGAGCTTCGTATTCTCTCTATACTCCTATGGCAAAAGCACAGAAAATTGAATTACAGGCGAGCGCACGCACCCGAACAGGGGCTGCAGTTCGTCACATCCGCGCTGAGGGCATGATCCCCGCGGTTGTATATGGTCAGGGCATGGAGGCGCAGAGCATCCAAATGCCAGCAAAGGCATTTGACGGCGCTTTCAAAAAAGCAGGAGAGACGGCGGTCATCTACCTTTCTATTGATGGTTCAACAATCCCAACTGTAGTGAAGGATATCGCTCGTGACCCAGTCACCGATACAATCTCTCACGTTGATTTCCATAAAGTGCGTCTCGACCAAAAGATTCGCGCTAACGTGCCTGTGACTTTTGTGGGCGAGTCACCCGCAGTCGAAGATCTCAAGGCGGTGTTCGTTCGCGGTCTCAACGAAGTTGAGGTAGAGGCACTTCCTGAAGAGATGCCTCATGAGATTGCCGTTGATATCTCAGCTCTCAAGGCATTTGGCGACCAGATTCTTGTGAAGGATATTAAGCTTGAAAAGGCGGAGATCCGTGCCGAAGCAAACGAAATTTTGGCAACGGTACAGGAGCCGATCAGCCAAGAAGAGCTCGAAGCATCACTCGCTGAGCCAACCACTGATGTCTCTGCAGTTGAAGAGATTAAGCGTGAGAAGGAAGAGGGCGAGGAAGCTGTCGCCGAAGAAGGCGCAGCAGAGGAAGCTCCAAAAGAGGAATAACTCCCAAACCTCAACACAAAACACGCCCTACGGGGCGTGTTTTGTTATGGCGATGATCGGGCATTGTTTTGAGAGAGGGTGCTGTTCTGAAACTACCCTCTCGCAGCCCGAACGGTAAGGATTGCTCCATAATTCAAGGTAAGGGCGAGTAGGAGCGCGAGTATTCGCAGGATGCTCGACGCGTGGTAGTTTTGGGACGGCGCCCTCTCGAGCGCTTTCTACGGGATGACTATTTCAAATACGGGGCGAGGGATTCGCGTTGCTTGGGGGTAATCGTTTGCGCCGCATCATTTAGGATAGAGAGAACGCGCGATGTGGCGAACGTCTGCTGTGCTCCCGGGATAAGGAGAATGGGGAGTTCTTGCGCAAGGCGCATTTCTGCAAGGAGAAGAATCGCTGGATCAGTGGTTATAGAGAGAAGGGGAACGGTCGCGTTTACTGCTTTACGTGCGACATGGAGCGGGCCATCGCCGCGCTCAATTGTAACGGAGAAAGTTCCCCTTGCTTCAGGTGCCTGCGAAACTTCGTTATCCACACGCGCTTTTTCTCCCCGTGAGAAAAAGACAATGGTGGCAAGGATAAAGAGTAGAGCTCCAACTACAGCCCATGCAGGAAAGAAGCGTCGCCATCCTGGGCGGGGCGTGAAGATTGGGCTCTTCATAACTTCGGGGGTGTTTGAAACATTCATAAAGAATATAAGAGGGTAGGGAAGGTTATTGCGTAGGTTGATCGGGGTTTGCCATACCTTCTTGCATGGCCTGGAAAATAGGATCCATGTTGCCGGCGAGAATGCGCTCGATATTGCCCCAGTTCTTTTTGATGCGGTGATCGGTGATACGATCTTGGGGGAAGTTATAGGTACGGATCTTTTCAGAGCGATCTCCAGTGCCGATCTGCTTACGGCGCTCTTCGGTAATGTTTCCAGTGGCCTCAAGGCGTTTAATTTCGGCAAGTTTTGTACGGAGCATTTCCATGGCTTTTTCTCGGTTGCCATGCTGGCTTCGCTCTTGGCGGCACGAGATAACGATGCCTGTCGGTTTGTGCAGAATGCGGACTGCAGTCTCTACTTTGTTAACGTTCTGACCTCCAGGCCCGCCCGCCCGAGAGAAGGAGAGTTCAATCTCATCGGGGCGGATGCTCACTTCCTGTTCTGATGCGATGGGGAGGACGGCTACAGTTGCCGTCGATGTATGTACACGACCGCTACGTTCTGTGTCGGGCACCCGCTGCACGCGATGCACCCCCGATTCATAGCGCATGTTCTTAAACGCATTGTCTCCGCGTATTTCGAAAGAGACGTTTTTATACCCACCAGAATCCCCGGGAGTAGAGTCAAGAACTTCAAAGCGCCACCCTTTGCTTTGGGCGTGTTTACGATACATAGAGAAAAGGTCTCCAGCAAAAATCGCAGCTTCTTGGCCACCAGCACCTGCACGAATTTCAACAATTGCTTCGTCAGTTGGGTTGGTAGGTGTATGAACCTTTTGTGATGTTTGATACTGTCTCCAGTCGTAATTCATAGTAATGTTTGCAAAAGCAAAAGCTCCCCTCGGGAGCTTTTATGCTTACTTTTTCTTTGTTTTTGCTCCTGCTTTTGCGGCGGTTGCCTTTTCCAAGCGCTTTTTAAACTTCTCAACGCGGCCACGAGTGTCGACAATCTTTTCTTGGCCAGTGTAGAAGGGGTGGCACTTGCTGCAGATTGAAGCAGAAATAGACTCCTTTGTGGAGCCAGTAACAAAGGTATTGCCACACGCGCAGGATACCTGAGCGGCGGAATGGTATGCGGGGTGAATATCGGTCTTCATATATGAATTATTGTGCGATTTAGGGTATCACGAGCTGAGCGACCTGTCTAGGGGTTACGTTGACTTTTCAGTGCTTTCTCTGGTATTCTAATCGGGCTTCATAATTTATTATGGCATTAGATACAACAAACACCATTTTGGCCTACGAGGACATGCTCAAAGCGGGCATGCACTTCGGACGCAAGCGCACAGTGTTTCATCCAGCCATGGATGAATTCTTGTTTACTGTGAAAGATGGTATCTGCATTATCGATCTCCTAAAAACGCAG